>NZ_CP101751.1:627357-941036 GCF_024496085.1 Flavobacterium cerinum | reverse complement strand
CAGTAATAATTTTGCTTGCAGATAACGTCAAAAAATCTGAAGAGTAATCAGAGTACAACGTAAGAGTTTTATTAAAATTTTACACCAAGAGCTGGGTAATGCTTAAGTAAATTTCAAAAAAATCGATAAATAAAGACTTAACAAAAGAGGAGGAGGGAAATTCTAGTTAGCTTTAACGTGTGAAGCAAGTGCAAAAAAGGTACTTTTTAAGTACCTTTCACTTCATTTTTTAATTAATAATTACACATAAAGTTAATGCTTTTTAGGGGCTTATGGTCTTGAAATCCCATTAATGAAAGTTTCAACAAAATTTAATATTTTTTCTGTAACTCGTTCTGATTTTGTTTTTCTGTCTTTTAAACTAGGCCTTTCATTCATTATTTCAATGACATCATCACGTAATGGCATTTTTTCTGTAAACAAATAATCTCCAATTACTTTTTCTAATTTTTCAGGATTTAAACCTTCATTTTCACTTAGTTCTTTTATTGCATTCAATTTTTCAACGCTGATAAAATTTGCAAATTCATCTGGAATGTCATCAGATTCTTCAATGGTTGGTAAATGCTGATTGATGAATTTTTCTATCAATTCACGTTTACTTCTTAGTTGAGTTTCACCAGCAATTAAGTCAAAAATTGCTTTTTCTTGTTTTTCTTTTTCTTCTGGTGTTGCGTCTTTAAGTTTAGCTAATAATTTTAAAATGTAAGTTACATTGATTTCATCTCTATGAATCAATTCGAGCTCAAAATCAATGTCTTGTAATATAGAAACCTTTTCTTTAGCATCATGACTCCTAACTTTATCGTATAAATCTAAATATTTACTTTTATAATCTTCAAAAGTTTGCTCGTCTATGCTTAAATCATCGAACGTGAATTGTGTAAATGTGATTAAAATATTTTTAATCCTCATTAATTCCCTAAAAGCTTTTGCAAAAGCTAATTCTTCATCTTCATCTTTTAAATTATTTACACTATTTACAGTTGGAGTTATTTGTAATAATGTGATGAAAGCATCGTTCATTCTCTTTACATAATCCTCATACGGCTCCATGATGATTTCATCTTTAGCCTCAATGTTTGAAAATAAAGTTATGGCTTCATCAGTAGCATTTTTAAGATTTCTAAACACAACAATATTCCCTTGAGACTTCAATTCATTTAAAATCCTATTGGTTCTTGAATAAGCCTGAATTAAACCGTGATATTGCAGGTTTTTATCAACATATATTGTATTAAGTGTTTTGCTATCAAATCCTGTTAAGAACATATTCACAACCAATAGAATATCTACTTGCTTATGCTTAACCCTTTTCGCAATATCATTATAATAGTTGTAAAAAGATTGAGAATCCTTAGTAGAAAAATTAGTGCTAAACATTTTGTTGTAATCACTAATGAAACTATCTAAGCTTTCTCTTGTATGTTGTTGTTTTATAGAACTATAATCAGCTTTTGGTTCTGCTGCTATTAAAAACTCATCATCTTCCCAAGTAACACCCATTGCTTCTTTGTCATCTTCATTAGCTTGGTATGAAAAAATTGTAGCAATTTTTAAATTATGTTCACCCGCATTCTTTTTATTCTGGAATATTTGATAATAGTTTATGAGTGTTTCTACATTACTTACACAAAAAATTGCTGTAAATTCTCGGCTGTGTGTTTTACGGTTATGATTAGTTATGACATAATCAGCTATATTGTTTAAACGTTGTGGAGCTTCCATAACTTCCTTTTCGTCTATAGCCTCGACTTCAATATCTTGAATATTATCTTTTTTTCTAAATGTACTGATGTATTCAACTGAAAATTTTAAAACGTTTTCATCACGTATTGCATCAGTAATCACATATTTATGTAAATCTTTACCAAAAAGCATTTTTGTAGTTCGCTTACCGTATTCATTTGAGCCAGCATTCTTTTCAAATATTGGTGTTCCAGTAAACCCAAACATTTGGCTATTTTGAAAAAAACCTTTAATTGATTCATGAGTTCTCCCAAATTGAGAACGGTGGCATTCATCAAAAATAAAAACAATGCGTTTGTCCTGTAATTGCTCTAATTTCTTGATATGATTAGCCTTAGTAACTGCTGTATTTAGTTTTTGAATTGTAGTTACTATTAATTTAGCATCACCTGATAATTGATTTACTAAGGTTTTAGTATCGTTTGTTCCATCAATACTACCTTTGCTAAAACTATTGAATTCTTTCGTTGTTTGATAATCCAAATCTTTTCTATCAACAACAAAAACCACTTTATGTACCTGAGGCATTTGTGTTAATATTTGACTTGTCTTAAAGGAAGTTAATGTTTTTCCAGAACCTGTAGTGTGCCAAACATATCCGTTTTCAGTGGTGTTTTTAACACGTTCAATAATAGCTTCAACAGCATAAAACTGATAAGGTCTTAAAACCATTAAATAACTACCAGATTCATTCAAAACTACATATTTACAAACCATTTTTGATATGTGACATGGCTCAAGAAAAATAGCTGAAAAATCTGCTAATTGTGTTATTAGTTTATTTTTATTATCAGTCCAGTAAAATGTTTGTTTGAATGAACGAGCTTTAATAGGGCTATTAGCGTAATACTTTGTATTAACCCCATTGCTAATAACAAAAATCTGAATAAATTGAAATAATCCAGCTCCTTCACCAAAACTGTGTCTTTCATATCTATTTATTTGATTAAAAGCTTCTTTAAGTTCTAAACCTCTTCGTTTTAATTCTATTTGTATTAATGGTAACCCATTGATAAGAATAGTTACATCGTAACGGTTTTTATATTTTCCATCAATCGAAACTTGTTGTGTGACTTGAAATTCATTTTGACACCAACGAACTTGATTAATCAGTTCAATAGTTTTTGATTCGCCTTTATCATTTACGTAGGGTACACGGTCACGTAAAATTTTAGCACGTTCAAAAATATTCCCTTTATTAATATAGTTGAGTATTTGCTTAAAGTCTTGCTCAGACAACTCTACTTTATTGTGTATTTCAAGTTGTCGTTTTAGATTAGACAACAAATCAAATTCATTTGCTATCTCAACTTTTTTATAGCCTAGTGCTACTAGTTGAGTTACCAATTTGTTTTCTAAAATTTGTTCAGGTTGTCTTGTCATTTTCTTAGCTATCTTTTAAAATACTTGCCATTAATTTTATTCTACCAATAGCAAATTCTGTTCTCTCTTTACGTTCTTTTAGATTTGGTCTTTCAATCAACACCTGAATTGCTTCATCTGGTAATGGGTCTTTTTCGGTAAATAAAAACTCTTCAATAGCCTGTCTAGTTTCTTCAAAAACAAAATTGTAAGCACTAGTTAATTCTTCTAGTTTTTCAAGTCTGTGTGGTGTCCAAAACTCTTGTTCTTGGAATGTGTTTATTAAGTTTTCAATTTCTCTTTCTACTGTTTCTAAAGGAATCGTATCTAATTTTTTATCCAATTCTTCTAATTCTTCAAGTTTCTCTGAAGACAATGAATCTTGATATTCCGAATAAAAAATCTCTTCATACTTTTCGTAGTTATTATTATAAAGTAATCGACTAAAGTCTATTTTGGTTAAAAGGTTATCATTTTGTTCGTCTAACCATTGATTATAATCACCTTCTTCTTTGTAGACCAACATTTTTGCTTGTTCAAGTTTCAATTGGTACTGAATAGCTAATTCATGTATCATAAAAGAACAAATACCATCAGTAATTGACAAAATAGAATTTGCCAAATGTAATTCACTTTCAGATTTTTTTGGATAAACCCTCCCATGTGAAATATCACCTCTATCATGGCGTATAGCGGCAATTTTATCAACTGCTTTTTTGGTGTTTTTTTGCATTTCCACTTTTGCAGCATCTAATAGTTTATTTACTCTACTTTTATTTTGGATAATATTATAAAGCGACTCATGCAAATCTTTTTCAATTGAAGTTTTGTAAACCTCATCAAAAGCAGTTTTAACTAATGTTGACATGTTGCCCTCACATGCTTTCATTAGTTGTTTGTCTGCATTGTACTTATCACTTATGAGTTCAAGGGCTTTCTTACTAAGTCCTTCGATTAGAGACTTACATGATTCTATAGATATATCTGGATTTTCGGGTAAATTATCTTCGATTTCATCTATAATAAGATAATACCCAGTTAGACCATCTACCTCGTCTTTAAACTCTTCTATTTTGGCTCTAGTTAAATTCACAACTAAACAAACATTTTTTGAAGTAATGATTTTCTGAACAACTGATAATCTTGAATTCTCTTTTCTTCAACTTTAATTTTATCGATAATATTTTTAATAAAATTTGAAATTTTTATTTGTTCATTAATGTCTGGGAATTTAATTTTCACACCAGCCATTATATTATTCATTAACTTTGGATTACCTACGTACGATACATATCTCTGAGTTACTCTGTTTAATAATTCTGCTGTACAATGATTTGCTTGATTATTATTTGACAATAACACTCCGCAAACATTTGTACAATAAAATTTTCCTTCACGAAAATTCACATCACCAGCATTAGCCCCATCTGTAGTCCAAGTTATTGCATCTTCGTATAAAAAATCATTATAATAGCCTGTCAAGCCATCATTTTTTGTTTGAGATGAAAAAACAGGATATGAATATTCTAAACTTTTTTCAGTTTTCATTTCTGAAACTGCTAAAACATTACCTCGAGTCACATCAAAAACATCATCAACTCTTTTTTCTTCCCATTCCGGGAAATTCTCACCATTATCTTGTTTAAATCGTATTTCTTGATTTAGCAACTTTTGAACAACTATTTTCTTATAATCTTCCAACGCTTCTTTTTTATTCATTAATAACTTTAAGCGTTTATCAATAACTTTTAAAAAATCAGTTATTTTTTGTTGTTCATCAGTTTCTGGTATATACAATGGAATTTCACTTAATCTGTCTTTTGACAAACCAAGAACTTTAGTTCCTTGTGCAATTCGCATGATTTCTAACCTAGCCTTGTATGTAGTTAGTAGAAATGCAAAAAAACCATTAGCCAGAGTGTTGTCCGTTTTTCTTGCTAAAAAAGTATGCAAACCAGCCAAAACACGTTCATTGTTAATATTAACAACTTCAATTGACTTCCCAATGTCTGCATAGTCTTCAGAAGCATCAGCAATAACCATATCACCATTTTGGACATAGTTTTCTTCATCTATATTGCTAATATCTTCATCTGTATTAATAAACGGTACTTTTTCTTTTGTGATATCAAATAATAAATTGAAAGCTGTGTGAATATCTCCATAATGGATATTTTTAACAGCCCCATCTTCATAATTAAGCTTTTCTCTAGATAAAGAATTAGTATTTTTAAAAGAAAAATGATTACCAAAAGTTGTTACTTTCCAATTTCCTTCAAACTCTGGAAAACGTAAACTAGGTTGTAATAAATCTTCCATATTACTAAAATGGTGTTTCTATATTAAGTTCAGAACAATAAGCTTTAATTTCATCATCCACTTGTGCTAAGTCCTCATCAATATTTTTTAAACGATTTATTACATCCTCTAAATTAATTATTACCTCTTCTTCAAACCTATCCACATATCGAGGTATATTTAGATTGTAGTCGTTTTCAGCTATTTCTTGTAAACTGACAACATTAACTGTATTTTTCAATTGTTTCTCTATTCCTATATGTATTTACAATAAGTCCTACATCTTCAGGACGTAGTTCATTTTGATTTTTTACCTTTTCAAAATGGTCTTCACCACTTGCATCAATAAAAACTACATTATCATCTGTTTGTCGGCATTTTTTTAAAACTAAAATACAGGTGGGAATTGATGTACCATAAAAAATATTCGCAGGTAATCCAATTACAGCATCTAAAGCGTTTAATTCCTCAATAAAATATTTTCTTATTACGCCTTCAGATGCGCCTCTATATAGGACTCCATGTGGAAGAACACATGCCATAGTACCATTATCAGCTAATTGATAATACATGTGTTTTATGAAGGCATAATCTGCTTTTGTATTAGGTGCTAGTTTGCCATATTGGCTAAAACGTTCATCTGTACTATTAAGAGCATTGTTACTCCCTTTCCAATGTGCAGAAAATGGAGGATTTGCCACTACTGCCTCAAATCTTTTGTCTAAATGTTGTGGTTCCTCTAAAGTATTTTCTTGCCGAATGTCAAATTGTCTATAATGAACATCGTGCAAAATCATGTTCATACGAGCTAAGTTGTATGTTGTACGGTTCAATTCTTGACCATAAAATTCACTTACGTCAGCTTCTTTAGCTACCCGCAAAAGCAAGGAACCCGACCCACACGTTGGGTCATAAACCGATTTTATTTTTGTTTTTCCAGTAGTAACAATTTTAGCTAGTATTGTAGAAACCTGTTGAGGAGTATAGAACTCTCCAGCAGTTTTTCCTGCTCCTGCTGCGAATTTACCTATTAAATACTCATAGGCATCACCTAATACATCGGAATCGATTTCATTTAATTTGAAATCGATTTCAGCTAGCTCATTAATTATTTTTACAATTATCTCATTTCTAGCCCCTACGGTTCTTCCTAATTTAGTTGATGTTAAATCTAAATCTTCAAATAAAGCAGCAAAATCCTCTTCCGATTCTTTACCCATTGTGCTTTGCTCAATATGATTTAGAATCTCTTGTAAATCATCTAAGATGTAAGTGCTTTCACCTTCAACCTCAGAATTACCTTTTTCGGCAACTGCTGCAAATAGTTCTTCAGGCTTTAGATAATAACCTAACTTAATAATTGATTCCTCGCGAATTACCTCAAGTGTTTCTTGGTCAGTAACTTTTGTGAAATCCGTAATTTCTTCACCTTCTAAAAGTTGATTAGCATACAACTCTTGTTTCTCAGATAAATATTTAAAAAAGATAAAACCTAGAATATAATCCCTATAATCATCTGGATTCATTTTACCTCTTAACAAGTTGGCAATTGCCCAAAGCTTGCTCTGCAATAGTAGTTTCTGTTCTTCAGACATTTGTTTAGTTTGTTTCGTCTTTAATTAACTCTTTAACGTCCACTGAAAGAATTTTTGAAATTTCAAAAAGCACTTCTAGTCTCGGTTGTTGCCTATTTTGCACATAACCATTAACCATATTGTAACTTTTCCCGAGCTTTTCAGCTAACCATTTTTGAGTAATTCCTTTTTCTTTTAAGACCTCTTTTATTCTGTTCATATTATCAGAATTTGAAGCTGCAAAATAGCAAATTACTAACAACTAATCGTTTTTTGATATAAAAAATGTAAAAAAAACAACATAAGTACTGATTGACAAAGAATTGAATTACCATTTTAACAGATAAAAAATGGTTTTAGTTTCATAATCTTTCTACTACATCTACATAAAAATGATAAAGTTTCTCCAAATCTTCTTTAAATTGGTTCGAAAACTCTATATTTGCGGGAGCAAAACAAAAAAGCCATTCGATTGAATGGCTTTTTTGTTTTTTACCTATTTCCCCTTTATCACCCCATCATTTAAGTAACAAAAGTTACACTCCTATTTCAATATTTTTCGTAAATTTATAGGACTCAGAATTTCCTTTACAATGAAAAACCTATTTTCCAACTGGCATTTTATGCGTTATTTCCGTCTTGCCATAGCCCTTTTTATGTTCTATACAGCTTATGAAAACCGGCAATGGATATTCGGTGCATTCGGATTATTTTTCCTGCTTCAGGCTATTTTCAACTTCGGATGCAACAGTTCAAACTGTAATATCGCCGATAAGACCAGAAGATAATCAAAACTCCTAAATTCAGTTGAAACTATTATGAGTACTTTTTCAGAAATCATTAATCGTAAAGAACCGGTTCTGGTCGACTTTTTTGCTACCTGGTGTCAGCCTTGTACTGCAATGGCTCCCGTTTTAAAGGATACAAAAGAGACTCTAAACGATTCTGTACACATTATTAAAATTGACGTAGACAAAAATCAATCTCTTGCCGCAACCTACCAAATCCGAAGCGTACCTACCCTGCTATTGTTTAAAGACGGTAAACCAATCTGGAGGCATTCCGGATTGATCTCCAAACAGGAGCTTATTACTATCATCAGTGCACATAAAAACTAATCTTTTTATCATTTGTACCATGAGAAAAAATATGGGTAGTATCGACAAAATTGTCCGAATCACCATTGCTATTATTTTGTCACTTCTAGTCTCAACAGAAATCATTACCGGAACACTCGGCTATGTTCTACTGACTATCGGTGCCGTATTACTCCTTACCGGAATTATTAATTTTTGCCCGGTATACTCCTTTTTTAAGTACAACACCCGGAAATTCAAATAACCTTCAACGTTGTGCAATAAAAATGTAACCCGTTTTAACCGTTGTTTTTTTCGAAAATAAGTATCTTTACTAGCATAGAAAAAGATGACGATGGCCATAAACGATACTAACGAAAAAATTAACCGTGCTGCCGAAGCCTTTCAGAAATGGAGAAAAACAGCACTCCCGGATCGAATCACTCACATTCAGAATGTAAAAGCGAAACTTCTGGAAAACAAAAAGCAATACGCCGAATTGATTAGCAAAGAAATGGGAAAACCCATCTCCCAAGCTATTGCTGAGGTAGAAAAATGCGGACTTTTATGTGACTATTATATCCAAAACGCGCCCGCTTTTTTACAAGGTCGAAAAATAACAACGGAAGCCACTGAAAGCTTTGTTACCTACGAACCGCTTGGTGTATTATTAGGCGTTATGCCCTGGAATTTTCCGTTTTGGCAGGTTTTCCGTTTTGCTATTCCATCTATTCTGGCAGGAAATACAATCGTCCTGAAACACGCCAGCAATGTTCCGGAAACAGCACAAATTATCCAGACACTATACGAAGACGCCGGCTTACCGAAAGGTATCTACCAAAACCTTCCTATTTCCAGTAAAGAAGTAGCCGATGTAATTGGTAATCCTCACATCAAAGCTGTCTCGTTAACCGGAAGTGAAAATGCCGGTATAGCCGTAGCCACAGAAGCTGCAAAGCATTTAAAAAAATCCGTATTGGAACTGGGCGGTAGCAATGCCTTTATCGTTTGCGAAGATGCCGATCTTGAAAAAGCGGTTAGCACAGCTGTTAACGCCCGAATGCAAAATGCCGGTCAGAGTTGTATTGCCGGAAAACGGTTTTTGATACAAGAAACTATATACGACACATTCCTTGAAAAGTATAAAATCGCTTTAAGCCAGTTAAAAATGGGTGACCCAATGGATCCGGATACACAAATCGGTCCGATGGCTCGCGTAGATTTAGCGCAAGAAGTTGAAGCGCAGGTTCAAAAATCAGTCGCTATGGGCGCAACAATCGCTTTTGGCGGAAACCGTAACGAAGCTTATTTTGACCCGACTATAGTAACAAATATTACCGAAAACATGCCGGTTTTTAACGAAGAAGTTTTTGGTCCGGTAGCCGCTTTGCTTCCTTTTAAAACGCTTAACGAAGCTATTACTATCAGCAATACATCCCGTTTCGGATTAGGCGTTTCAATATTCACCAAAGACATAAACACTATTAAATCCCGTATTTCAGAATTTGAAGAAGGAGCTGTTTTTATCAACGAAATGGTAAAATCGGATCCGAGATTACCTTTCGGCGGAATTAAAAAATCAGGATACGGTCGTGAATTATCAGAAGAAGGCATACACGAATTTGTAAACATAAAAACGGTACTAATACAACACTAACATGCAAAAGACACTACTACTTGCAGCAACTGTCTGCCTTTTTACTTCCTGTATAAAACCCGGTAAAGAAGCTATCGAAGAAGAAAAACAGGAAATCAATATAACACTCGACGAATGGCATCAGGCTGCCGCAGAAGCTAATTACAATGATTATTTCGATGATCTGACTGATGATGCCATCTATATCGGTACCGATGCAACTGAAAACTGGGATAAAAAAGAGTTTGAAGCGTTTGCCAAACCTTACTTTGACAAAGGGCAGGCCTGGAATTTTAAATCATTACAACGCAACATTTACTTTAATGAAGATCTCACCATTGCCTGGTTTGACGAGCTTTTAGATACTCAAATGAAGATTTGTCGCGGTTCTGGCGTTATGATAAAGAAAGACGGAGAATGGAAAATCAAACACTACGTCCTTTCCATGACGGTTCCAAATGAAAAAATCGATGATGTTATAAAAGCGAAGAATGACATCGAAACCAAATTAGCCGGTGAACTTAAAAAACAGACACCATAAGTCTTATTAATTCTCCGCTAACCTATTATAAAAACCGAACATATTAACATGTTCGGTTTTTTTATTTCCTCAATTAAAACCAACCTTCTGTTTTTTCCGTACATAATCCTATCAAACATTTAAAACCAAACTATATTATGAAAATCAGCAAAACAACGAAATGGATAGCCGGTTCCGTTTTAGGAGTAATAGCATTGCTCTTTCTTACGCTTATTGTACATATTCTTTTGGTCACACCTAAAAACTATGACAATAACAATTTACAGCTAAGTCGTATTGATTTTAAGGAACCTATTGATTCTGCCAAAGCTAAAACCATTAATTCACAGCTTCGTAGCGTCGACGGCATAAAAAACACACATATTAACATAAAAGACGGCATTCTGGTTTATTCATACGATGTAAACAAAGTCAACGCGGATCAGGCCTTTGAAGCACTAATTCAAAAAGGGAACTATAAAGCAACGCGTTTTGTGGTTACCGATGAAATGAAAGCAACCGGATGCCCGATTATGGATCGCAATTCTTTTTCCTACCGTTTTTCCAACGGGGTACAAAAAATTTTTAATTAACTATAAAAACAAACATTATGAAGATCTATTTAAAAATTACTTTCGTAGGCCTTATTATGGCCGGAGTTGCAACTTTTTATTCCTGTAACGACAATGATGACAATCCGCCGGTTGTAACACCACCGACATTGTATCAAAAACTTGGCGGAACTACTATGGTTTCCGATCCGAATAATCCTTCTCAAATGATCGAAAAAGGCCGACTTGGACTACGTTCGGTTGTAGACAGTACAATATTTGTTATCGCTGCCGATCCGGATTTACAACCTTATTTTTCAACCTTACTTACAGAAGTAGGCTCCGGAAACACAACCAATCTTGCCATACTTAGCAAAAACCTGACCGATTTCTTTTGTGTGGGAACCGGTGCCAAAAACTTTACCTATTCCGGTTTAAACATGATGGATGCCCATAATCCGGCTACCAATCCGAGAATGGCAATGAAAGCTAATAATGCAGCTATGGATAAATTTATTACCGATGTGGTAATTGGCGCTCAGAAAAACAACGTTCCTAACGATCTTATCGGTGAAGTGGGTGTTATCCTGGAATCCCTGCGACCGCAAGTAGTACAGCAGTAAAAAACACTACAAAACGAATACAAAAAAGGGGCTGTCTCAAAAGTGAGTCAACCCCTTTTACATTATAGTTTTTTAGAAAGATTTTCAAGCATTACCGCTGTCATTTTTTCTAAATCAAAATCATGTTGCCAACCCCAATCTTGTCTGGCACTAGTATCATCGATACTTGCCGGCCAGCTGTCGGCAATTGCCTGACGAAAATCCGGTTCATATCCGATTGTAAATTCCGGAATATGTTTTTGTATTGCTGCTGCAATTTCCTTCGGCGTAAAGCTCATTGCAGAAAGATTATAAGACGAACGAATCTTTACTTCTTCCGCCGGAGCCTGCATAATACTTACAGTTGCTTTGATCGCATCATCCATATACATCATCGGCAGTGCTGTTTCTTCCGAAAGGAAACAAGTATATTTTTTATCCTCTAAAGCTTTATAGTAAATATCCACTGCATAATCGGTAGTTCCGCCACCAGGAGGTGTTGTCCACGAAATCAGACCCGGATAACGAATACTTCTTACGTCAACTCCATATTTCTGACTGTAGTATTCACACCATCTTTCTCCTGTTTGTTTTGAAATTCCATAAACGGTAGACGGTTCCATTACAGTATATTGCGGTGTATCAATTCTTGGTGTAGTTGGTCCGAAAACTGCAATACTCGAAGGCCAGAATATTTTTTTAATTTTCCCGGCTTTTGCCAGATTTAATATATGAAAAAGGGAATTCATATTCAGATCCCATGCAAAAGCAGGATTCTTTTCTGCTGTAGCCGAAAGCAATGCTGCCATCAAATACACTTCATCTACCTGATATTTTTCAACAACTTCTTCAATCTGATTAAAATCCATTGCATTGACTACTTCAAAAGGACCTGTTGATACAAATTCCTGGTTTCCTTTTCTGATATCTGAGGCAATCACATTGTCATTTCCATAGATCTGGCGCAATTTGACCGTCAGTTCAGATCCGATCTGACCACAGGCGCCTATAATTAAAATTGTTGTATTCATATTTTTATTAGTAGCTAAATTTTGGCAAAGATAGCGATTCGAAGCTATTTCCTGTCTAATTTGAAACAGGATTATTACACAACAGCATTAATTTTAGTTAACTAATTCCCATAAAAAAAGAAGTTTTCAATAACATTTGTAAATTTGTTGTTTAATACTAACTTCCATATAAAAAATGAAATATTTAGTACCGGTTTTAGCGGTTTTTTCCCTTTTTCTTTTCTCTTGTAACAATAAAGAAGAGCGTGAAACAGAATACAAAAAATCATTACAGCAACGGGACTCCATTTTTGCCGTAATAAATGCTAACTGGAAGTTTGATATTCCGGGCGTAAACCCCAAAGTACAGAGCCGCATCCAGAATTGGGAAGAGTGGCGTCAATTCAAACAGGAATTAGGTCAGAAACCCAAAAGTACGCTGAATGCTTTTAAGTTAAAAACCATAAATCTCGTTAAAAAATCGGATTCACTAACCAATAACATTCCGATTATTTTTAACACACCTGCTGTTAAAAGCCGACTTTCAACATTGAACACCAAGATTAAATCACTGGAAACGTTTATCTCTCTGGATTATATTCCGACTCAAAAAGTGATTGCCCTGATCCATGATGTTTCGGAAGAAGTAATCTCCGTTCAGGATCAGATGGCTGAAATTATTTATAAAATGGAGATTCCGAAGGAGATTGGCGAAACCGAAATGTTACAGGCATTGGACACTGTTCGCCGTGCCCGTGCTAATTTCTCGGAACCGAAACAATAGTTTCTATCCTTAATCAAAAGTAGTAATCCATTGAAAACCGATATTATATCCTTATACGAAAAATCGCCTAAAGTGAACCTTTTGGCGGAACACCTACAGAAGAAAGAGGAAAAGATCCACCTGAAAGGATTGGTTGGTTCGTCACTTTCATTTGTAATTCAGTCACTTTTTCATAAAAGTGATCTTCCTTTTTTACTGCTTTTTCAGGATAAAGAAGAAGCGGCTTATTATCTGAATGATCTTGAAAACCTAATTAATGATCAAGATGTTTTGTTTTATCCCGGTTCGTACCGACGTCCGTACCAGATTGAAGAAACAGATAATGCGAATGTTTTACTTCGGGCTGAAGTTTTAAACCGAATCAACTCCCGCAAAAAACCATCGATTATTGTTTCCTATCCGGATGCTATTTTCGAAAAAGTAGTTACTCGTAAGGAACTGGATAAAAACACATTAAAAGTCGCTACCGGAGACAATATTTCCATCGACTTTATCAACGAAGTTCTTTTTGAATACAATTTTAAACGGGTTGATTTCGTATCGGAACCCGGAGAATTTTCCGTACGTGGCGGAATCATTGATGTTTTTTCCTTTTCTAATGACAATCCTTACCGAATTGAATTTTTCGGTAATGAAGTAGATAGTATCCGTACTTTCGATGTAGAAACACAGCTATCGATCGAAAAACAGAAAAAAATCACGATCATCCCGAATGTCGAAAATAAATTCCTAAAAGAAAACCGTGAAAGTTTTCTGGACTATATTAGTCCTCAAACGGTTATTTTTGTCCAAAACACGGATTTATTACTAAGCCGACTGGATAAATTATTTGAAAAAGCAAATGAAGCCTTTCAAAAATTATCCTCTGAAATTCAGCATGTCTCTCCGGAGAATATGTTTCTGAATCAAACGTCTTTTGTAAAAAGATCACTGGACTTTACACTTGTGGAACTGGCCTCAAAAGCGATTTACAGAACACAAAAAACGGTTGAATTTCATACACAACCACAACCGTCATTTAACAAACAGTTCGATTTATTACTCAACAATCTGAATGACAATCATTTTAACGGTTACAAAAATTATCTTTTCTGTTCGAATGAAGGACAGGCAAAACGTTTTCACGATATTTTCGAATCACTAGACGAAACCAATCATGAAGACATCCGAAAACAATATAAAACTATTGTTGCACCATTATATCAGGGATTTATCGATGAAGAAAACCGAATAGCCTGTTATACCGATCACCAGATTTTTGAACGTTACCATAAGTTTAACCTCAAAAACGGTTATTCAAAAAAACAAACCATTACCTTAAAAGAACTAACCACATTATCGGTAGGCGATTATGTAACTCATATTGATCACGGAATCGGTAAGTTTGGTGGTTTACAGAAAATTCAGGTTGAAGGCAAAACACAAGAAGCTATTAAATTGGTTTATGCCGATAATGACATTGTATATGTAAGCATTCACTCCTTACATAAAATATCCAAATACAACGGAAAAGACGGTGCGCCGCCAAAAATATACAAACTGGGATCGAGCGCCTGGAAAACATTAAAACAAAAAACGAAGGCTCGTGTTAAACATATTGCGTTTAACCTGATTCAATTATATGCTAAACGCCGATTGGATAAGGGATATGCTTTTTCACCGGACAGTTATTTACAAGCCGAACTGGAAAGCTCTTTTATCTATGAAGACACGCCGGATCAGTTAAAAGCAACTCAGGATGTTAAAGCGGATATGGAAAACGACCGTCCAATGGACCGTTTGGTTTGTGGTGATGTTGGTTTTGGAAAAACGGAGGTCGCAATACGCGCTGCTTTTAAGGCCGTAGACAACGGAAAACAAGTCGCCATTCTGGTTCCGACTACCATTTTAGCATTTCAGCACTACAAAACATTCCGTGATCGATTAAAAGATATGCCGGTTAACGTAAATTATATTAACCGTTTCCGGACAGCCAAACAAAAAACCGAAATCCTGAAAGAACTGGAAAGCGGTAAGTTGGACATCATTATCGGAACCCATCAGTTAGTGAATAAAAATGTCGTTTTTAAAGATTTAGGTTTATTGGTTATCGATGAAGAACAGAAATTCGGAGTAGCCGTAAAGGATAAATTAAAAACCATCGCCCAAAATGTTGATACGTTAACGTTGACAGCAACTCCTATCCCGAGAACCTTACAATTCTCGTTGATGGCAGCACGTGATTTATCGGTTATTACGACACCACCGCCTAATCGTTACCCAATCGAAACGAATGTTGTCGGTTTTAACGAAGAAGTAATCCGGGATGCTGTTTCATATGAAATTGAACGCGGCGGACAGGTTTATTTTATTAATAACCGCATCGAAAACATTAAAGAAGTTGCCGGAATGATTCAGCGACTGGTTCCGGGAGCCAAAGTAGGCGTAGGACACGGTCAGATGGACGGCAAAAAACTCGAGGAACTGATGCTTGCTTTTATGGATGGTGAATTCGATGTATTAGTTGCCACTACCATTATCGAAAGCGGATTAGACGTTCCGAATGCGAATACGATTTTTATCAATAACGCTAATAATTTCGGACTTTCCGACTTGCATCAGATGCGCGGACGTGTAGGCCGAAGCAATAAAAAAGCATTTTGTTACTTTATTTGTCCGCCGTATTCTGCTATGACAGAAGAAGCCCGCAAACGAATTCAGGCTCTGGAACAATTCAGCGAATTGGGAAGTGGTTTTAATATTGCCATGAAAGATCTTGAGATTCGCGGTGCCGGTGATATATTAGGTGGTGAACAAAGCGGTTTTATCAATGAAATCGGTTTTGACACCTATCAGAAGATCATGAATGAAGCGATCGAGGAGTTAAAAGAAAACGAGTTCAAGGATCTTTATCCGGAAGAAAACGATATTGAAACCAAAGAATATGTAAAAGACATTCAGATCGATACAGATTTTGAAATTTTATTCCCGGACGAATATATCAATAACATTTCAGAACGTCTGAATCTGTATAATGAATTGAGCATTATTAAAACGGAAGACGATCTACAGAAATATGAACAGAAACTAATCGACCGTTTCGGACCATTACCGAAACAGGCTGTTTCTTTATTAAACAGTATTCGTATCAAGTGGATTGCTACCAAAATGGGTATCGAAAAACTGGTTTTAAAGCAAGGAAAAATGGTAGGTTATTTTGTTGCCGACCAACAATCCGATTTTTACCAGTCCAATCGTTTTCACACTGTATTGCGTTTTGTACAACAACAGGGCAATCTGTGTAAAATGAAAGAAAAAGAAACCAAAAACGGACTGCGTTTACTATTGACCTTCGAGAATGTAAAATCGATCAAACGCGCTTTGGAATTGATGGAAATGATGAATTAAAATTAAAGAGATATGAAAATAGAAATATGGAGTGACATTCGTTGTCCGTTCTGCTATATTGGAAAAACAAAATTTGAAAAGGCTTTAGCCCAATTTGAACATAAAGATGCTGTAGAAATCACCTGGCGTGCATTTCAACTGGATCCTGAAGCTGTAACCGATACTTCCATTTCTGCTGCTCAGAGTATGGCGAGTCGTAAAGGGATCAGTCTGGAAGAATCGGAAGAGATGCATGCAAACGCAACAGAAATCGCAAGTGAAGTCGGTTTGGATTTCCACTTTGAAAAAGCAGTACCGGCCAACAGTATGAAAGCGCATCAGTTATCGGCTTTTGCTAAAACCAAAGGCGTACAAAATGATATTGAAGATGCTTTATTCCGCGCTTATTTTACCGAAGGAAAAAATATTGACGATATTCCAACGCTGATTGCAATCGGAACGAACTTCGGATTAACAGCATCCGACATTCAAAATGTATACGACAACAACTTATTTGCTGATGAGGTAAAAGCCGATCAGATGCAAGCGTATCAATTCGGCATAAATTCCGTTCCTTTCTTCGTTTTAAACAACAAATATGCAGTTAAGGGCGCTCAACCTGTTGATCACTTTTTAGCGACGTTAAACGGCGTTTATCAAGAAATGCATCAATCAACGTAATTCTTCAACTTTTATCAATAAAAAAACCTCCCTTTCTTTCGATTGGGAGGTTTTCTTATTATAACGGTGTCTCGTCCTGAAATAACGATACAAAAAAAAGCGTTATTATGGAAAAACAAACCACTTATGTTAAACGTACCCAAAAAGACTACTCCTTAAGTTTAAAGATTCAGATTACAAAGGAAATTGAATCGGGAGAATTGTCAACTTATGCAGCCCAGAAGAAATATGGTATCCAGGCACGGTCCACAGTTGTGAATTGGCTCAGAAAATATGGTAACTTTGATTGGGAGAACCAAACACCATCAAATATGCCAAAGACACCAGAACAACGAATTATGGAGCTTGAAGCCAAGGTAAAACTTTTGGAAAAGCAGAAAGCTCAGCTTGAAAAACAAAACCATATTTCTGATTCTAAAGCTATTATTTTTGATATGATGATAGACCTTGCGGAAAAGGAATACAATATCGATATTCGAAAAAACTTACCTCCCGGACAATCCAATCCTTTAGTCAAAAAAGGCAGGAAAACATAAGTTTTACCTGTGGTTTGTTCGGGATAAACAGGCAGGTTTATTATCGAAGTATTAAGCGCGCTAAATTCAGAAGAACCTTGGCAGAACAGGTTGTAACACTTGTAAAAGAGCAACGTATAGCTCAACCTCGGTTAGGAACACGTAAACTGTATCATATTCTTATAACTGAACTTAAAGCATTAAAAGTAGGCCGAGATAAGTTTTTTTCTATTTTAAAAGCTAATCATTTATTGATACACCCCAAAAGGAGTTATCATCTTACCACATGGTCACACCATCGTTTTAGAAAACATCCTAACTTGATAAAAGAGCTGGATATTACAAGGCCGGAACAAGTGTGGGTATCAGATATCACCTATATTGGAAAACGAGAAAAGCCTTGTTATCTGAGTTTAATAACTGATGCCTATTCAAAAAAGATAATGGGATATGATGTATCTGATTCTCTCAGTACACAAGGCTGTATCAGAGCCTTAAAAATGGCTCGTAAGAATAGGATATTTAAGTCTGAATCATTGATACATCATTCAGACAGGGGAATACAATATTGTTCGGATGAGTATCAGTATTTATTAAAGAAATACAGTCTAAAATGCAGTATGACACAAAACTCAGATCCGTATGAAAACGCAGTGGCTGAAAGAATAAACGGAATATTAAAACAAGAGTTTAGAATTGATACCTATCATCTTGAACTATATTTAATGAAGAAACTCATAGATGAGATTATTAAAAAATATAACCAGATTAGACCACATTGGTCAAACTATATGCTAACACCTAATCAAATGCATTTACAAAGAAGTATTAAAATAAAAACTTATAAAACAAAAAACAGAAGTAACTCGGAAGCTACTTCTGTCTAAAAAAGCTATTTTTACTAGTATTAATCCTGTATCGTTATTTTAGGACTAGTCACGGATAATTAATTAAAAGTTATATCGAAGTGTTACATTCCATGTTCTTCCGAATCCGAAATATCCCTGGTTTCCGTCAGCAATACCTTTGTAAACTCTACCAGTTGACTGATATGTTCCCTGAGCCGGGTTGGCATTATTGATATTTGCTGTTGTTTTAATATTACTTGTTAACTCTGTCAAATAGATTTCATTAAACAAGTTGTTAACGTTTAAACGGAACTGAACTGAGTTCTTTTTATCTTTTCCTACTAACATTTTGTAAGATACACCTGCATCAACCAAGTTATAAGATGGTAATTCCAAGTTGTCTTTTACAGCACCAACGTTAGCATATAATTTAGAGTAGTTTCTCCAGTCTGCATCAAAAGACAGACGTTCAACGATTTCGTATTTGAATCCTGCACCGAAAGTAGTTTGTGCAGCATCACCCACTTTACCTCCGTCTACATCTTCTCTCTTTTCATCTAATGTATTTAAACTTTCATCTCGCTGTGTCGTTACTACTTCTCCTTTGTATTTCCAGTTTCCAACAGAAGCAAAACCTTTAATTTCTAATTGACTGAATGGTTTTGCAATTACATCTAATTCCAAACCGTTGTGAATTTGTTCAACTCCCTGATTTGTTTTGTAGATTAGACTTCCCGCAGCTACAGGTGTTGTTCCGATAACGCCATCAGCAGTTGTTGTACTAGATGTTGTGGTTACTCTGTCTTTCCAAGATGTTCTGTAAGCATTAAGGTTAGCACTTAAAAATTTCGATTTAAAGCTATAACCTGCTTCC
The DNA here is from genome assembly GCF_024496085.1 of Flavobacterium cerinum. Lineage (NCBI taxonomy): Bacteria > Pseudomonadati > Bacteroidota > Flavobacteriia > Flavobacteriales > Flavobacteriaceae > Flavobacterium > Flavobacterium cerinum. Next base: position 921,590 of record NZ_CP101751.1, on the reverse strand, counting down.
AAACCTAGAATTTTTTCGTTAGAAGATAACGGATTCACTGCATTTGTAAAGTTCAGGTACACATTATCATGGTAAGGTTGTCTTGAGTAATATCCTGCATTCACATAAAAAGAGTTGTTTTCGGTAATGTTGTAACTACCACCTCCTTTAACGTTATATCCCCAATTGTTTACTTTTTCAGAATCTTTAAATTGCGGTAGGTAATCATAACGATCCTCACGTTTGTGTGATTGGTTTGATACCGCTCCCTGGAAGAACGCCGATACTTTTTCATCCGAATATTCTAACTGACCGAATAATCCGCCATACGAAATGGTTTCGCTATAATCGTAATCAATTCTTTGGTTTTCCGGAGTAGTATTAAACATTGATGTCCATGGGTTTGTTCCCATTTGATCTGTTACTGTATTAAATACAGGTGGTGTAACCGTTTGGTGTGTATTATCTCTTAAAGATCTGGATTCTGTCCAGCTGTTTAATCCTAAGAAATTCGAAACTTGTCTGTAGTGTGTTCCGTTGTATGTTCTTAAATCCAAACCAAAGTTAAGGTTTAGGTTTTTCGTCAATTCTGTTTTTAGGTTTGACACCAATCCATACCAAGAGTGGTTGTTCATAGAAGAACGGATCAGGTAGTTATTATTCGGATTTCCGTCTCCGTTCGGAGCCGTCTGGTTGAAAGCATAAATACCGTCAAAATCGATTTGTCCGTCCGGAGTTCTTAGCTTGGCACTACTTTTTCCGTAGTTTCCAGTTCCTCCTCCACGTCCCCATGAAGCATATAATACAGAAGACAATTGTGTTTTATCACTGATTGTGTAATCCCAGTTAAAGTTGGCAACCGGTTTATGATAGAAGTTTGTTCTTTCAGAAAGGTATTTTCCGTTTAAAGTACCCCAGTTATCATTAAATCTTCTTCCTTTATCCAAATACGTTTTAATTGTTTTGGTAAAGTTCTGATCGTGCTCCTGTGGTGCACCGGTCAATAAGAAGTTAAAATTATGTTTGCTATTCGGCTGATATCCCACAGAGATAAAGTAGCTTTGCCCTTCACCTTTTGTTCCGTAGTTATATCCGTCTCCTTGCCAATGTGTAAACATAACGCTCATTCCCCATCCTTTTGCATTCATACCGGTATTGTAACCGATAGTCGATTTGAAATAATCGTTATTCGCCAATCCGAAAGAAGCGAATCCACCTTGTCTTTTATCTGTAGCTTTGGTAATAAAGTTAACCGTACCTCCCACTGAAGAGATGGCTAATTTAGAAGATCCCAAACCTCTTTGAATTTGAATACCATTTGCGATATCAGACATTCCGGACCAGTTAGACCAGTAAATTTTACCGTCTTCCATACCGTTGATTGGCTGACCGTTCAATAAGAAAGCCGTATTATCCTGTGCAAAACCACGAACATTTACTCTTGAATCACCGAATCCACCTGCCTGACCGGCAACGTAAACTGAAGGTGTATTTACCAATGTTTGTGTAATATCGGCTGATCCTACTTTAGCCTGAATTTCAGAAGCTTTGATAGTAGACACGGCAATCGGTGTTCTACGATCTTTTGCTAAGTCGATTACTCCTTTACCAACAACAACAATGTCTTCTAAGGTATTGGAATCCGATTGTAATTCTACGCTTCCAATGTTCACCGTTTTTCCGGATTCCCCTTTAAAAGTTACGGTTTTTGAAGCATATCCGATAAATGAAATGATCAATTCACCTGATTTTGCATTGGTAGTTAATGTAAATTTTCCGTCAAAATCGGTAGTAGTACCTTCGTTAGTTCCTTTAACAATAACGCTTGCTCCGGGAAGCGAACCTTTCAATTCGCCATCAGTGATGGTTCCTGTAATTTTGGTTTGTGAAAAGGCTACCGTTGACACTAAAGAGAATAGCATCAGTAATAACCAATTTTTCAAATTTTTCATGCTGCAGTTGTGTTTTAAAATTTTCCACAAAGTTTAGCCTTTTATTTTCACACAATGTTAACTCAATGTTAAGAAACGTTAAAAGATTAAACTATTATCACTTTTTAAACCCGTAGAAGAGAAATATTTATTTTTTAACTTCTTTTTAACTTAAACAATAAAAGAATCAAAATTATAACACCATAAAATTACAAAAGCTGTTATTTCAAATCTCTGAAAAACGGAAATGCCGTATTATTCTCAAAATAAAAGCAGTAGAACCACACCGGAACTAACATTATATTTCGATTTCCAACACATAGTTGAAGAAAAAAGTAATACCATTTAACAACGCATGTAATATCATGACAGCCAATATTGCATATTTTGTTTCATATTTCCGAAAGCACAGGTAATAAAAAGCCAATGATACTCCCATAATTGTAGCAAAAACAATATATATTATATTGTAGCTATGAGACAGTCCAAACAACAATGCCGAAACAAACAATGCTATTTGTTTGTTATATTTTGATCGCACCAAAAGACATAACTCTATAATACCATATTGAAAAATAAAGGTTTCAACTACCGGTGCCACTACAACAAGAAGAAAAAAAACCAAAATCAAACTCTTTCCCTCTAATGCTTCAATTTGATATGCATCTTCCTGAATAAAGTTACCGATTACAGAAATCAAAGTCGTTATAAAATACAACACCCCGAAAGCGGTTATAAATAACTTTGCTTTACTTAATGTTTTATGAAACCGGTATATCCTATTCAGAATTTCGATACTAAACACCATACAACCTAATCTCTCATAGTTTCTTCAAGCCATTCTTTCGCCTGTTCAATTTTACCTGAAGCATAGCCCATCGCATAACCCAACCAATACGCAATTTCCCCTCCTCCTCTAACAGACATCATTTCATGAGTACTTAACTCAATCATCTTTAATTTTTGTAAATCCATATTTTTTAATTTAAAATTTAGCTCTAAAAGCAATTTTATTCCGTATATCCACTTCGATTTAAGCATACGTCTCTTATGTTCAATACAGCTTAATCAACTCAAGAAATAATATTTTTCCAATCTTATTTCATTCAAAAGTATTTTAGGAATCAACTATCGGGGATTTGGCGTAATTATACGCTGGCATATCATCATAAAAACAATGATAATAACATATAAAAGGGGAGATTTTGAAAATTCAATCTTTCATAAAATCAAATAATCAGATTGTTAAATTAAAAAAACCAATCTAAAAAGACTGGTTTTTAACTTATATTTAACACGTAAAATATGATCAAATAATAGATTTCAAAATAACAATAGGCTATTTTAAATACTGATTTAAAAGAAAATTAGTCGACGAATCATGAGATCCGGCTTTATGATGAAGAATCTCATCCAAGATGGTATTAGCTAACGACTTGCCATATTCCACACCAAACTGATCAAAACTAAAGATATTCCAGATAACACCTTGTACAAATATTTTGTGCTCATACATGGCAATTAGACTTCCTAACGATTGTGGTGTGAGTTTATTTATTAACAATGTATTTGTTGGTCGGTTACCGTCAAACGTTTTAAACGGAATCAGATAGCTGTTTTCTGACGATTCATTTGTCGCTTCTGCTTCTGTTTTTCCGTTTAACAATGCCTCTGTCTGCGCAAAGAAATTTGACATCAGTATATCATGATGTTCTTTATTTCCGTAAAGTGACTCTTTAAATCCGATAAAATCGGCCGGAATTAATTTGGTTCCCTGATGGATTAATTGAAAAAAAGCATGTTGTGAATTACTTCCCGGTTCGCCCCAGATAATGGTTCCGGTTTGATAGTTTACCGGATAACCATCCCGATTTACCTGTTTTCCATTACTTTCCATGCAACTTTGCTGCAAATACGGAATCAGCTTCTTCAGGTAATCAGAATACGGGATTATCGCTTCGGTTTCGGCTTCAAAAAAATTGTTATACCAAATACTGATAAAAGCTAAAATCACCGGAATATTCGCATCAAAAGCAGCTGTTTTAAAATGTTCATCCATTTTATTCGCTCCCTTTAACAGCGATTCGAAATTCTCATATCCGATAGCCAGACTTATTGAAAGTCCAACGGCACTCCAAAGGGAAAATCTTCCGCCAACCCAATCCCACATCGGGAAAACATTGGTATCCGAAATACCGAATTCTGCTACTTTTTCAAGATTACAGGAAACTGCTACAAAGTGATGTGCAATATCTGTTTCAGAAGCCTCTTTTAAAAACCACTTTCTTATTGTTTGAGCATTCGTAAGCGTTTCCTGCGTAGTAAACGTTTTGGAAACAATCACAAACAAAGTGGTTTCCGGGTTAAGATATTTTAGTTTTTCAGCAATATGATCACCATCGATATTTGAAATAAAATGAAGTTTCAAGTGATTTCCGTAAAACTGAAGCGCTTCGACTACCATATCCGGTCCCAGATCAGACCCTCCGATACCAATATTTACAATATCAGTAAAGGTTTTATCGGTATAACCTCGTTTAGTTCCGTTAATCACAGCCTCAGAAAACACCCGGATTTGGTTTTTAACCGTGTTGATTTCCGGAATAATATTAACTCCGTCTACAAGGATTTCTTTTTCATCCGATCGCAATGCTGTATGCAATACGGCCCGTTCTTCGGTATGATTAATCTTATCTCCTGAAAAATACTTTTGGATTGCTGCTTTCAGATCAACCTCTTCCGCCAATTCGCCAAAAAGGTCAAGCGTTTTTTTTTCAATGCGGTTTTTAGAATAGTCCAGCAAAAAGTCGTTCCATAGAATATGCAGCTTTTCCGTCCTGTTATTATCGGACTTAAAAAGATCTTGCATTTTCACATATTGCATTTCACTAAAATGCGTACGCAGTTTTTGCCAGGCAACTGTTCCTGTAGGATTTGTATTCTCTAACATTTATTCTCCAAACTTAGCTATTGAGACACTGTCTAATTCTTTTTTAAGCGGTTTGATATATTCCATATATCGCGCTTTATATTTAGCATTCATCGGTTCCGAATTCGGAAGTTTCTGACGCAACGGATCCACTTGAATTCCGTTTCTCCAGAAACGATAACACACATGCGGTCCTGTTGCCAATCCGGTACTACCTACTCTTCCGATCACATCACCTTGTTGCACCCGTTGCCCCTGTCGAACTAAAATCTTTGACATATGCAAGTATTGCGTTGCATAGGTTCCGTTGTGTTTTACTTTTACAAAGTTACCATTTCCTGCGGTATATCCGGTACGTTCTACAACACCGGATGCAGTTGTCATAATCGGAGTTCCTGTTGGCGCAGCATAATCCGTTCCGTTATGCGCTTTCCATTTTAATTGCACCGGGTGAAAACGGCTTTTGGTAAAACGTGATGTAATATTAACAAATTTTAGCGGTGCTTTTAAGAACATATTTTTCAGCACTTTCCCTTCTTCATCAAAATAATCGACTCTTTTGGAATTCGGATCTTGTTTAAAAGGGAACGCATAAACTTTTTTCCCTTTGTATTCGAAGTAGGACGCATCAATACTTTCAATTCCCGCGTAAATTGTATCGCTAATGTATTTTTCGTTGATCGTTACTGCAAATTTATCGCCTTTCTGAATTTTAAAGAAGTCGATTGACCAGGCATAGATACGGGATAATTCCGGTGCCAATGCTGCTGATACGCCTGCGTTTTTTAAGGTTTCAGAAACCGATCCGTCAATAGCGGCAGCAATCGTTCTTCTTTTTATCGTTACCGGGCGTTGTTTTTTATGCACCACGATCGAATCCCGAAGGTCAACCACATAATATGTCATTCGATCCGGTTGATAAATAAAGACTTTCAGATCGTGAGGTGCGGTTTTATTCTGCAATAAAGTATAAGGCTTGCCAATCCTGATATCTCGAACATTAAAGCTGTCTTTTATTTTTTCGTTAATTTCATGAATCCGGGCTGCGTCAAAATTTTGCGTCCCAAGAATCTTCCCGAAGCTGTCTCCTGATTTAACGGTATCATTAACGACTTTAAAATCGTTAAGTGTAAAACCGTATTCCACCAGGATTTTTTCTTTTTTAACAGCGGGTGCTTTAACTTCCTTTTCTTCTTTTTTATTACAGGCAAATAATGTTGTTAATACTAATATGATGGCAATATATTTCAATTCTAGTAGGTTTAGCGGTTATTCATTTATTCTCCCCATTTCTCCAATTCTTCATCCGACCAAAGTTCCGGGAAGAAAATTCTTCGTTGATATTTGGGCAACATATATTTTTTCCAATCACTTCCTCCGGTTGCTTCCTGTGTTCCCGGTACACTTTCAATATATTTGACTGCTGCATTATAATGCCCCATAACCCAGGTAATATTTACCGTTTTATCGTAGTGGCGCATGGCTTCGACCAAAGCTTCATTTTTCTGGTCTTCCTCCGGCAATTGTTTGAATTTTCGCCAAAGATTAATAGTATTAAATTCTTCCATATGCGCCAGGAAGGATTTTTTATATTTTTTCTCGAACTCCTTGATCAAATATGACTTTTCTCCTGTTCTGTAATCTTTTCCGGCAGCTTGCCAGTACAAATGTTCGAAAGCGTGTTCATAAGGCGTGTTTCTGTCGATTGTAGCACGGAAGCGATTATCGATCAGATTAATCAGGTCAGTCGACGCAAATTCGATCAAACGGTATTGCGCACTTTGAAAGCCACTGGCCGGTGTAAGTGTATTTCGGAATTTTAGGTATTGATCAACAGCCATTCCTTCTTTCATAATATCAAAAGAAGTCGTTAGCATATCAAAATAACGACTGATCCGCATCAGTTTTTCGGTAAAAAACGATGTTGTCAGTTCGTTGCAATGCGCCAATTGGTTGATTTCCCAAAGGATCATTTTAAAAAGCAATTCATTCACCTGATGGTACATAATAAATACCATTTCATCGGGCAATGTAGTCCGTTGTACCTGGAGACTTAAAAGCGGATCTGTTTGTATATAATCCCAATAGGTTATCGGTTTTGACCAAAGCAATCCCTCTAAATGGGTTTCTGTTTTCTGATTTATCGCTTTATATTTTGCATCTATTTCATCAATCTTATTCTGGATCTCTGAGGTAATTTTCATTATTATTTCACTTTAATTTTGAAAGAATTTTTCAGTCCTTTGAATTCATCTAAATCGGCTTTCAAAGAACCTACAGCCAAGCTTGCCTTGATTCGTATCGGCAAACGGTTCTCATCGTCTGATATCCAAACTGTTAAACTCTCCTGTTCTTTAAAAACACGGCCAGCCTGAACATACGGTCGGAATATCATCGTGGAAATGGTCCCAAATTTAGTTTTTAAATCTTCTCTACCGAGAAACTTTAGCTTAAATTTAAAGGTTTCGTCATCAAAAAACATGTCGATCACGATAGATTCCCCTTCTTTTAGGTTATCTATACGGGGATGGTTTCTCAAATAATAGAATGAAGATACGATATCCTGAACATTCTCGGGCACAGAAAACGTATTTTCGGTGTTCTTTTCATAATCTTTCACAAAAACTGTTTTTTTTGTTTGATTAAAGAACCCTTCCTGGTTTTTCTTATAGCCCCCTTCGTTGATTTTTCTGACAAACTGATATGGCCGACCGGTTTGTTTATCAATATAACTTTGATAATCGTCCTCGACTTTAAAGAAAAATTTGGTCATCCCGGTTGTATAACCGTTTCCGATAATATGATGTACTTTTTTGTTGTTACGAACAGCGTCTTGCACTTCCAGTGTTGCATAACCGGCATTTACAATACCGTAATGGATCCGGAATTTAAACCATTCGCCCGTTGTAAAAGCAGAGTCTTTCTGGGCAAATGTAACCGCAGTTATCAGAAGGAAAAATAATATTGCCGTTTTTTTCATTGGATCTCATTTTAAACATTCGTAATAACAAATTGCAATTTCTGTTCCAAAAATAAGAAACAAAAAAACTCAGCCAAAAAAATGACTGAGTTTTTATGCTATTAACCAACCAAAAAACTATAAATTATGAAAATTTATTTCACAAATCTGAGGCTTATGAGTACCTCATTTTTGCGAGTGCAAATGTAGCTAGTTTTTTTATTGATTTACAAACGAAATTTCAACTTTAACACAATATTAGCAAAAAACAGGTCTTTTCAAGCCTTATTTTTGAAACATTATCATTAAATCGAACTTTTTACAAAGTTCCTCTCAATTCCTGCTCTCTTTCAATCGATTCAAATAACGCTTTGAAGTTACCTGCACCGAATCCGCGAGCTCCCATACGTTGGATAATTTCATAAAACAACGTTGGTCTGTCTTCAACAGGCTTCGTAAAAATCTGCAATAAGTATCCTTCTTCATCCGCATCGATCATGATCGCCAGCTTTTCTAATTCAGCAATATCTTCTTTCATCATTGCCATATGCTCACCTAATCTTTCCGGAATAGCTTCATAATAGGCTTTTGGCGGAGCTGATAAAAATTCCACTCCTCTTGCTTTTAACTGAGAAACCGTAGAAATGATATCGTCGGTTGCGATTGCGATGTGCTGCACTCCCGGTCCGTTATAAAAATCTAAATATTCTTCGATCTGAGAACGTTTTGCTCCTTCAGCCGGCTCGTTAATCGGGAATTTGATACGTCCGTTACCGTTAGACATTACCTTACTCATCAAAGCTGAATATTCGGTATGGATCTGTTTGTCGTCGAATGAAAGGAAGTTTACAAATCCCATTACATCTTCGTACCATTTTACCCACGTATTCATTTCATTCCATCCCACATTTCCAACCATGTGATCAATGTATTTTAAGCCAACCGATTCCGGGTTATAATCCGATTTCCATTCTTTATAACCTGGCAAGAATACACCGTTATAGTTTTTACGTTCCACAAAAATGTGTACGGTTTCCCCATAAGTGTAAATCCCGGAACGCACTACTTCACCAAACTCATCTTTTTCAACTGTTGGCTCCATAAACGGACGGGCTCCTCTTTTTGTTGTTTCTTCAAACGATTTCGTAGCATCCTCAACCCATAAAGCAACAACCTTAACACCATCTCCGTGTTTTACGATGTGCTCATTAATTGGCGAATCAGCATTTAGAGGCGTTGTTAACACTAAACGAATCTTATCTTGCTTTAACACATATGACGCTCTGTCTCTTACTCCTGTTTCCAATCCGGCATATGCTAATGACTGATAACCGAATGCTGTTTTATAGTAATGCGCCGCTTGTTTTGCGTTTCCTACATAAAATTCAACATAATCTGTTCCTAATAGCGGAAGAAAATCCTGCGCTCCTTCAAATATTTTTTCTAATCCGTATTCAACCGATTTAACTTCTTTACTCATGGTATTATTATTTTATTCAGCGGATTCATTTCAATGCGAATGAATCTGCGTCGTGTTTATTAATGTTTGTTTGTTTTTAAATAATATTAATGCTCCAACCAGGATTGGTAGTATTTCTCATCGGCAATTTTCATAGCCTCTTCGGTAAGCATTAACGGTTTAAAGGTATCTACCATTACGGCTAATTCCTGTGTTTCCGTTTTGCCGATACTTCTTTCAACAGCTCCCGGGTGCGGTCCATGCGGAATACCAGCCGGGTGTAATGAGATGTGTCCCGCTTCAATATCGTTTCGACTCATAAAATCACCGTCCACATAGTACAGTACTTCATCGCTATCGATATTACTGTGATTGTATGGCGCCGGAATGGCTTGCGGGTGATAATCATATAGTCTTGGCACAAACGAGCAAACCACAAAAGCATCCGTTTCGAAAGTTTGGTGTACCGGTGGCGGTTGGTGAATACGTCCTGTTATCGGTTCAAAATCATGAATCGACAACGCATAAGGATAATTAAATCCATCATAACCAACCACATCAAATGGATGGGTTGCATATACCATTTCGAAAATTTCGTCTTTCTTCTTTACTTTAATTACGAAATCTCCTTTTTCATTATAGGTTTCCAATTCTTCCGGACGACGGATATCACGCTCACAGAACGGAGAATGTTCTAAAAGCTGACCAAACCAGTTACGGTATCGTTTCGGTGTATAAATAGGTCTTCTGGATTCTACGATAAACAAACGGTTATCATCGGTATCAAAATCGATTTTGTAGATCATTCCACGTGGCACAATCAGGTAATCTCCGTATTTAAAATCCAGATTTCCTAACATTGTTCTTAGTTTACCTGTACCTCTGTGGATAAAGATCATTTCATCGGCATCGGTATTCTTGTAAAAATAATCACGGGTAGATTCTTTTGGCGCCGCCAGAATAATAGTACAGTCACTATTTGTCAGCACTGCTTTTCGGCTTTCCAGATAATCGTTTTCAGGTGTAACCTGAAATCCTCTTAACCGGTACGACTGAATATTGTTTCCTTTAGCAATTTTAGGCGCAACACTATACTGTTTACGGATTTCCTTTACTTGCGTCGGACGATGTTCATGATACATATTGGTTGACATTCCGTCAAATCCAATGGTACCAAAAAGTTGTTCGTAATACAAATCGCCGTTTGGTTTACGAAAAATGGTATGTCTTTTTGGTGGAATCTGTCCTAATTTATGGTAAAATGGCATAGTTCTTAATTTTAAAAATTTAAAATGTGCAACCCGGATGATACACCGTGCTGTTGAAATATTTTAACATAAACAATACCCTCATTCCGGATTTCTCTTAATGAGGTATTTTAGCAGTCCTAACAAGCCTTCCCAATGTAAACTCATAATCATACAAATATCGGGATTTTATCACATTTGTTTAAAATAAAAATTCCCAAAAAAATGACAAGTTGCCTTTTTTTGGGAATTTTAAACTATTTTTTTCTTATTTGTTTTTTTTATAACTGATCGCATAGACTACCGCATGAATTGCAGCAAACGCCAGCGAGAAGTAATAAATAAACGTATCGTCTACTTCAGGGTTCGAATGATGTACAACTGCTACAATAGCTAATGCCACCACCATTGCAAGTCCCGAAAGACTTACTACCTTATAACTTTTAGCATCGAAAGTACCGTTATTCAGAATACTGTGTTTCATTCCGTAGAAGATATACAAATCAAATCCGATCATCATCCAAACGATTAAACGAATCCAGGTATCTAACGGAAGGAAAACCATCATAAACAAACACACTAAAACTCCTAAAACCGGAACCAATGGCACTAATGGCGTTTTAAAAGCTCTTGGTGCATCCGGCATTGTTTTACGCATTACAATAACACCCAAACAAACCAGGATAAAGGCGAATAAAGTTCCGATACTGGTCATTTCTCCAACCACTCGTGCCGGTACAAAGGCAGCGAATAAACTCACGATTAACATAAACAACATGTTGTTTTTAGCCGGAGTTCTGTATTTAGGATGCACTTCTGAGAATACTTTCGGCATTAAACCATCTTTACTCATCGAGAAGAATACACGACTTTGTCCCATTAACATTACTAAAATTACCGAAGCATAACCTGCAAGAATCGCTAATATAATCGCTTTGTTTAACCATGGAAACGCCGGCGTTATCATACCGGAAGCATCTGCTGTTCCCATATGATCGATTGCAATAGCTACCGGCGCAATACCATCGGCACCTGCAAACGCAGAGTAATTCACTACTCCTGTCATTACATGGGCAAAAAGAATATATAATACAGTACAAATAACTAACGATAATAAAATACCGATTGGCATATCTCTTTTCGGATTTTTAGCTTCCTGAGCTGCTGTAGAAACCGCATCGAAACCAATATAAGCGAAGAATACGATAGCGGCTGCACGAATAATTCCGGTAAATCCGAACTCTCCGAAAGTACCTGTGTTTTCAGGAATATACGGTGTATAATTTTCCGGACGGATATATTGCCATCCTAATGCGATGAATACCAAAACTACAGTCACTTTTAACAACACGATAATACCGTTTACAAAAGCCGATTCTTTCGTTCCCCGCATCAACACTAATGACATTACCATTACGATTAATACCGCCGGTACATTAATTATACCGCCTTCAAACGGAGAATGTGTAAGCTGTTCGCTAAGATGTATCCCATAGCCATCTAAAAACTTGGTGAGATATCGCGACCAGCTAATGGAAACGGTGGCCGCACCTACGGCATATTCCAATACTAAGTCCCAACCGATAATCCAGGCAATAAACTCACCCATAGTAGCAAACGAGTACGTATAAGCACTACCTGCTACCGGGATCATCGATGAAAACTCAGCATAGCACAAACCTGCAAAAAGACAACCTATGGCTGCCACGACAAAGGAGATAGTGATCGCCGGACCTGCATTTGTTGCCGCAGCTAAACCTGTTATCGAAAACAATCCCGCTCCAATAATCGCTCCAACTCCCAATGCCGTTAGTCCCGGTGCTGTTAATGTTTTCTTTAATCCTTTCTCTGATTCCGAGGCTTCTTCGATTAGTTGCCCCAGCGGTTTACGCTTCCAAATTGACATAAATATAGTTTTTCGGTTTTTTTTAGTTTCCAAAAATATAATTTTTTAAAAACATTCACATATAAAATACACTTTAATCCAAAAAAAGGCTCATTTTAAACGTTTTCTGTAAGATTAAAACCAAAAACCTACGCTAAACCAGGTATGTCCGTCTTTCGTTTCCGGTGACCAACTGTATTTTATTTCTATCGGACCGATTAATGTTTCAAAACCGTAACCCAAAGCGTACCCGGAATAATTAGCATTTAAAAACCAGTCGGTAGTATTAAAAATCTTTTGTCCGACGTTGGCATAATTTGCCGTGAAGTTAATATGGTGTTTTTTATAAAATTCATAATCCAATGTTGCACTTCCTTTGACATAACTATCACCTGCAATACTTAGAAAGTCATACCCATAGAAATGGCGGAAGTTATTAATCATCTGATAGCCGTAACCTCCGAGAACAAAGTTAAAATACGGCACGCCTTCCCGTCCGATTGTAAATCCGGCTTCCGACTGTAATTTCAATGAAATTGTTTTATAAAATGTTTTTACAATACCGGCATCCGCTTTAGCGATAGAAAACTGACTTAAATGATCTGCTCCGTTCTTGGTATAAAGCGTTGTATGAAAATCACCGGCAAAATACCATCCTCTTTTGGGAAAATATTTTTGATCAAATGAATCATACTTCAGATTTCCGAAAACCGAAAAATAATCATCACTACTGATAAGTCCGCCAACATTTTCGAGCGTTGACGATTTAATTTTTAAGTGTTTGTGTTCGAATCCGGCTCCGATCAGGAATTTTTGCGCAAAAACGGTTTGCAGATAAATTTGATTGGTGAAGTCCGAAAAATCGACATTAATAGACTTTAGTCCGAGGTTATTCAATATTACCCCTTCACTAAAATCAGTTGCTACATTTTTATTAAAATGATTGTATCGGGAATTAAATCCGAAACTCCAGTAAAAACCGTTATCGATGTAATAATTCAGGTTATATCGGAAATTATCACCCAGCATCACATCCAATGATACCACGTCATTTTTCAGCAGAAATTTTTTCTGAGTAGCATTAAGTAGTACGGCACTTTTATACAGCTCATCATAATGCAATCCGAATTTCAAATAGCGATTAACCGGGTTTTCTTTTAGATTTAAAACCAGATTATCTCCTTTTTCCGCTTCTTCAAAATAATACGAAATCGAGCTAAAGTTCTGCGTGGCATTCAGATTATTAATTCCTTTATCCAAAACTGCATTTGTTATTTTAGAATTCTGATGAAACCGTAGTTTCCCCAGAACATAAGCCCGGGTATATCCTTCAAGTCCGTTGATTTCAATACGGGAAATCTGCAACGTATCTGTTAATCTTCTTGGTTCAAACAAAACTGATTTACTGGCTATTTCGCCCAATTTTGCCAATTCTTCGTAAACCGAAAAAGCCGCTTCTTCCCCTTTTTTTATAATTTCACCTCCCTGATCGAACGAAATCACCGAATAACCGTGAATATTGGGTTTGATATAGATATCGGTTGCTTTCTTTTTGGCTTCCATTTGTCCGATCATCGAAAAATTCGTGATTTGTAGCAACACTCCTGTCGCACCTCCGATATTACTTCGATCTTTCAATCCATCCTGCACATCCACTCCGATGATAATATCCGCACCCATCTTTTTGATTTCTTCAATCGGATAATTATCTACAACACCACCATCAATCAGAATTCGGTTATCGATTTCTACGGGAGAATACAAAGACGGAAAAGCACCACTCGCTAATATCGCCTGCGGAAGAATCCCTTTTCGCAATACTATTTTCTCACCGGTTTCAATATCGGTTGCGATACAAACAAAAGGAATCGGTAAATCATTAAAATCACGAATATGCCGTACATGATTGGTCAGACGGCTTAACAGATTGTAGTTATATAACCCTTTGGAAAGCGCGGTAGGAACACCGATTTTAAATTTATTAAACGGAAGTGATAAAGCATATACTTCGTCATTTCGTTTTTCAAAAAAGCTTTTAGACGTACGCGGAATATAATCCTGAAGTAAAGCATCTGAATCGACTTCACGGAAGATCGAATCCAATTGCCGGGCCGAATAACCCGAGGCATACAATCCGCCGATAATCGCTCCCATACTGGTTCCTCCGATATAATCGACCTGTACACCGGCTTCTTCCAAAACCTTTAATACTCCTATATGAGCCAATCCTTTTGCTCCGCCACCACTCAACACTACACCGACTTTAGGTCTTTTATTCTGCGAATGCATCCCCTGTATAAAACACAAGCTTAGCAAGAGTAGTAGTATTTTTTTCATATCACTCGGAAGAATTGGTTGCCTTGTAAAATTCGGTAATTTTTTTGGCTTTTGAAAGCCCAACCACATCAGAAATTTCTTTTTCTGATGCCTGAGCCAGTCTTTTTACCGATTTAAAATGTGTTAACAACGTAATCATGGTTTTTTCACCAATCCCCGGAATGGATTCTATAGAAGTCTGCAAGGCATTTTTACTTCTTTTATCACGGTGAAAGGTAATTCCGAAACGGTGTGCTTCATTCCTTAAATGTTGGATCGTTTTAAGGGTTTCTGATTTTTTATCGAGATACATCGGCACCGAATCGCCCGGATAGTAGATTTCCTCCAATCTTTTAGCAATACCGATGATTGCTATTTTTCCCCGTAATCCTAATTCCTCCAGACTTTTTAATGCGGAAGACAACTGTCCTTTCCCACCATCAATGATTATCAATTGTGGTAACGGCTGATTTTCATCGAGTAATCGTTTATAACGGCGATATACCACTTCTTCCATTGAAGCAAAATCATTAGGTCCTTCAACCGTTTTAATATTAAAATGGCGATAATCTTTTTTACTTGGTTTTCCGTCTTTAAAAACAACACAGGCGGAAACCGGATTGGTTCCCTGAATATTCGAGTTATCAAAACATTCGATATGACGCGGCTCAACCGACAAACGCAGGTCTTTTTGCATTTGTGCCATAATCCGATTGGTATGTCGGTCCGGATCCACGATCTTGATTTGCTTTAACTGATCAAGTCGGTAATATTTTGCATTGCGTTCCGACAAATCCAGAATCTGTTTTTTATCGCCCAATTTCGGAACAGTTACCCTTAAAGCATCACCGAAATCCATTTCAAACGGTACGATAATTTCTTTTGAATTGAGTCGGAAACGTTCCCGTAATTCCACAATTGCCAGTTCCAAAAGTTCCTGATCGGTTTCTTCCAACTTCTTTTTCAGTTCCATTGTATGTGAGCGAATAATTGCTCCGTGCGAAATCTGTAAAAAGTTGACATACGCCATACTTTCATCGGATACGATAGAAAAGACATCGATATTGGAAATCTTCGGATTTAAAATGGTTGACTTCGCCTGGTAATTCTCCAATACTTCTATTTTGTCTTTTATTTTTTGCGCTTCTTCAAACTTCATTTCCATAGCCAATGCCGTCATGTGTTTTTTGAAGTCTTTTAAACTCTCTTTAAAATTCCCTTTCAGGATTTCGCGGATTGCATCGACCTGTCTTTGATAATTTTCCAGACTTTCATATCCTTCACAAGGTCCTTTGCAATTTCCGATATGATATTCAAGGCAAACCTTATATTTTCCACTGTCAATATTCGCTTTACTCAAATCGTAATTACAGGTTCGCAACGGATATAATTCTTTGATCAGCTCCAACAACGTATTTACCGTTTTAAAACTCGTATACGGACCAAAGTATTCCGATCCGTCCTTTATCATATTACGGGTTGGAAATATTCGCGAAAACGGTTCTTTTTTAATACAAATCCACGGATAGGTTTTATCGTCTTTTAAGAGAACGTTATACCGTGGTTGTAATTTTTTAATCAAATTATTTTCCAGTAAAAGCGCATCCGTTTCAGTTGGCACTACGATATGCTTGATCGATACGATTTTTTTCACCAGAACATTTGTCTTGGCCGTATCATGCACTTTATTAAAATAGGAAGCGACTCTTTTTTTTAGGTTTTTCGCTTTTCCAACATATAGAATTTTCCCGTCTTTGTCATAATATTGGTACACGCCCGGACTATCGGGCAACGTTTGTATCTGAAGCTCTAAAGAAGGAATACTCATTGTGGTCTGCTAGTTTTCGGAATTGACTTCAAATTTACAAATAACATTTCTGATAAACGAAAAACGTGTTACAACTTAGCAGCATACGCGATAAATAGCTACTTTTATCTTTTTAATACACTTATGAGTTATCAGCACAAAGGCATCACTATACTAAAAGAGACTATTTTACCGGGTGAGAGCAAAACTATCAACATGGAAATTGCCAAACTCCACACGATGACTAAATTAAAGATTCCCATTATTGTAGAGCGTTCCAAAGTAGCCGGACCTACAGTTTTATTTACTGCCGGATTACACGGCGATGAAATTAACGGAACCGAAATCGTACGACAACTGATCGTTCAGAAAATAAACAAGCCTAAAATCGGGACAATTATTTGCATTCCGATTATCAATATTTTCGGATTCGTTAATAAGACCCGCGAATTTCCGGACGGCCGCGATCTGAATCGGGTTTTTCCGGGAAGCCGAAACGGTTCCCTTGCCAGTCGGTTTGCGTATTACCTGTTAAAAGAAATCATTCCTCATGTGGATTATGCGGTTGATTTTCATGCCGGAGGCGCCAGTCGTTTCAATGCTGCTCAGATCCGAATCATTCCGGACAATACCGAGCTAAAGGATCTGGCCGATGTTTTCCACGCGCCGTTTACCCTGTTCTCAAAAAACATCAGCGGTTCGTTCCGAAGTGCCTGCCATAAACTAGGGGTTAAGATGTTACTTTTTGAAGGTGGTAAATCCAATGATATCAACAATTCGATAACCGATCAGGGTGTTGAAGGAGCCAAGCGATTACTGGAACATTTCCATATGCTAAATGACAGAAAAAAAACCAATATTCCGGAAAACAAAAGCATTTATATTGAAAAATCAACCTGGATACGGGCGAAGTTTTCGGGTTTATTTCACGGCCACACTACTATTGGCAGTTATGTCGAAAAAGGCGATATTCTTGCGGTAGTTTCCGATCCGTACGGAAAAGTCGAACACAAATTAAAAGCGCCGAATTCCGGCTATATCATTAATGTAAACGAATCACCGATTGTATATCAGGGTGACGCCATTTATCATATTACAACCTCTTTAAGTCATGATCAGTAAAAGCGACTTGCGAAAAAAATACAAGACAATGCGTAAAACACTGACTACAGAAGCTGTTGAAACGCAAAGTCTGGCTATAGCCAATCGTTTACTACAATTGGACATCTGGAACCATACCTATTATCATTTATTTCTCCCTATAGTTGAGCAGAATGAAGTAGACACCGAATTTATTTTACAGATTCTTGCCGGTAAGGACAAAGAGACCATCATTTCAAAATCCGATTTTAAAACCGGCGAAATGGTACACTATTTGTTAACCGATAATACAAAGATCCGAAAAAACGAATACAACATTCCGGAACCGGTAGACGGGATTGAAGTTCCTACACAGAAAATGGATGTCGTATTTATTCCATTATTGGCTTTTGACACTCACGGGCATCGTGTAGGCTACGGGAAAGGGTTTTATGACCGTTTTCTTTCCAAATGCAAAAAGGACGTCGTTAAAGTCGGACTTTCCTTTTTTGAAGCCGAAGAATCGATTTCCGATGTTTTCGAAAGTGATATTGCCTTGGATTATTGTGTAACCCCTGATAAAATTTATAGTTTTAGATTATGAAAACGGCAACCCTACTTTTAGCATTCAGTATTGCTTTAGCCGTTTCCGGCTGTAGCACAACTGTACACACTACCGGAAACAAAAATTCCGACAAACCGCTTCCTCCGGGACAAGCCAAGAAAATATACGGAACAAAAAGTGCCAAACCTTTTGCACCGGGACAACAGAAGAAATAAAAAAAGCGTCATCACTGACGCTTTTTATTTTATTTACCGAAGGCTTTCTTATTAAATACAATCAGAATACCTACTGCTATCGATATCGCCATATCGGCTACATTAAAGATCGCGTTAAAAAAGGTAAAGTGTTTTCCGCCCCAGATCGGTAACCATTTCGGAAGGTTTCCTTCCCAGATCGGGAAATACAACATATCTACTACTTTTCCGTGAAACCAGGTTCCGTAAGGTTCAGATGCAAACAATGTTGCCGGTTCATGAACACTGTCATTAAAAATGACACCGTAGAAAATAGAATCAATGATATTACCGAAAGCTCCGGCCATGATTAAAGCGACAGCTACAATCAGGTAGTTTGAGCTTTTTTTCTTTACCGAATCATATAACCAATAGCCTATCCCGCATACTGCGACAATCCGGAATAAAGTCAGAAACAGCTTTCCGTAGGCACCCGGTATTTCAACACCCCATGCCATTCCTTCATTTTCTATAAAATGGATTCGGAACCAATCGAAAACATAAACTTCATCATTTAATGCAAAATTGGTTTTAATATAGATTTTTGAAAGCTGATCTATAAGCAGGATCAGTATTACTAATAAATAGGATTTACGTAAGGACATTTTTTTTAATTTGACAGCAAAAATAAAAGAATTATTTATAATAAAAACGCCCCTTAAGGAGCGTTTTTAAGATATTTTGAAAAGATTAACGTTGTAAATTCTTCGCTTCGATACTCATAGTAGCGTGCGGCACGAGTTTTAATCTTTCTTTACTTATTAATTTACCGGTAACTTTACAGATACCATACGTTTTGTTTTCAATTCGAATCAACGCATTTTTCAAATCTCTGATAAACTTTTCCTGACGGATGGCTAACTGCGAGTTAGCTTCTTTCGACATCGTTTCACTTCCTTCTTCAAAGGCTTTAAACGTTGGCGAGGTATCGTCGGTTCCATTATTCAGGTCATTCAGGTATGCACTTTTGATCAAATCTAAATCAGCTTTTGCTTTTTCCATTTTCTTTAAGATGATCTCTCTGAACTCGGCTAAATCGGCATCGGAATATCTTATTTTTTCATCCACCATAATTTCTTTTTATTTTGAAATTAATACTCTAGTTTTAATGTCATCAAACTCAATTTCTATACCATTATTGATATTTTCTTCAAAAATTAAAGTTTCGGTTAACGTTTCTGCTTTAATATAGGATTCATTGCTCAAGACTGCGTTTTCCAACTGCAGGTTTTTTTGCAAATGCACTTTAATCTTGTCCGTTACTTCTAATCCCGAATCTTTACGGATATTCTGGATGCGGTTTACTAATTCTCTGGCGATACCTTCTTTTCTTAATTCATCGGAAATTGTAATATCCAATGCCACTGTAATTCCACCGGAATTTGCTACCAGCCAACCTTCAATATCCTGTGAAGAAATCTCAACATCTTCAGTTGTTAAATTAACACTTTTTTCTGATATAGCAAGGGTTAACGAACCTTCTTTCTCCAATTGACTGATTTGTTCCTGAGAAAAATTCTGTATCTCTCTGGAAATCAATCCCATATCTTTTCCAAAACGAGGCCCTAACGCTTTAAAATTCGGTTTAATTTGTTTTACCAATACTCCTGAAGCATCGTCTAACAACTCAACTTCCTTCACGTTTACTTCCGCTTTTATCAAGTCAGAAACCGCCTCAATTTCAGCTCTTTGTTCTTCGTCAAGTACCGGAATCATTACCTTTTGCAATGGTTGACGTACTTTTATCATCTCTTTTTTACGCAATGACAATACAAGTGACGAAATGGTTTGCGCTTTCTGCATTTTGCTTTCCAGCGATTTATTAACAAAGTTTTCAACGTAAACCGGAAATTCGGCCAAATGTACACTATCGTAGTTTTCCGATTGTGTTGCCTGCGTTAAATCTTTGTAAAGCTTGTCCATAAAGAACGGTGCTATCGGAGCACTTAACTTCGCTACTGTCAGCAAACAAGTATATAAAGTCTGATATGCCGCGATCTTATCCTGCGCATATTCTCCTTTCCAGAAACGTCTTCTACACAGACGCACATACCAGTTACTCAGGTTTTCCTGAACGAAATCGGATATCGCACGGGCTGCTTTAGTCGGTTCGTAATCGGCATAATATTCATCTACATTTTTGATCAGGGTATTTAGTTCCGATAAAATCCACTGGTCAATTTCAGGTCTTTCCGATAACGGCACTTCTGCTTCTTCATATCGGAAACCGTCGATATTGGCATATAAAGCAAAGAACGAATAGGTATTATATAAGGTTCCGAAGAACTTACGGCGCACTTCTGCAACTCCTTCAATATCAAATTTCAGGTTGTCCCAAGGATTTGCATTGGCAATCATATACCATCTTGTTGCATCCGGTCCGTACTCTTTTAAAGTTTCAAACGGATCTACTGCATTACCCAATCGTTTGGACATTTTTTGTCCGTTTTTGTCTAATACCAATCCGTTGGATACTACATTTTTATAGGCCACCTTATCAAATACTAAAGTAGCAATTGCATGTAATGTATAGAACCAACCGCGTGTTTGGTCAACACCTTCCGCGATAAAATCGGCAGGAAAAGCCAACTGATCATCAACAAGCTCTTTATTTTCAAACGGATAATGACATTGTGCATACGGCATTGCACCACTATCAAACCAAACATCGATCAGGTCCGTTTCCCGTTTCATCGGTTTTCCGCTTGCAGACACTAATACAATCGTATCTACTACGTTTTTATGAAGATCTACTAATTCGTAGTTCTCTTCACTCATATCACCGATTTTAAATCCTTTGAACGGATTTTCTGTCTGAACACCGGCAGCAACAGCTTTTTCTATTTCGTTATATAGTTCTTCTACCGAACCAATAATCATTTCTTCTGTTTTATCTTCCGTTCTCCAGATCGGCAACGGAATTCCCCAATAACGGGAACGTGATAAATTCCAGTCGTTTGCATTTTTCAACCAGTTTCCGAAACGTCCTTCTCCGGTTGCTTTCGGCTTCCAGTTGATTGTTTCATTAAGATCAAACATACGATCTTTAACCTCGGTTACTTTAATAAACCAGGAATCCAGAGGATAATATAAAATCGGTTTGTCCGTTCTCCAGCAATGCGGATAACTATGGACGTATTTTTCTACTTTAAATGCTTTATTCGCTTCTTTTAAATGGATCGCGATTTCGACATCCACCGATTTTTCAGGTGCTTCTCCATCGTTATAGTATTCGTTTTTAACGTATTTACCTCCCATTTCCGTTCCCATCTGCTTTACGAATCTACCTTGTAAATCCACTAGCGGAACCGGGTTTCCGGCATCGTCTAACACTAACATCGGCGGCACTTCCGGAGTTGCTTCTTTTGCTACTTTCGCATCATCCGCACCAAATGTAGGCGCCGTATGTACAATTCCGGTACCGTCTTCCGTTGTTACGAAATCACCGGAGATAACACGGAATGCATTTTCAGGATTCTGATACGGCAAAGCATATTCCAACAATTGCTCATAACGAATTCCTACCAATTCTTTTCCTTTTGCTTCGGCTAAGATGGTATACGGTATTTTTTTATCTTCTTTTTTATAATTGGTAAAATCGTCTTCACTTTCAGCCTGGAAAAATTTCCCGGCGAATTGTTTTGCCAATAACGGTTTAGCCAAAATCACGTTGATCGGCTCAAATGTATATTGGTTAAAAGTTTTTACTAAAACATAATCGATTTTAGGACCAACAGTCAAAGCGGTATTCGAAGGCAATGTCCATGGCGTAGTCGTCCACGCTAAGAAATGTACAATTCCGAATCCTTGTAAAAACTCCGGCAGTGTCTCTTCGACAGCCTTAAACTGTGCTACGATAGTGGTATCTGTCACATCGCGGTAGCTTCCCGGCTGATTTACTTCGTGCGAACTTAATCCCGTTCCCGCTTTTGGCGAATACGGCTGAATGGTGTAGCCTTTGTACAACAAATCTTTATCATAGATTTGTTTTAAAAGCCACCAAACGGTTTCCATATATTTGGATTTGTAGGTGATATACGGGTTTTCCATATCTACCCAATAACCCATTTTCTCGGTCAGATCATTCCACACATCCGTATAGCGCATTACTGTACGTTTACACGCTTCATTGTATTCGGCTACGGTAATTTTAGTTCCGATATCTTCTTTGGTAATTCCCAGTTCTTTTTCGGTTCCTAATTCAACAGGAAGCCCATGAGTATCCCATCCGGCTTTACGTTTTACCTGATATCCTTTTTGGGTTTTATAACGACAAAAAATATCCTTAATCGAGCGTGCCATCACGTGGTGAATTCCCGGCAGACCATTTGCAGACGGCGGTCCTTCAAAAAACACGTAAGGTTGGTTCCCTTCCCGGGAAGTAATACTCTTCTCAAAGATGTTCTGTTTTTTCCAAAAATCAAGCACTTCAGATGCTACTGTTGGCAAATCAAGTCCTTTGTATTCAGTAAATTTCGTACTCATTTTATCGTTTTTTCTAATCAATTTGCGAAAGTAAGGATTTTTGAATAATTCTTAGTTAAGACAATTAGAAAATAGATGGTTTACAAGGACTTTTTATTGTTTTTTACTGAAAAACTTCTTTCAATACCTCAAGTGACTTTGGTTTTTTGAATCCGTCGAAGTGAAAGGCGTAATAATCGAGTAGTATTTTAAGTAAGGTTTGTCTTTCTTTTCCGTTAAAAACCTTTTGATTACTATCAAACTTCAGGTCTTTTAACTTTTTAAACAGCAGGGTTTCCTGTTCGGTGAGACAACTGATTCCGTGAAAAGGAACAAACATCCCTTCTATCATTTCAAAAAAGGCCAATTCATCATTCGAAACATCGGGATAAAACCCCAGGAATTTTGTCATTTCCATCAATAACATCAAATGAAAATTAGCTACCTCATCGTGATTATCCAACCAAAGTAGTGCTGTTTCTAAAAAGGAGAACAGGTTTTCATTCTGCTCCTCCTCCTTGATACAATTATGAAGCATTTCGGACACAAAAAGTACAATCGTACTTTTTATAATATCAACATTAACAGAAATATAGGGCGTTGCAAGTTTCACTTCTTTAAAACGTTCCAGTGTTCCTTTATTTTTATGACTGGCTTCAATTTCCAACAGGGTCAACGGTTGAAAATAGGCTATTTTCTGATTGCTTTTTTTTCCGGAAAAGGCGCTTTGTACAAAATAGGTCTTTAACCCGTCTGATTGGGTAAAACATTTTACAATAAGACTTTTTTCCTGAAATCTTATCGCACTTAATACGATTGCTTTGGTTTTTACAAGCATGATAGGATATGGATTTTCGTTTTTTTGATTAACGAATAATCATCACTTTTTTCACTTTTGTTTCGGATCCGTCTTCTGATGAGATAAAGATCATATACACTCCGGAAGCTACTTTATATTTCCCGAAGGCACGCGTATCCCACATCACGGTTCCGCCTTGTGAAGTCGTTTCAAAAACTAGATTCCCTTCGATATCGGTAATCTTGACATTTGCTTTATCGATCAATCCGCTAATGTTGACTTCTCCTTCAAATCCCGGACGAACCGGATTCGGGAACACATACACATTATTCAGATTTTCATTGGCTTTGGTTGCCGTTCCCTGAAAAGAAACCAACCCTTTATCCGTTGCAAAAAAAACTTCACCGGTTACGCCGTCAATCTCTATATCATTAACATTATTACTGGGTAAAGGGGAATTTTCTTTTGTAAATTTATGCAGTACACTTTGTCCGTTCGGTGACACCTGAAAAACGCCTCCGCCGGCTATCGACACCCATTTATTATTCGATCCGTCAACTGCAATATCCAATATTACCTGTTGATAAAATAACTCCTGAGCTAAATCATCATCCAGAATAATAATCGCATTTGTCGTTAGTGTCGTTTCCGTTAAAAAACGATCTACACTTGGCAGAATACGCAATCCTTTATTGGTACCGATCCAAAGTTGGTTTCGGGTATCCACAGCAACCGTTCTAACATCATTATCCGGTAAATTTCCGCTATCCGTTCCGGTTTTAATTACAATAAACTTATTTCCGTAATTTTCGTTAAATCCGATCAATCCGTTATTCAGCGACGGAATCCATTTTGTATTATTCTTATCAACAATAAGCGGTGCGTAATTCTCTGATTCCGGATTTG
Source organism: Flavobacterium cerinum (assembly GCF_024496085.1). Taxonomy (NCBI): domain Bacteria; kingdom Pseudomonadati; phylum Bacteroidota; class Flavobacteriia; order Flavobacteriales; family Flavobacteriaceae; genus Flavobacterium; species Flavobacterium cerinum. The sequence continues at coordinate 897,031 of NZ_CP101751.1, read as the reverse complement.
CAATCACATTAGTCAAATCATAGGACGCCCATTGATTATCGGCTTTTAAAACCTTAAGCCCTTTTGCTACCAAACTATTCGTCATCCAAATATTCCCTCTTCTATCAAAAGCAGGTCCGTTTACTCTGATATCATTATTATTAGGTGGCGGTAACGATTCTAATCCGGTTGTTCCGGTATTAAGCTGCGTATAGAGTATTACCAGAGCATTATTTTCTATTTTTAAAAGTCCGGAATAATAGGAACTTACATACAATTGATTTTCATTGTTCGGATTTACAGCAATCCTACTTAACGATTTGGCTCCGCTTAATTCTTCATACGGAATCAGTGACCAACCGGTTCCTTCTACAAATTTACTAATTCCGTATGCGTCCAACGGATAGGGATTATAGTACCGGTTATAATCACCATAAACAGCCCAAAGTGCGCTCGGTGCTTTTTTTAGTGAAAAAATATTATTTCGTACCGGACCACTTGGCGTATTATTTTCAAAGGTCATACTATTGTTCACCGATGTACTAAACATTCCCTTGTCTTTTGTGCCGATAAAAATATTGTTACCCGCAGCGACACCACAGGTAAATGTTGTCGTGATATCCGGTATTTGGGTAATATGCGACAATAGTACCATTGCCGGATCAAAAACATATACGTGATTAGCTGAAGTATAGACCAACCTGTCGTTAAAACTTTTAAAATCCACAGCCGGTTGCACTGTTGTGTACACTTCCTGAATAGCAGCATTCGTATAACTATAAATTCGATTATTGGAATTCGCCAGCATTAGTCGGTTATTTAATGTTACCACACCCAACCAACTACCGGAATCAAATTCCTGCCATTGTGTAAAATCAACTAAGTTGGGATTGGCTACACTCGCTCTTCTGATTCCGTTATTTCGGGTTACCGCATAAATAAAACCATTGTAGACTGCTGTTTGCAACACTTCCACTTCCTGTCCGGCCGGACCTATAAAATAGGTATCACCAAATTCCGAAGTTGCCAGATTATACACACATAATCCGAAATCACAGGAAATATAAAGCTTCCCGTCATTTTCATAAAGATGGTTGATCTTTTTCTTATTCGGTGCGATAGACGGTTTATTTACAATATCTACAACATTAAAAACGCTTCCGTCTGCTTCATTAACGACTAAAAGCAATCCATTATCATTACCTACAAATGTTTTATTACGAGTAACACTAAAATGCATCGCTGTAATCGTCTCCGCTTTAAACCCGTTAATTGACGTAGTTGTTTTCAGCTCATTATTTATCAGACTTTTAGAAAAAACAGCATTCTCTGAAGTTGCAAAAACCCGTATAGGCGTTGCAGCAATATCCGTAATTTCAGCATAGGAGAAAAAACCTCTCCAAAGTTGGTTTTGTTGTGCCAAAAATGGGGTTGTAAACAGTAGTGTAAAAATGATATATAATGTTTTTTTCATTAATCGTCAGATTGATTTACAAATATAGACTAAAACGCAATTATTTTATTTTTTGTATGCTACTTATCCGCGGTGTTTCGACTTTCAACGATTTCCTAAAAAAGTTTTTTTCCGTTCATCGATTATATTTTCAATATATCGCTTTTTTTTATCACAATGAAATTATGTTTTTATATATTTGTCAGGAAAAGTTATACCTTTTAGTTAAAAATGCGAAGAAAAATTCTCCTCCTACTTTTTATACTGGCTTTGGGAACCATCACTCCTGTTAAAGCTCAATTTGGTTTTTCTCACGAGATAGGAGTTATAGCAGGTCCTGTAGCTTTCCAATCTGATTATGGAGAAAGAAGCGATTTAAGTACCGATGCCGGAAATTCCGGGTATGGAATCGGGATCATACACTATCTGAATTTTTCTTACAGAGCTGACTGTAGCTGTTATACTCCGGAAACTTATTTTAATGATCATTTCAAATTAAGATCTGAATTATCTTATAATAAAACCAAATTAAAACATTTTGGTAAATGGGTAGAAGACAGTCGTCAATCGACTATGGCTAAACAGCTAAGAGGAATGCGCGGTTCTACAGCCGTAACGGATTTGGGAATGCAATTAGAATATTATCCACTTAGTATCCGTGATTTCTCTGTAACTCCGGGAGCCTGGGCACCGTTTATTAGTTTAGGAGCGCATTTTAATTATTTTACAACAGAAGCTTATTCCGAATTAGGACCAAACTTAGGAACCAATCCAAATGTAACACCCACTAAATATATTGATGCCGTTCGTAACGATAGCGGAACCACCTGGTCAATCGTATCAAGCGTAGGAACACGATATAAACTTACCGAATTGTCTGATTTAATGGTCGATTTTCGTTTTCAATATTATTTCTCTAACTGGGTAGACGGTTTAAATCCGGATCCGAGATTGTACCCGGAAAACAAACACAATGACTGGTTAGTATGGTTAAACGTAGGTTATATCTATTATCTTAATTAATCTTCAAAATTAACTGATCACGCACAAACAATATTCTACAAAAAAACCGGGATAATTTAATCCCAGTTTTTTTATGTCTGTATTTTTTATTTAAGCTAAAGCCTGTTTTAAGTCTTCAATCAAATCATCGATATCTTCTACTCCAACACTTAATCGAACCAAATCATCAGAGATTCCGATTTCTTTTCGTTTATCTTCCGGAATGGAAGCGTGTGTCATTAATGCGGGGTGATTCGCTAACGATTCTACTCCTCCTAACGATTCAGCCAACGTAAACACTTTTACTTTCTCAAGGAAATCAATAGCCTCTTCCTTTTTACCTGATTTAAAGGTAAACGTAACCATACCGCCAAATCCACCGATCATCTGTTTTTTAGCTATTTCGTGAAACGGATGCGATTCCAATCCCGGATAATACACCTTGTCTACTTTCGGATGATTTAAAAGGAACTCTGCTACTTTCTCTCCGTTCTCGCAATGTCTTTGTACGCGTAAGTGTAACGTTTTAATTCCGCGCAAAACCAAAAATGAATCCTGAGGTCCTAAAGTCGCTCCGGTTGCAAACTGTTGAAAATGCAACTGATCTCCCAACTCTTTATCCTTAACGATTAATGCTCCGGCAATAACATCTGAATGTCCGCCCAGATATTTTGTAGCTGAGTGCATTACAATATCCGCTCCTAAATCCAGTGGCTTTTGTAAGTATGGCGTAGCAAAGGTATTATCAACTGCAAAAATAATTTTATGCTTTTGTGTAATCTTGGCAATAGCCGCAATATCTGCTAATTTCATCAACGGATTTGTAGGTGTTTCTACCCAAACCAATTTAGTATTCGCATTAATCAATGATTCAAATTTATCCAGATCATTCATATCTACGAAGTGGAATACAATTCCGGAATCTTTATAGATACGGGTAAACATACGATACGTTCCGCCATATAAATCATCCATAGCAATCACCTCATCGCCGGCTTTTAACGAACGTAAAACACAATCGGTTGCCGCAAGTCCGGAAGAAAATGCCAAACCACGGGTTCCGTTTTCGATACTGGCCAATGCATTTTCAAGCGCAGTTCTTGTCGGATTAGCAGCACGGCTGTACTCATATTCATTTAAAGGTACACCCGGACTTGTTTGTACATATGTAGATGTCTGATATACAGGCGGCATAACAGCTCCCGTACTCGGATCATGGTGTTGACCACCGTGTATAGCTTTTGTATTAAATTTCATATTCTTTTTCTGATTTTTATCGTGTAAACTAAGCAAATTTACTTTTTATTTTCTGTTGGCAACACAGAAAACCGTACCTTTATATATTACTTAACACATTTTTGCCATGAAACAGTTTATTTATTTTCTACTCATCGGATTTTTAGTCGCCGGTTGCGAAAAAAAAGAATTACAATTCGAAAATATCACTTATGAAAAACAGAGTCAAAAGCCTTGTGATTCTGTTACTTGTACAACGGTAAAAATAAACGTCCCGATTGCCGAAAACAGCCCGGTTGTTGAAGACAGCATTAACAACTCCGTATTTAAAACGGTTCGGGAGATCGTGTATTTCGGTGAGCAACCTTACAACGCTTCAAATTATACGGATTTAATGGAAAAATTCGTAAAATCATATACCGATCTTAAGGCTAAGTTCCCGAATGATCCGATGCCGGCATGGGAAGCTACAATTGAAGGAAAAGTAGCTTATCAATCGGATAACCTTATAAACATCACAATTAACCATTATACTTTTACCGGAGGAGCACACGGATATGCCGGTGTTCGTTCGCTATTCGTAAGTCCTTCCACCGGAAAAACAATTTCCAAAAAAGACTTTCTGAAAGACGAAAATGGCTTTAAAGCATTTGCCGAGAAGAAATTCCGTGAGAAATTCAACATTCCGGCCAAAAGCCCGATTAATGAAAACGGGCTAATGTTCGAAAATGAAGTTTTCCAGCTTCCGGAAACGTATATTTTTTCCGAAAAAGGATTGCTACTATATTACAACACTTATGAAATTGCGCCATATGTAGACGGTCCGCGTGAACTTCTATTACCGTATGATTCGATCAAATCATACCTGATACTTAAATAAATTTACGGATGCCTAACATAATGCCGGCATGGATCCCTTCATGGTAATTGTTAAACTCAATAGCCTGTTCGACGTTGGTGATGACAAATCCCGACATTGTTTCAAATTCCATGTATTCCCGGAAAATTCCGGCATTATAATCGGCTTCTGTCTGATCGATCACCTTTAGCAATATATTTTTCACCTGCTCTACCTCTTCTATAGTAACATCCGCTTCCGGACGGGTTCCTCTTTTGTATTTCTCCACCATATCATCCGAAACCTGCATCGGTAATCCCGACAGTTTATAAACCAACATTTGCTGTACTACTACTGTATGAATAATATTCCAGATCAGATTATTACTAAATCCTTCCGGCACTTTATTTAGCTGTTCCAGGCTACAGTTTTGCAATAAATCCAACAACTTCTGACGGTTCTTTCTTGTAATTTCAAAGCTTGTTTTCATGTTTTGTTTTTTGGCTAATGTAGCTAAAAGTCTTTTTCAAAAAACGACAATACGTTCTTTTTACTAACTAAATATGGGACACTATACTTAATATTTATTCGGTTTGTCGTTATTTTGCAACTTCATTTATTTCGCAATATACTATGAGAAAAATATACTACTTAAAAACCTGTGATACTTGTAAACGTATTTTAAAATCACTTCCTAATCTGGACACTTTTACACTTCAGGACATTAAAGAATCTCCGATTACGGTAAAACAACTGGAAGAGATACACGCTTTAACCGGTAGTTACGAAGTGCTTTTCAGTAAAAGAGCCAAGTTGTATAAAGAGATGGGATTAAAAAACGAAACCTTAACAGAACCGGATTTCAAACGTTATATATTGGAACATTACACTTTTTTAAATCGTCCGGTTATTATTGCTGAAGGAAAAGCGTTTGTTGGCAACAGTCCCAAAGTAGTGGAATCAGCCATTGCTTTTTTGAGCTAAATGAGCAAACGAACCTATGCTTTGATTGCTGCCTGGATGGTGGCGATCATTTATGGTGTAACATTTACCGTTGCAAAAGACGTAATGCCGGCTTATGTTGAACCTTTTGGTTTTATTTTTATGCGCGTTGGCGGTTCCACACTATTATTCTGGCTAACCGCCATCGGAATAGCGCTCGCGAATCCTGCTAAAAAACAAAAAATCGACAAAAAAGATTTCCCCAGAATTATTGCAGCCGCCTTTTTTGGTGTCGCTTTTAATATGTTGACCTTCTTTAAAGGATTAAGCTATACTTCACCTATAATGGGAGCTGTATTAATGGTAACAACTCCTATGATCGTTCTGGTATTATCGGCTTTTATAATGAAAGAAAAAATGCAAAGCCAAAAGATACTGGGTATCTTACTCGGTCTTGCCGGTACATTATTACTGATTCTGTACGGAAGGTCGATGGTTAATGCTCCTAATGCCGCTCTCGGAAACTTTTTGGTTTTTGTAAATGCTGTTTCTTATGGGTTTTACCTTATTCTGGTTAAAAAGCTAATGGACAAATACAGCCCGCATACCTTTGTTAAGTGGATTTATCTTTTCGGTTTTATCATGGTTATTCCTTTCGGTTGGCAGGAATTTCGCGCAATTGACTGGCCTTCAATTCCGTTTGACATTTATTGGAAAATCGGTTTTGTAATTGTTATTTCAACTTTTTTAACCTATCTTCTCAACTTATTATCCATGCGGGAATTAAAACCTACTACGGTAGCTGTTTTTATCTACCTGCAACCTTTTTTCGCATCTGTTTTTGCAATTAGCATGGGCAAAGACGAATTAAGTTGGGTTAAAACAGGATCGTCATTATTAATTTTTACCGGCGTATATCTTGTTACCCAAAAAAAGAACAAACCTGTTATAACAAAAGCCATTGACTAAGTTTTTTAACAGACTGAACTCTTTTTAGTACATTTGTAGCTATTACATTTTTATATGATACAATCGATGACGGGTTTTGGCAAAGCGTCTTTGCAATTGCCAACTAAGAAAATTACCATAGAAATCAAATCATTAAACAGCAAAGGACTTGACCTTAATGTCCGAATGCCTTCTGTTTTCCGCGAAATGGAACTTGGACTTCGCAATCAGATTGCTCAGCAACTGGAACGGGGTAAAGTTGATTTTTCGATGTATATTGAAGTGACGGGAGAAGAAACCTCTACTAAGATAAATGCACCGATTGTAAAGGCTTATATTCGCCAGATGCGTGATATCCTTCCGGAAGCCGATCCTACAGAGCTAATGAAAATGGCCGTTCGAATGCCGGATACGCTAAAAACAGAAAGAGAAGAAATCGACGAAAATGAATGGCTGCGAATCCAATCGGTAATCGATGAAGCCTTGATCAATATTAATAATTTCCGAAAAGACGAAGGCGCTTCTCTTGAAAAAGAATTCCGCTTACGGATTGCTAATATCCGTTCGTTTATGGAACAAGCGTTGCTTTTGGATCCGGAAAGAATTCAATTGATAAAAGAGCGCTTACAAAATGCCATTGCCGAATTACAAACTAACGTTGATGAAAACCGCTTTGAGCAGGAATTGATTTACTATCTTGAAAAGCTGGACATCACCGAAGAGAAAGTACGCTTAGGCAATCATTTGGATTATTTCCTTGAAACCTTATCCGGAAAAGAAGCAAACGGACGTAAACTTGGTTTTATCACGCAGGAAATGGGTCGTGAAATCAACACCATGGGATCCAAATCCAATCATGCCGGTATGCAAAAACTGGTCGTTCAGATGAAAGACGAATTAGAAAAAATTAAAGAACAAGTACTGAACGTTTTATAAACCGGTACCCAACAATACAACACATGACTACAGGAGGAAAGTTAATTGTTTTTTCGGCTCCGTCCGGTTCCGGAAAAACAACAATTGTCAGACATCTACTGGGAAAAGAAGATCTTAACCTTGAATTTTCAATATCGGCTACTTCCCGTGCCCCGAGAGGAGAAGAAATTAACGGTACCGATTATTACTTTATGTCACTGGAAGATTTTAAAAAGCACATTAAAGCGGAAGATTTTTTAGAGTGGGAAGAAGTATACCGCGATAATTTTTACGGCACATTAAAAACGGAAGTAGAACGGATCTGGGCCAAAGGCAAAAATGTTATTTTCGACATCGATGTAGCCGGAGGTTTACGAATTAAGAAAAAATTCCCGGAACAAACTCTGGCCGTTTTCGTAAAACCGCCAAGTGTAGACGAACTTAAAATCCGATTGAAAAAACGTTCTACGGAGAGCGAAGACAAAATCAATATGCGTATTGCCAAAGCTTCAGTAGAATTGGCAACTGCACCTCAATTTGACAGAATCATTAAAAATTACGATCTGGACACAGCAAAACAGGAAGCTTACGAACTGGTTCGTGATTTTGTACAATAATTCCAACACCCATTATCAATGAAGATAGGGCTTTATTTCGGAACTTTTAATCCCATTCATATCGGTCATATGATTATTGCCAACCATATGGCAGAAAACACCGATATGGATCAGATCTGGATGGTAGTCACTCCGCATAATCCGCATAAAAAGAAAAGCAGTTTACTGGATGATTATCATCGCCTGCAAATGGTTTTTCTGGCTACCGAAACATACGATAAGATAAAGCCTTCCGACATTGAATTCAAATTGCCGCAACCGAATTACACCGTAAATACACTGGCTCATTTACAGGAAAAGTATCCGAGCCATGAATTTGCCTTGATCATGGGTGAAGACAATCTGAATTCACTTCACAAATGGAAGAACTACGAGGTGATTTTGCAAAACCACGATATTTTTGTGTACCCGCGAATATCTTCCGAAATAATCTCCGGTGAATTTATTAATCATCCTAAGATTCATCGTGTCGGAGCACCTGTAATCGAATTATCATCTACTTTTATCAGGGATAACATCAAAAACGGGAAAAATATTATTCCGATGCTCCCGTCCAAAGTATGGGAATACATCGATCATAATCTATTTTATAAAAAATAATTTAGTGTTGTTCTTCGTCCACACAATTGGATTTACACAAACTAAAATACATTGCCCAGTTACTTCCCGGAAAGTTATCTCCTTTTGCCCATGCGGTTTCACTTTGCCCCGGTCTGGACACATCAGCATGTGCAGCAACACAAAAACAATCCCCTAAATCTGATTTATTAATTGTAAAGGTAACCTGTTGTACTCCGGATGGATTACTGGTCGCTAACGGAAATTTTCCCGGAATCGGATTTCCGGTCCCCGTTTGCGGAATCTTATTGCAATCTCCCACACAAAGATGTGTTCCTTTTATCCTCCAATTATCAACCGTACTATAAGTAACATACACCTTCGTTGCATCCATAGTCACATAAATATGTCCGGCAAGATAATATTGTCCGGCTATTAAATCGGTTGTATAACACGCATTAGAAACATCAAAGGAAACATTCTCCGTTTGACTTATTTTAGCAGCAGCCGCATCATCATTTGACATCGGCTCATTTTCGCAGGCACTCATCATAAACAGAGCACTACAAAATAACAGGGTGCGTACTATTGTCTTCATCATCAAGTATTTAATTGGTTATACTCAAATTTACGCATAACAACACAACCTTTTAAAAACCAATACTTTATATCGACAACACTCATAAAATCACCGATAAAATGCCGTTTTATTTATCATTATATTAACTTCATTCGCTGTGGAGTTAAATACCTTTGTTAAAAAAATATACTATGCTAAACTTTGAATTATATAACCCGACCAATTTAATTTTTGGAAAAGGGCAAACAGAAAAACTAGGCCAACTAATTCCGCAAAACAGTAAAATATTATTAGCCTACGGTGGTGGAAGTATTTTTAAAAACGGTGTTTACGACCAGGTTAAAAATGCATTACAAGGATTTGAAATCGTAGAATTCGGCGGTATTGAACCGAACCCTCGCTATGAAACCTTAATGAAAGCGGTAACCCTTATTCGTGAGCAAAAACTTGATTTTATTTTAGCTGTTGGTGGCGGTTCGGTTATCGATGGTGTAAAATTCATTTCAGCGGCGGTTCATTTTGACGGAAATCCGATGGAAATTCTACACAAAAGATTACTGATAAAGGAAAATGCAGTACCATTCGGAACCGTATTAACCTTACCGGCTACAGGTAGTGAGATGAATTCCGGTGCTGTAATTACGATTAATGAAACTCAGGAAAAATTATCATTTGGCGGTTCGGCATTATTCCCGAAATTTTCTATTTGTGATCCTACCGTTATCGCATCACTTCCGAAACGTCAACTACAAAACGGTGTTGTAGATGCCTTTACACACGTGATGGAACAATACCTGACGTATCCGCACGATGCCTTATTACAGGATCGTATTGCTGAAGGAATTTTACAAACTTTAGTCGAAATCGGACCGGATGTTGTAGAAAATCCAACCGACTATAAACTGGCAGCTAACTTTATGTGGAGTTGTACAATGGCATTAAACGGTTTAATTCAAAAAGGAGTTCCGACGGATTGGGCGACACATATGATTGGCCATGAGTTAACGGCTTTATACGAAATTGACCATGCCCGTACGTTAGCTATTATTGGTCCGAACTTGTATCGCGCCTTGTTTGAAACTAAAAAAGAAAAACTGGCACAATACGGTGAACGTATCTGGAAGGTATCCGGAACTACAGTTGAAGAAAAAGCAACAGAAGCTATCGAAAAAACCGTTCAGTTTTTCCATAAAATGGGAATGGACACCAAGATTTCCAACTATACATCCGACTATAAAAAGACGGCCGATTTTATTGTAGATCGTTTTAACGAAAGAGGATGGAAAGCGATGGGAGAACGTCAGAACATCACTTTGGAAAAAGTTCGCGAAATTGTTGAAATGAGCTACTAACAACAATCGGAATACCCATAAAACGAAAGGCACTCCTGAATTAAATCCGGAGTGCCTTTCTTCACCAAAAACAAAAAATAGTAACTTATTCTTAACTTAACTTGAGTTCATTTTGCTTCACCCGCTTCATACCGCCTTCTTTCAGATATTGGATAAATCCTCTTCCCTGAAATTCGTAGGTAGTCCCCGAAGCCTGATGAAACAATCGAATTCTACTGTCATTAATAACGGTCAATTTAAAGGCTTCATTGCCCCAGAAATCATAATCTAATGTTAAAGTTTTTTCGTAGGGTCTTCCCGGGACATTAAAAATTCCGTAAAGCCCTGTAAAGTCCCAATATATCGCATTAACCGGTGTTCCGGAAGCATCCTGAGATGATCTGAAATTATTTCCGGATGAAAGAAACTGAACAAAATTTTCGCGGTCGAAATCATTCAAAGCACCATATTGACTGGTGTATACTTTTTCCCAAGCCTTATATTCCTGTAAGAAATAAGAAATGTTATCGTAAAACAATCGGTTGTAATCAAAACCGTTTCGCTGATAACCTACCAGATAATAGGATGTATTCTGACTTCTGTCATACAATCGGATTTCATTCGCACTTAACCGTTGGACTTCCAGATTATATTGTCCGTAAACATTATGAAAAAAACGGATGGCGTCCGGATAGAAATCGTAATAGCCAACATTAATTCCATAGCCATTACCGGTTGAGCCGATTCCGACAAGATTATTATTCGCAAACAACGTTCCGTTTGCAAAGGAAATCGTAAAAGCACGAGATAAAAAAGGAATATCTCCGTTACCGGTCGTCCGGTCATAATCTACATACCATAATTCATAGCGATTCATTAATTGCGGTAACGTCAATCCATCATCAATATAATCATCATTGTAACGAACGGTACACGATGAAAACACAATCGGAACAAGCAATAACACTAAGAGTAATTTTATCGTTTTCATAATTCAGGGTTTTAATTACAAGACGCTATCCAATTTACATGCCACTTTTTGTTTTTCAGTTTCATAACGCTGATTTTAACAGTCCGGCTTACTTTTATAGCCGATACTTTGTACTTCCTATGTTTTTAAGTACATTTGGATTCACAAACTAAAAACGATAATGAGTGACCATCCAAAATTTGCAGTAATAGGCGGGGGAAGTTGGGCTACGGCCATTGCAAAGATGTTATGTGTAAACCTTTCGGAAATAGCATGGTACATGAGAAGTACCTATGCCATTGAACATATTAAACAAAACAGACACAATCCGAATTACCTGAGTTCTGTTGAATTCGATACCAATAAATTAATTTTAACGAACGATATTAACGAGGCTGTTGCCTATGCCGATTATGTGATTTTTGCTATTCCATCGGCTTTTTTAAGCGGCGAACTGGAAAAGTTAACCGTTAGTCTTAAAGACAAGATCATTTTTTCGGCTATTAAAGGAATTGTTCCTGAGACGAGCTTAATTGTAGGGGAACATTTTCATAAAACCTACGATATTCCGTATGACAATATCGGTGTTATTACCGGTCCGTGCCATGCTGAAGAGGTTGCTTTAGAACGTTTATCCTATCTGACCATAGCTTGCGGAGACATGAAAACCGCTAAAGTGATGGCTAAAAACCTGAACAGCCATTATATCAAAACAAAAATTTCCGATGATATTGTCGGAACCGAATATGCCGCCATGTTAAAAAACATCTATTCCATTGCTGCGGGTATTGCTCATGGTTTGGGATATGGCGACAATTTCCAGGCTTTATTGATGAGTAATGCGATTCGGGAGATGAAAAAATTCATCAAGAAAGTGCATAAAATGAAACGTAATATTAACGATTCGGCTTATCTGGGTGATTTACTGGTAACCGGTTATTCTGTTTTTTCACGTAACCGAATGTTCGGAAACATGATCGGGAAAGGATACACGGTAAAATCGGCACAAATGGAGATGAGTATGGTCGCTGAAGGCTATTATGCTACAAAAAGTGCGCATAAGCTTAATGAAGAATACAAAGCCAAAACCCCTATAATTGACGCTGTTTACGATATATTATACGAAGGAAAAGAACCTAAAAAAGTATTTAAAAAACTGACGGAAAAATTAGATTAAAAAATTTCATTTTTACCCGTTCCAAGAAAAAATACCGGTTTTTCTTTCAAAAAAAGAATTTAAAATACTGATTATCATTGTTTTAAATTCTTTTTTTTTATTTTCCACTCTTTTATTTCCGCCAAAAAAAACGCTTACAACTCATTAAAAAACAGCCACTTAGATCGATTTCCCTTGGGGCAAAAAAGAACTTTTATTTTCGCATAAATTAAAAAAATAATAGTAATGGACCATTTAATCAATCATCCGGGTATTTTAACCGCGTTTTCAATTATCATCCTAGTCATGCTGCTGCTTGACCTCGGAGTTTTCAACAAAAAAAGTCATGTCGTTTCCAACAGAGAAGCTTTAATCTGGTCTGTTGTATGGATCTCACTTGCTATGGGATTCAGCGGCGTTATTTATTACTTTATGGGTCTGGAGCAGTTTACCCAATTCCAATCGGCTTATTGGATCGAAAAGGCTTTATCGGTAGACAACCTCTTTGTGTTTATCCTCGTTTTCGGGTTCTTTAATGTTCCGAAAGAGCTGCATCATAAAGTATTATTCTGGGGAATTATCGGTGCATTGGTTTTCAGAGCCATCTTTATTTTCACCGGAGTCGAATTAATTAACATGACCTATCTTCCGGAGATGACGATTTTCGGTCATGCAGCCAGTATTAATGTGGTGTTGTCCATTTTTGGTATCTTCCTGATTGTAGCCGGTATTAAATCCTGGTTTGCAGAAGACGGAGATGACGGAGACAAAGATTTTACAAAAAGTCCGGGTGCCCGCCTTATCCACCGCTTTTTTAAAGTAAGCGAAAACTATGACGGTGATAAATTTTTCACGGTTAAAAACGGAATCCGAATGGCGACTCCGTTATTAGTTGTGGTAGCTGTAATCGAATTTACGGACCTTATTTTTGCGGTTGACAGTATTCCGGCGATCTTCGCCATTGCACCAAACGATCCGTTTATCCTTTACACTTCGAATATTTTCGCCATTTTAGGCCTTAGAGCGCTTTATTTCTTACTAGCCAACTTCATGTATATGTTTAGTCGCTTAAAGTATGGATTGGCCGTTATTTTGAGTTTTATCGGTATTAAAATGCTTATCTCTCCGTTCCTTCATATTTCCTCTCCTGTTTCATTAATGATTGTAGCCAGTATTCTGGTTCTTTCGGTAATCGCCTCGTTGCTTTTCCCGGTTAAGGAGTAAAAAGAAACAATATAAACGAAAACACCTGACAGGTTTTAAAACCTGTCAGGTGTTTTTTATTTCACTTGAATCTCATCGATAAAAATATAAGCTTCTCCTCCTGCTCCCTGATGCCATTCGGGCAATTTCCCGTAATATCGGGCTATAACCTTAACATATCGGGCTTTATTATTTTTTAGTGACGCTTTGAACGATTTTACCGTTACATCTGTATTTTTTGCCTCCATCGTATTGGCAACAGAAGCGACCGGTTTAAAATTCACATTGTCATCCGACAGATAATAATCCACTTTAACCGGCATTAAGATCCAGGCGCGGCTATCCTGTAAAAAACGAGCGTTGATTTCTGTAACCGGTTGCTCTTTTTTCAAATCGATTACCGCTTCAAAATCTTGTCCCTGATAACCCTGCCAATCCCCTTTGCGCCAGTTTTCCGTTCCCAATATACCATCGATAAGCCCTTCCGGACCTCCGGCGTGATATTGCGGATGATTTTTCGAAGCTATTGCAATTGTCCAGTTATTTTCTTTTTTAAAATACGATGCTGTTACTGTATTACTCTTTCTTCCGTTATTTTCAGCATAGGCTTTAATAGTAGCCGATTTAGTTATTACAAAAGGTTTTGTATACAATTGAAATTGTTTTTGCGGATCCGAACTGTCGGAATAAAACAATTTATCGGATTTATTACCGGATTGTAACGTTACCGTTTGCTTGTCTTTAAAAGCCTTACCATCAGCTTCAATAACCGGAACCGGAACCAACTGATCATTCGGACTGCTATTCAGTACAACAATGTCTGTATTCAAACCGATATTTTTAAGTGTATCTGCTGTTGTTTTTTTGGTGATGGTTTTTGAAGTTCCATCTTCCAGATGAATTATAATTTTATCAAAATACGGTTTCGTAGTACTCCAAACCGGTATTCCCGGAGTAACGGCATAAATCCCCATACTACTTAGCACATACCAGGCGCTCATTTGTCCGCAATCTTCATTTCCGATCAAACCATCCGGTGTATTCTTATAGAACGTATCTAAAATATACTTTACTTTTTCTGCTGTTTTTTCCGGTTTTCCGATCGCATTATACAAATAGGCCATATGATGGCTCGGTTCGTTACCGTGCGCATATTGCCCGATCAGACCGGTTATGTCCACCTGTTCCCTTCCGGTTGTTGCAGAAGGTGCTGTAAACATTTCGTCCAGTTTTGCTTCAAACTTATCTTGTCCTCCATAAGCTTCGATCATTCCCGGTACATCTTGTGGTACAAAAAAGGAATATTGCCAACTATTTCCCTCTGTAAAGTTATTGTTCACTTCCCTCGGATCAAAAGGTTTGTCCCATCTTCCGTTTTTCTTCGGACGCATAAATCCGGTCTGATCGTCAAAAATATTTTTCCAATTTTGGGAACGTTTGATAAAATAATGATAGTCATCTACTTTATTCAGCAACATGGCCATTTGTGCAATACACCAGTCATCGTAAGCATACTCAACCGTTTTGGACACACTCTCATGTTCATCATCAATACTGATAAAACCATTTTTTTTGTAGGCATCCAATCCCAAATGATCCAGCATCGCGCTATGTTTAGCCGCCTGATACGCTTTTTCGTAATCAAATCCTTTTATTCCTTTAGCCATCGCATCGGCCATAACCGAAACCGAGTGATATCCGATCATACAATCCGTTTCATTAGACGCCAGCTCCCAAACCGGTAAACGTCCGCCTTGTTCATATTGCTTAATAAACGTATTGATATAATCGGCCGTTCTTTTTTTATCAATAAGCGTGTAAAGCGGATGTGCTCCCCTAAACGTATCCCAAAGCGAAAAAACGGTATAATAATCAAATCCTTCTGCTTTGTGTAACTGGTTATCACGTCCGCGATACAGGCCATCCACATCCATAGCGATGTTGGGTTGCATCATGGTGTGGTATAATGCGGTATAGAAAATGGTATTTTTATTTTTGTCGGAAGATGTAATTTCGATTTTGGATAGTTCTTTATTCCAAAGTTTTTCCGCCTGTTCTTTTACTTTATTAAAATCCCAATCGGGCATTTCGGCTAACAGGTTCTTTTTCGCTCCGTCATATCCTGTCGGCGACAATGCTACTTTTACCTGAATCTTTTCTCCTTTTTTTACTTCTTTCGAAAAACTAACGGCCAATTGTGAACCGGCAAAAAAGGTATCGGTAGTTTTAGGTCGGACGAATCCGTTATTGCGAATAGTAGTAATTTGCATCGGCACACTGAATACAATTCGGGCAAAAACATACTGATCTCTCGCCCATGCTTCACTTCTGCGCAGTATTTCTATAGTTTGGTTATCAATTACCCGAACTTCACCCATTAAAAGTTTATCGCGATGATTCAGATCGAGAATAACATTCGCTTTACCGGATTGATTGAATGTATATTCCTGCAATCCGACTCTGGTTGTAGTAGTTAATCGGACATCAATATTATGTTTATCCAGTTTAACCGAGTAGTATCCTGCCGTTGCTTTTTCATTTTTATGAGAAAAAACAGAACTGTACTGGCTATTATCTAGATTGGGCTCACCCATTGTGGGCATCAGCATGATATCTCCGAAATCGGAAACACCGGTACCGTTTAAGTGTGTATGGGAAAATCCATAAATAACAGAATCGGAATAATGATAGCCGCTACATCCGTCCCAGCTTCCGTCGATACGGGTATCCGGTGAAAGTTGTACCATCCCGAACGGCACAGTAGCGCCAGGAAAAGTATGGCCGTGACCACCCGTCCCGATAAAAGGATTAACGTATTGTGCGTAATTATTTTTTTGCGAAAACAGCGTAGCTGTCTGAAGTAAAAAGAGGCAAAAAAGAATTTTTCTCATTCCGGTCGTGTTGTAAAATTTCCATAAAGTTGAAAATTTTTATCGAACAGACCAATAGCTGTAGCGAAATTACTTCCCTAAAATCCCTCTTTTTGTCAACACCGGAAGATCGACCAATGCTCTGTCGTTAATGGTATTGGTACGGAATACGTAAGTTTTATCGAATAATTTCCCATCTTGAAAATAGGTTACCATAAACTCGTTATTCAATTGCAGTACATTATTTTCCAACAATTCGATTTTCACAACCGAGTTCGGCTCCACTTCTTTAAAAGCGTGTCGGAACGTTCCGGTTTTACGGTCTTCCCCATTTATTTGTCCGTATGCTCTGGAAACGACTAATGCCATTTCAAGTTTTACATCACTGTCATTGATCAGATAGGCATACCATGAATTCTCCATAAAGTCATCGTTCCATTCCTGGATCGCGGCTACATAAACATTTTCTACTTTCGGGATTGTGATGTCTTTTTTCATTGTGACGTAATAATAAACAGGCTAAAGGGATATTGGTAGTATTGTAAAAGCGAATAGTGTTACCTATTCGCTTTTTATTTTTAAATGCTGGATTTGAATTGTTCTAAAAACCGGACATCGTTTTCATAGAACATACGAATGTCTCCGATTTGATATAATAGCATTGCGATTCGTTCGATTCCCATACCGAATGCAAAACCATTGTATTTATCAGCATCGATTCCACAGTTTTTCAAAACGTTAGGATCGACCATTCCGCATCCCATGATTTCCAACCAACCGGTTCCTTTTGTAATACGGTAATCGGTTTCGGTTTTCAATCCCCAATAGATATCCACTTCTGCACTTGGCTCAGTGAACGGGAAGTAAGACGGACGCAAACGGATTTTTGATTTCCCGAACATTTCTTTTGTGAAATATAACAAGGTTTGTTTTAAATCGGCAAACGAAACATTCTGATCGATATACAATCCTTCTACCTGATGGAAAATACAGTGTGAACGGGATGATACTGCTTCATTACGGAAAACACGTCCCGGAGAAATGGTACGGATAGGTGGTTTATTTCCTTCCATATAACGTACCTGAACCGATGAAGTGTGCGTACGCAACAAGATATCCGGATTCGTCTGAATAAAAAACGTATCCTGCATATCACGGGCCGGATGGTATTCCGGTAAATTTAACGCGGTAAAGTTATGCCAGTCGTCTTCAATTTCAGGACCTTCTGAAACGTTGAATCCGATATTTGAAAAAATATCTACGATCTGATTTTTCACGATTGAAATCGGATGACGCGAACCAATAACCAACGGTTCACCCGGACGGGAAAGATCTCCGTAAATTCCTTTAGCCTCTTCTTTACTTTCCAAGGCATCCTGAATGGATTTTACTTTTTCTTCCGCTGTCGTTTTTAACAGGTTGATCACCTGTCCGAATTCTTTTTTCTGATCGTTCGGAACATTTTTAAACTCCGCAAATAAGTCTCTCAGAAGGCCTCTGCTTCCTAAGAACTTAATTCGGAATGTTTCCAGGGTTTCTTTATTATCTGTAGTAAAAGCCTGCGCTTCACCAATGTATTCTTTAATCTTATCAATCATCGTTCTGTCAATAAAGGGCAAATTTACGGATTTTGGACTCAGTTTCCATAGCTTTTTGCATATTAATTACCGGTAAATTGTGCCTTTTGTCTGTTTTTATGCTTTATTCGATTACTCCTTTTTCCAGAAAATAGTTCACTATGGCTTCTTTCATCAATACCGATTGTTCCCCTGCTTTTAAGGGCGGGAGTTGTTCTTTCACGGTGTAGTGCGGCCATCCGTCTTCATCAAAGAAAGAAAATTCGTAATAACCATATGGCTCCAGTAAACGGCAGATCGCGATATGCATCAGATTGATCTTTTCGTCTTTTTTGAATTTCTTTTTAAGTTTTCCCAGTTCCTGAACACCGATCAGATAAATGATGGCATCCAGATCCAACATATCACCATCGGCAAAACGTTTGGATAGTATATCGACAAGCGTATCCCAACGCTGTTTTAATTGTTCGTCTCTTGACATATGCTTATATTTTAACTTCTTAACAGAAGTGTTTCATCAAAAATAAGCCGCAAAGATACTAAGTTCCTTCTTCTCATTTCTTATTTCTTTTATCTTTGCTGTTTTACACTATACTTCATGAGTTTTTTTGACATTCTACTCGCCGCTATTTTACTTTATGGATTTATTCAAGGCTTCCGCCAGGGATTATTCACTGCTTTCGCTTCGTTGATTTCCCTTGTTGTCGGAATTATACTAGCTATCAAATTTTCGCATCTGGTTCGATCGGTTATTGAAAATCATGTTTCCTGGAATCCGAAATATATTGAAGTTACGGCTTTCGGCTTGACCTTTATTCTGGTTGTAATAGGCATTATACTATTGGCCAAATTATTTACCGGAATTGCCAGTTTTGCGCAAATGGGTTGGTTAAACACTATTGCAGGCGGTGTATTCGGAATCTTAAAAATGGCACTGATCCTAAGCATTCTGTTGAATCTTTTTCAGAAAATAAACATCAACAATTATTTCCTTTCGCAGGAAACAATGGACAACTCTTTGTTTTATAATCCGATTCAGAAAACCTCCCAAATGATTTTCCCAAGTGTTCAGGAATGGTATGAGGATTTTAAAACGATCGATGCCGATAAAGCAACTTCACCGGCATCGTAATTCTTTTATTTCAATTCTTTAATAGCTTCTTTTTCGATCCAGCCTTCAGTATCATCGGTAAGCTGGATTTTTCGCCAGTTATCGAGCGATTCAATCACAAAGACCTTAGTTCCTTCGTGGAGAATAAAGGCATCGGCAGCAGTTGCTTTCGGTTCGCTTTTTACCGGAGTGACCTCAGCAAAAACAATAGCCGGACGTTCGCTATTATAATTATCTTTTTCAGCGATGGCTGCGGCTACACTAATCAACATTGACAGAAACACGACAAACATCCCGAAGAAAAAGATTCTTTTGATTACGGTCTGACTCGCAAAATAATAGCCGATAAAACACAACAGAAAAAGAGCCGATGATCCGACAGCCATCCGTGCCCAATCTTCATAATGGAAAACATCAAGTAAGTCATTTACCATTTTTGAAAAGCCTACTTTCGGAGCTACTTTAATTTCGTCGATCGTCATTTTCTGAGCAAAGCGTAAATTGGTCTGCGCTGCATTATCATCCGGATTCAGCAACAAAGCTTTTTCGTAATTATAAATAGCCGGAGCTACTTTATGCAGTTTATAATAAGCATTTCCCAGGTTAAAATACAACTCCGCCGACTGTTTTCCGGATTGAAGTACCTGTTCATAACTGGCAATAGCCTCGTCATATTTCTCTTTTTTATAAAAATCATTTCCTTTTTCAAAAGCAGTTTGTGCCCAAAATACCTGAGAAACTAAAAATACGATGTAAAATAGCTTTTTCATGGCGATTAATTCGTGATTTGTTTTTCCAGTCCGGAAATAACGGTTACAGCTTTATCATAATCCTGTTGCATGGTTCCAACCGAAGCCGGCGTATAACGGGCAAATTCACAACTGTCCATTAATGCAATAAAGTCATGAACCGTTTCGGCCGATCCTTTTTTAGACAACAGTAATTCCTGTATATTTTCTTTACTCATTTCGGAAGTTTCAATATGCAATTTCGCTTTTAAGAAATTGTGCAATGCTTTTTCCATAGCCACATAGAATCCTTCTTTATTCCCCAATTGTTTTTTCGCTTCCGACAAGAATCGTTTTGCCAGTTTATTGGACTGACGTATTTTATTACCCGCCACATCACCATCAATAGCTTCTTTTTTCTTTTTAGCCAGTACAATGACCGGAATAATCAAAAACGGAGCTATCAATAACGTATAGAACAATCCGGATCCTAAAAAGCCTTTTTGATGTATTGCTGTTAAATTCGTCTGAAGCTTGATAAACTGAAACTGATCGTTGGCTATCACATTTTGTTTTCCGGGAGCAGCAGCAACTTCATTACCATTCCCCGCGCCCGGTGTTGGTCCTTCCGTTACATTAATCATAATTTCAGATGAACTGATCGTTTTATATTTGTTGGCGCTTAAATCAAAATAAGAAAATACAATCGGTTTAATCTGATAATTCCCTTTGTATTGCGGGATGATTGCATAAGTATCCGACACTTCGCCCTGCATTCCGGAAAGCGGTGTATTCACTTTTTCTTTATGTTCCGGATCATACATTTCCAGAGCACTTGGCACAACCGGCTTCGGAAGGGTAAACAATTTCAGGTTCCCTTTTCCGGACACACTTACAACCAAATCCAGTGATTCGCCTGATTTCAATGTTGTTTTAGAAGGGATTACTTTAAAATCGAAATCACCTACAGCTCCTGTAAAGTCAATTGGTTTTCCGGCTTCCGGCAATGCTTTTACATTAATCGATTTAGCTCCGGCCGAAACGGTCTTGTTACCACTGGCATATTCCATACGTCCGAAGAAATCCCGGCGTCCGGTTGGCAGATCCACTTCAATATCCAATGAAAGCGGTTCTATTTCCAGTTTTCCGGCTTTTTGCGGATATAACACGGTTTTTCGCAAGACCACATAACGATAGTCTTCTCCGTTATATTTGCCGTTTTCAACAACCAGTTTTTTGATATCGATATTCTGGCTCCAGAAATCGTTGTATTTAGGGCTTGATAATTCTCTCCAGTTTCGCACACTAGCTGTATTGCTCACATATAGTTTATACACTACCGTGATCGGTTCGTTAACATAGGGTGTCGTTTTGGAAATTTCGGCAACCAGATGAATACCTTCACCCATTTTTTGTTGCGGATAGTATGGATTTACTTCTTCCTGAACGGCATTGGTCACCGTAACTTTTACCGGATTGGTTTTATAGATCTTTCCTTCAATTTCGATAGAAGCCGGTTTAATAACTACAGCTCCTTTTTTTAGCGGCATCAGGAAATAGGAATAGGATTTATTGAACGATTTTTTTCCGTTAATCCAGGAATAACTCACCGCCTGATTCGGACCTCCTACGACCCGAAACCCTTCGAATGCCGGCGGACTAAAATTATCGCCGTCTTCATTCATTGTAAAATCAATGCGTAAACGTTCATTAATTCCAAGCGAATTTTTACTCACAACAGCTTCAAACTGTACCTGAGCAAAAAGGCCCTGAAAGCATAATAATATCAGAAAAACAAATCTATTCATTTTATATTCGTACACTACTTTCTATTTATCGGACAAGTTATATCTTTTTGACCGATTACCAATCTTTCTCATTTTTAACAGGACTTCCTTTTACTTCTCTCGCTTTTACTTTGTCCTGAATTTTTTTCTCTTCATTGTTCAAAGCATCCAACAGGTTTTCCATTCGTTGTTTGGAAGCTCCGCCAGGTTTTGGCTGAGCGTCTTGTTTATCCTTGTCGCCTTTATTACCGTTTTTGTCTTTCGGATCTCCTTTATCGTCTTTTTTATCCTGACCTTTGTCTTTGTTCTGGTCTTTCTTATTGTCGCCTTTATCTTTGTTTTGATCTTTTTGGTCCTGTTTATCTTTATCCTTATTCTTGTCTTTGTCTTTATTTTTATCCTTATTGTTATTCTTCGGCGGATTTTCTTTTAATTTCTGTTTCGCCAAGGCATAATTGTAACGGGTTTCCTCGTCATACGGATTACTGCGCAAGGCGTTTTTATAAGCTTCAACGGCTGCTTCATAGTTTTTTTCCAACATAAAAACATTTCCGATATTGTGAAACGCTTTATGTTTTTGTCTTTTCCCTTTTGCATGTTCGATCGCTTTCATATAAGCAAGTTTCGCCTCACCCGGTTGATTTTGCCTGTATATTGCATTCCCCAAATTGTATGCGGAAGCAGGTCTTGCCGGTACTTTTGAATGAGAGATACGATAATCTGCTTCGGCTTCCGAATAGTTTTTCTCATCGAATGCTTCATTACCACGCGGCAGGTTTCGGTCTTTTACCTGAGCCGACATCACCAATGAAAACAACAAAAAATAATAACTAAACCACTTCTTCATTATTCTTTTTCATTAAATAAATTCAACTTTTTAACCCAGGCTGTTTTTCGTTCCAACAAGAAAACATCCAATAACAACAGGGCAAATGCTATTCCTAAAAACCACTGATATTGCGACTGAAAATCGGCTATCTGCTGGCTTTCAAAATCTGTTTTTTCCAGATTCCCAAGTCCGTTTTTCACAAACTCCACAACTTCTTTTGTATTACCGCCGTAAACATAACCGCCATCAGCGCTTTTGGCAATGGTTTTTAATGTTTCCGGATACAGTTTGGTCACAACGGTTTCGCCTTTGGAATCCTTTTTAAACCCTTCAATTTTTCCGTTATAGCGCAACGGAATCGGCCCTCCTTTTTCAGTTCCGACACCAATGGTCATGATTTTGATTCGTTTTTCCTTCGCTTCTTCTATTGCATCCTCAAATCCTTCTCCGTGGTCTTCTCCATCCGAAATCAGTACAATTAACTTACTGGTTTGCGGATCATCGAAATAAGATGTTGCCATTTTGATTGCTTCGGATAAAGCTGTTCCCTGAGATGAAACCATATCTGTATTCATACTTTGCAGGTACATTTTAGCAACGCTGTAATCGGTTGTGATCGGTAAAACCGGATAAGCACTTCCTGCATATCCTACAATCCCGATACGGTCGCTTCCCAACTGATTAATGATCTGAGAAACGAGTTGTTTACTCTTTTCCAATCGGTTCGGGGCGATATCTTCCGCCAACATACTTTTGGAAATGTCGACTGCAAAAACGATATCAACGCCCTGTCGTTTTACCGTTTCCATTTTGGTTCCTATTTTCGGATTAACCAATGCCAGGATAATACCGGCTAATGCCAATGCTACCACTATCAGCTTTAAAACGGGTTTAAAAACGGATTTTTCCGGACTTAGTTTTTTAATCAGTTCCAGATCTCCGAATTGTTTTTGTTTTTTCCGTTTCCAATACAGGTTAATCAGGAAAAGCAATACCAAAAACGGTATGATTCCCAACAGGTAAAAATATTTTGGTTCTTCAAACTGCCACATAATCAGATAAAGCTTCTAAAAATAGTTTTTCGTAATAAAATTTCCAAAACCAACAAGCCCAAAGCCAGGAATACCAGCGGTCGGTACTTTTCGTCATAGTTGAAATATTTCATTTCTTCTATTTCGGTTTTTTCCAGTTTATTGATTTCATTATAAATATTTTCCAGGCTCTTATTACTGGTTGCTCTAAAGTATTTTCCATCGGTTGTTGCTGCGATTTCTTTCATCAGCTTTTCATCGATTTCCACTTGCATCATCCGGAACAGGAATTGTCCGTTTGGCGCAATAGCATATGGAAATTCGGCCATCCCGTTAGTTCCGATTCCAATCGTATACACTTTGATTCCGTATTCTTTAGCAATTTCAGAGGCCATTCTCGGATCGATAAATCCGGCATTATTAACTCCATCCGTTAGTAATATCACGACTTTACTTTTCGCTTTACTATCTTTTAAACGGTTAACCGCCGTAGCCAATCCTACACCAATACCCGTTCCGTCCTGTAATACATTGTCGTATTTTACCCCTTTTAACGCGTCTAATACAACTGCTTTATCACTGGTAACCGGTGTTTTTGTATAACTTTCTGCGGCATATACCACCAAACCGATTCGATCGTTGGGTCTTTCTTTTACAAACTCAGATGCTACTCTTTTCAGCGCTTCCATCCGGTTCGGTTTTAAATCTTTAGCGAGCATACTTCCTGAAACGTCAATCGCCATTACGATATCGATACCTCTTGTTGTACGGGTTTTGTTCGTTACATCGGTTGACTGCGGACGTGCCAAAGCCACGATCATCGCGCTTAATGCAAGTATTCGCAATACAAATAAGATTGGCTTTAGCTTCGGCAATAAGGATGTCGTTGCTTTAAATCCTTTTATTGCGCTTATTTTCAGCGTTGCCGTTTGTTTATTTCTTTTCCAGAAATACCATCCGATTAGAATTGGCACTATTAAAAACAGCCAAAAAAACTCGGGATGCAAAAAAGAGATATTCTTCATCATTCGTTTACTTTTCTGAGTTCAATAGAGTTTACAATTCGGTCTGCAATTTGTTTTGCATTTTCATCTCCTTCGCGATATACCAGGGCAATTTCCTGAATTCCGAATTTTTGAGAGAAGATGATAATTTGATATTCCATTCGTTCGTCTTCGTTTTTAGCCGGATTAAAAATCGTCATGGAACCATATCCGCGCTTACCGGTAAAGCCGTCTTTAATTTCAAAATCATCGGTTTTTACAATAATTCCTTTGGCTCCGACCGTCTTTTCAAAACGGGTAATATTCTCATTCAGAATAGCATCATTATCGGCTCGTAACGAATCTTTAAACGTGGTTGTATTGACTGCAATACTAAAATTATCGATCAGACTTCCGTATAGGAATTTCTGCGTTGATTTGATATTCGCCGGTAAATTGGTCTGAACCCGTTCGTCGCTGAAGCGTTTCAGTACTTTTGGTGTTTCAATAATTACAGACGGTTCTCCGTATTCGCTTTTCACCCATTCGCCTTTTAACAGGTCTTTCGTACTGTGTCCTATTAACTTATCTTTTATAAAATCAAGTCCGTCAGTAGAAAGGAAGTAGGTAAAGGCAGCGATAAAAAGGACGATACTCGTAGCGGTTGAAATTAATATTCTTCTTACCTTTTGGTTGCGAAGCAATCTTTCTTTGCGTTGTCTTTCTTCAACTATAGCCTCTTCTACCTCTTTCGGGATCGATTTTTCGATGGTGAAGATTACGTTTTCAATATTTTTACGGTCATCTGCGATTTCAAAATCCAGTGGTTTTGATTTAGCAAACTTAACCAGATCGGCATTTTTCAGGATCTTTTCAAAGGATTCAAATGTTTCCTTTTTGATTCCCATTTTCTTTTTAACAACCGCTTCTCTTAACGCGGTCAACAATTCAGCCGTTGTACTTTCCATCGCCGGAACCTGAATCGTTTCTTCAATGTAAGTACGCGTAATATCGGTCATTTCAGAATAGTATGACTTTACGTCTCCGTTTTGCCATAATTCCTTTTTCTCCAGATTTTGCAACAGATTTGTCGCCTTTTCAATAGGTGTTGAATAGATTTCCTCGACTTTTTTGTCTTTGTTCTGATATCTTTTCAGCAACCAGTTCACCAGAAAACCGGCACCGATTATCAAAGCCAGAATAAGACTGTATTTCCAGATATTACTAATCGGTTTTTTAACCGTAACGATCGACTTGATGTCATACATCTGTTGTTTGGTCGTATCTACTGTTACGCCCATAACCTGAATTGCCATCGAATCGGTTAAGAATTGTTTGTTACCGATAATAACCGGTAGTTGCGGCACTGTATATTTTCCGCTGTCAAACTGCGTTAAACCGTATTTTTTAATCAGTTCGTAACGGTTTTCTTTTTTAATGGTATCGACCGGATAGGATTCTAATACTTCCAGATATCCGAAAGTCTTGCTTTCCGGGAAGTGTACACGTGTTGTACTGTCTACCGTTGTTTTTAAAGTCAGGTTAAACTGCGATCCGATTTTTATTTTCGTAGAATCTATGGTTGCCTGAACCGGTTTCTGCTGTGCAAAACCAACAGTTCCCAATAGTAAAAACAACAGTATGTAAAACTTATTTTTTATCATTTCTAGGTTCTTGCTTTAAAATACCCCAATAGTTTGGTTACATACGATTCGTCAACGCGGGTACTTACCGTACCGGATCCGCATCGCGAAAATGTTTCTTTAAAATATTTTACATTTTCCTGATAGTGTTTTTCATATTCCATTCGAACGGATTTCGAATTGGTGTTTACCAGCAGGGTTTCACCTGTTTCGGCATCTTCCATATGAACCATTCCGATATTCGGCATTTTTTCTTCGCGGAGATCATACACCCGAACACCGGTTACATCGTGTTTTTTTCCGGCGATTTTCAGGGTTTGTTCATAATCGGAAGTCATAAAATCCGAGATTACAAATACGATGGCTTTCTTTTTCATCACACCCGACAGGAATTTCAGTGCCTGAGATAAATCGGTTTTTTTACTTTTCGGAGTAAACTCGATCAGTTCCCGAATAATGCGCAACACGTGTGATTTTCCTTTTTTGGGAGGAATAAAAAGTTCAATCTGATCTGAGAATAAGATCAGTCCGATTTTATCGTTGTTTTGTGTCGCTGAGAAGGCTAAGGTTGCTGCAATTTCGGTTACAACGTCATTTTTAAGTTGGTTTTGAGTTCCAAAACTTTCCGAACCGCTGATATCAACCAGTAACATCATGGTAAGTTCCCGTTCTTCTTCAAAAACCTTGATATAAGGTTCGTTATAACGTGCCGTTACATTCCAGTCGATCGCCCGAACATCGTCTCCGAACTGGTACTGGCGCACTTCCGAAAAGGTCATCCCTCTTCCTTTAAAAGACGTATGATATTCACCCGAAAAGATATGATCGCTCAATCTCCGGGTTTTGATTTCTATTTTTCGTACTTTTTTTAAAAGCTCTTTGGTATCCATTCTGACAGTGATTACAGATTAATGATTACGTCAACAACAGGGGGACAAAAATCAGTAATCTATATTCTAAGGTACTTCGATTTCGTTCACAATTTTATTGATAATCTCAACAGAAGTAATGTTTTCGGCTTCCGCTTCGTAGGTTATCCCGATTCTGTGACGCAATACATCGTGTACTACTGCGCGAACATCTTCCGGTATTACATAGCCACGTCGTTTAATAAAGGCATAACATTTAGCTGCTGTTGCCAGATTGATACTTCCCCTTGGTGAAGCTCCGAAACTGATCAGCGGTTTTAACTCGGCCAGTTTGTATTTTTCCGGATAACGGGTAGCAAAGATGATATCCAGTATATATTTTTCGATTTTTTCATCCATGTACACTTCACGAACGGCTTCCTGAGCGCGTCTGATCTGATCCAGCGAAATAACCGCGTTCACTTTTTCATAGCTTCCTTTCAGGTTTTGACGGATTACCATGCGTTCGTCTTCCATTTTAGGATAGTCGATCACCGTTTTCAACATAAAACGGTCAACTTGTGCTTCCGGTAACGGGTACGTTCCTTCTTGTTCAACCGGGTTCTGCGTTGCCATTACCAGGAACGGTTTGTCCAGTTTAAAGGTTTCATCACCGATTGTCACCTGCTTTTCCTGCATCGCCTCTAATAATGCCGATTGTACTTTAGCCGGTGCACGGTTGATCTCATCCGCTAATACGAAATTAGCGAAGATCGGTCCTTTTTTTATCGAGAAGTCATTTTGTTTGATGTTATAGATCATGGTTCCGACTACGTCAGCCGGTAAAAGATCCGGTGTAAACTGAATCCTGCTGAAAGAACCCTGAACTGCTTGTGACAATGTATTGATGGCTAATGTTTTTGCCAATCCCGGCACTCCTTCCAACAGGATGTGTCCTTGTCCTAAAAGTCCGATTAATAATCGTTCTACCATGTGTTTCTGACCTACAATTACCTTGTTCATCTCCATTGTCAGCAGGTCAATAAAAGCACTTTCTCTCTCTATTTTTTCATTAATTGCTCTAATGTCTAAAGTAGCTGTGGTGTCTTCCATTTTTATGTTTTTTTGAGCCGTGAAATTAAATAAGTTATTTTAACACTGCAAATTGAAAATTTATTTAGTGTTTTGTTGTTAACAATTGGTTAAAAGTCTTGGTAACACTTTCATTTTAAGCCTGAATTATGATTTTGTTTTTATATTTTTAAGATCTGAAATTTAATTACCATGAAAACAGTTCTTATTACTGGTGCTACAAGCGGAATCGGAAAAGCTACAGCCGAGCTTTTAGCCCGAAATCAATATCGTCTTATTATTTGCGGACGAAGAAAAGAAATTCTCGAAACATTAGAAAGCGATTTAGCAAAACATACACAAATTACTTCACTTGCTTTTGATGTAAAAGATAAAGATTCTGTTTTTAATGCTATCGCTTCTCTTCCGGAATCTTTTTCAAAAATTGATATTTTAATCAATAATGCCGGAAATGCTCATGGTCTGGATCCGATTCAAAACGGGAATACCGACGATTGGGATGCAATGATCGACATCAATGTAAAAGGCTTATTATATGTTTCCAAAGCGATAATACCTCAGATGACGGAACGCAAATCCGGTCATATTATCAATATTGGCTCTACGGCGGCAAAAGAAGTCTATCCTAACGGGAATGTATATTGTGCCAGTAAACATGCAGTTGACGCCATTACTCAAGGCATGCGAATCGATTTGAATGCTTATGGGATCAAAGTTGGCGGAATTCATCCGGGTATGGTTCATACTGCTTTTTCAGAAGTGCGTTTTAAAGGTGATGCCGAGCGTGCCGATAACGTATACAAAGGGTTTCAACCTTTATTAGCTGAAGATATTGCCGATATTATCCACTTTGTGATTTCAAGACCGTATCATATTAATATTGCGGATCTTATGGTATTATCGACTGCACAGGCAACTTCTACAATTGTTAATAAAACGCTTTAATACCGGAATTCTCTCTTTCAAATGATTAATAAACGGCTGCTCATAAAAAATCTTTTAGCTCACAATGATGAGAGCAGCTTTTATGATAAAAAACGACAGTTAAATCTGCATACCAAAGAAGGGAAAGCTAAATTTTTAAAACACATTTGCGCTTTATCAAATTCCAATCCGACTAATAATTCCTACATTGTTGTAGGCGTTGAGGATCAGGACAATGAGATTGTAGGCGATGATTTCTTTGACGACAGTCGGATTCAGAATCTGGTGAATGCTTTTCTGGACAATCCGCCGCGTATTCAATATGAAAATGTCCCCTTTCCGCATCTGCCGAAAGACAAAGTAGTCGGATTAGTAACGATAAAACCGACACATAAGATTTCATCTTTTAAAAAAGGAATTCATACAATTCCGTCCAAATCGGTTTTTATTCGTAGAGGAAGTAATTCCATACCGGTAGAAGATCCGGATATCCACTACGATACGGGTCTTAACTATTCGAATACCGAAACGGTTATCAGCATTGAAAACAATTCCCGAAACAGTATCGAACACACATTGGAAGGGGTAATCGACTTTATGAATAACCGTCATAAAGACATGAGTCCCAAATACAAAGTTTTTAAGGAGCTTTTTATTGTTTGCTGGGCCGGAAACAAAAAGAAAATACGGGGCAAAACATTCCTCTCCCGCGTTGATATCGAATTAATTAACGAACAGGTCAAATTGTTTTATTCGGCTTTGGATGAAGTAACCGTAGATTATTCAGACGATTGTTTTACGATCACCGAATACTTACTTTTAGGATTGAATGACAAGACCAGTTATTATCCGTTGGAACAGGTTCGCATTCGTTTTTACGACAACGGCTATTACAAAATGGATACCGAAATGCTTTTTGAGCCACCGGAGTTTAATCGTAAAATGTTATTCCATATTTATAACTCCAATTTGGCATTAATCCGTAAATTGCAAAAAGGTTTACCGTTGTCGGAAAGAGAAAATAAAGATCTTGAAAACCTTCCTTCAACCTTGATGATCTGTTATTTAAACGGATTTGAGGAGGCCAAACAAAAACTGATCGACGCCAAACTGTTACTTAAATCGTATGATAATCCAACGGTTTATGTGTCCTTCAAAGAAGCCATGCGCATTTTACGAAAAATGAAATACGGAATGAATAATGAGTAGAACTTTAGTTATTGGAGATATACACGGCGGACTAAAAGCTTTGCACCAGATTATAGCGCGAGCGGAAGTCACCACAAATGATAAATTAGTTTTCCTGGGCGATTATATTGACGGATGGAGCGATTCACCCGGAGTAATTGACTTTTTAATCGAACTGGACAAAACCCACGATTGTTTTTTTATCCGCGGGAACCACGAAGAAATGGTTTTACGTTGGTTAACAGCCGGTGATGATAATGCGGAATGGCGTATTCACGGCGGACAATCGACTGTAGATGCCTACCAAAACCTGGACATTCATACAAAAGACCGTCATGTGGCTTTTCTGGCCCGTTTAAATGATTATTATATCGACGACCTGAACCGTTTATATGTTCATGCCGGTTTCACAAACCAGAAAGGGGTTTATTACGAGTTTTTTCACGGGATGTTTTGTTGGGACCGAACGCTTTGGGAAACAGCAATGTCCCTGAATCCGGAACTTTCCAAAGAGGATTTGTTTTATCCGAAACGATTAACCTTATACCATGAGATTTTTATCGGTCACACACCGGTTACCCGGATCGGAGAAACGGTTCCCGTCAACAAAGCCAATGTTTGGAATGTCGATACCGGAGCTGCTTTTAAAGGCCGATTGACGATTATGGATGTTGATTCCAAGGCTTTCTGGCAAAGTGATCCGTTACACGAGTTATATGCCAACGAAAAAGGGCGCAACTAAGCGTTAGTTTTGATTTTTATATTTTTGCAAAAAATTTGATATATGAGAAAGCACATTATTCTTTTCGGTGTAGTATTAAGCAGCTTATTTGCCAATGCACAATCTAAAAACGAAGTTAAGGTCAATATTTTAAATACAATCGTTCTGGCATCAGTCGAATTGGGTTACGAACATTTCCTTGACAATGACCAGTCAATCGGGGTTGAATTCCTGATTAACGATCGTTTTTCTTACACCTCTGAAAAAAGCGGCGGCGCCAAAGAATTTAAAACCAATAGTATTTTGGCTTCCTATAATTTCTATTTCGGAGCCAACGGTGAAAGCAATTCCGGCTATTATGTATCTCCGTTTTTAAAATACCGCTTCGGTGATTTTAATGAAAAAGAAGTGGTTAATGATGTGGAAGTAACTTACACTACTGATATGAACAGTTTTATCGTAGGATTAGGAACCGGTTACAAATGGGCCTGGAACAATAAATTTGCTATTGCTCCGTATGCTAATATCGGTCGTAATTTTAGCAGTGCTGTAAACGATCGTTTCAGTGCGATCGAATTTAATGCCGGCGTAAGTATCGGTTATCGTTTTTAAACCTGTCAGGTGTAAAAAAAGGGCTGTCTAAAAAATTAGACAGCCCTTTTTATATAATATGATTTTCTATTATAAATCAAATTTGATTCCCTGCGCCAATGGCAAAGCAGTACCGTAGTTGATTGTATTCGTTTGTCTTCTCATATAAGCTTTCCAAGCATCTGATCCTGACTCACGTCCGCCACCGGTTTCTTTTTCACCACCGAAAGCACCACCGATTTCAGCACCTGAAGTTCCGATGTTTACGTTAGCAATACCACAATCTGAACCTGCCTGAGAAAGGAATAATTCCATTTCTCTCATGTTGTTTGTAAAGATTGACGAAGATAATCCCTGAGGTACTCCGTTTTGCATTGCAATCGCTTCTTCGATTGTTGTATATTTCATTACATATAAAATCGGAGCAAACGTTTCTTCCTGAACGATGTGGTATTCGTTTTTCGCTTCGATGATACATGGTTTTACGTAGCATCCGCTTTCGTAACCTTCACCTTCTAAAACGCCACCTTCAACGATAATGTTTCCACCTTCCTGTTTTGCTTTTTCAATAGCATTCAGGTAATCGTTAACAGCACCTTTGTCGATTAGCGGACCAACGTGATTGTTTGAATCCAGTGGGTTTCCGATTTTTAACTGACCGTAAGCGTTTTTCAATACGTTGATCGTTTTATCATAAACACTTTCGTGAACAATTAAACGTCTTGTAGAAGTACAACGTTGTCCCGCAGTTCCTACAGCTCCGAATACCGCTCCTACTAATACCATACTGATATCAGCATGTTCAGAAACGATAATAGCATTGTTTCCTCCTAATTCAAGGATTGTATTTCCGAAACGCTCCGCTACTGTTTTCGATACGTGACGTCCGATTCTTGTAGAACCTGTAAACGATACTAACGGAATACGTTTATCATTATTGATTAAATCTCCTGATTCGTTACCTACTACTAAGCAGCTAACACCTTCCGGAACGTTGTTATTACGTAATACTTCCGTAATAATGTTCTGACATGCTACTCCACATAAAGGTGTTTTTGAACTTGGTTTCCAGATACAAACGTCACCACAAACCCAAGCTAACATAGAGTTCCAGCTCCATACAGCCACCGGGAAGTTAAATGCCGAAATGATTCCTACCACTCCAAACGGATGCCATTGCTCATACATTCTGTGCATTGGTCTTTCCGAGTGCATTGTTAATCCGTAAAGCTGACGGGATAATCCAACTGCGAAATCACAGATATCGATCATTTCCTGAACTTCTCCTAAACCTTCCTGAAGGCTTTTACCCATTTCATAAGAAACCAATTTTCCAAGAGGCTCTTTATATTTTCTAAGTGCTTCACCCATTTGGCGCACAATTTCTCCTCTTTTCGGAGCCGGAATCAATCGCCATTCTTTAAAAGCTTCTTCTGCTTTTGCCATTGCAGCTTCATAATCTTCTTTTGTAGCCGATTTTACTTTTCCGATTAATTCTCCGGTAGCAGGAGAGTATGATTCAATGATTTTACCATTTGAAAACCAGTTTGATCCGGTTGATGTTCCTTCGTTTATTTCTTTAAGCCCTAATTGTTGTAGTGCTTCCTGAATACCGAATTGGTCAATTGCTGTTGCCATTATTCTAAGTTATTTTTCGTGTGTTTTTATTTTTCACAAAGTTACTGTTTTTTGTTTAGGATCATAACGCATTAACTTTTAAGCTTATGTTTCCGAAACAACATTTTCTGTTTTATTTTTTTTCTATAAACCTCGGATCCGTTTCCATCACGGTACCGCAATGATCGCAGGTTCTTAAATCTTCCGAATTGTAAAAATGGCGGAAATGCGGCAGGAAGTCTTTTTCTATATCTTTTAGTTCGAAATACACTTCATATAATTTGTGATTGCAATTATCACAATGCCATAACAAACCATCTGTAAAACCTTTTCCTGCTCTTTTTCGTTCGATAACCAATCCGATAGACCCTTCACTTCTTACCGGTGAGTGCGGTACTTTTGCCGGATGCAGGTACATATCTCCGGCTTTTAATTCCATTTCTTTACGAAGACCGTCTTCCTGAATCACAATTTTGATATTGCCTTCCAGCTGATAGAACAATTCTTCCGTTTCATTATAATGGTAATCTTTTCTTGCATTTGGACCGGCGACAATCATTACGATAAAATCATCCGCATCCACATATATATTTTTATTACCAACCGGCGGTTTTAAAAGGTGCCGGTTATCATTAATCCACTGATTAAGATTAAAAGGTTTCTGTATAGCCATAACTTGAATGTTTGTACTAAAGTACAAAAAATGAAAAAGGCAGGTCAAAAAAACCTGCCTTTAATTATTTACTTCACTTCTTTAATCAGATAAATGTATACCGGGAAGTGGTCACTAAATCCGACTTCACCATTGGAGTTTCGTAGCGGGTAGCCTTTGTACTGTCCTGTTTTCTGAATCAGATACGGTTTATTGAAAACCCCTGCTTTCCAGAAACGTAACGAAGAATAATCTTTTCGGATTAACGGTTCGCTTACGATGATTTGGTCAAACAAATCCCAGGCATCACGATACGCTAAAGTACCGATTCCGTCTTTTGACATTTGCTCCATCGGGTTGAACATTCCGAATTCTTTTACCTCTTCTTTTTTCCCTTTAGCGCCTAATGCTTCTTTTACACTCTTATTATAAGGACCGTCGTTTAAGTCACCCATAGTAATCACTTTTGCATTCGGATTGATTCGGTATAAAGAGTCAATAATCTTTTTATTTAAAGCACCGGCAGCTTCACGGAAAGGGCTACTTTTTTTCTCTCCTCCTGAACGCGACGGCCAGTGGTTTACGATAACACTGATTTCTTCACCATCCAATAATCCGGTAACCAATAACTGATCACGCGTATAAATTCTTCTGGTTTTAACATCAAGGTTAACGTTTACTTCTTTTTCATCCCCTTCTTCTTTGTCCTTTTTATTCAGACCCTGCTCATTTTCATATATATATAAAGGTATATTTTTATAGCTTAACGGTCGGAAGTGTTTCTTCTGATATAAAAGTCCCACATCGATACCCCTTTTGTCCGGTGAATCAAAATGGATAACTCCGTAATCTTTTTCCAGCATACCCGGTTGTTTTACTAAATCCTCTAATACACCTCTGTTTTCTACTTCGGCACATCCGATAATAACCGGAGGATTAGGATTTTCTCCTGTCCCGATTTCAGGCAATACACGACTTAAATTAGCCAGTTTTTTTTGGTATTTCGCTCTGGTCCAGCTTTGTGCACCGTGAGGCAACCACTCTTCGTCATTGTTCGGCCCATTAATCGTATCGAAAAGGTTTTCGAGGTTGTAAAACGCCACAGTGTGCACTTTAAATTTTTTGTTTTGCGCGTAAACTCCACTCATTGAGAAACATAGGATTACCAGCGCGATGAAATTTCTAATTTTCATGTAAGGTATATTAAATTAACATCAAGTTTGAGACAAACTCCGGGCCAAAAGTAAATAATATTATTAAAAGATGTACATTTGCAGGCTGTTAAGTTTTTATTAAGACTTAGCAAACAAAAAATTAACTTAATTTTATTTATGAAAAAACTTGTTTTTAGTATCTTATTAGTACTGCAAGCCGTTTTTGTTTGGTCACAACACTCCCCAGCACTAAAGGGAAAAGTTGTTGATTCTAAAACGCAAAAACCATTAAGAAATGTTGTTGCTACCATTCAAAGTACCAATCAGTCTGCTCTAACTAACGCAGAAGGGGTATTTATCTTTGATATTGCAACAGAAGGACAACAAAAGTTAACTGTAGGAAGTACAGGGTATACCTCTCAGACTTTCTCACTTAGCATTGTGAAAGGACAATCTTTAGATTTGGGCGTTGTTTTCTTAGAAGAAGACATTACATCTGAACAACAATTGAGTTTGATCACAATCACAGAAAACGATCTTGGAGATGACAACAGTGGATCTGAGAGTACAGCAGGATTGCTTCAGGCATCCCGTGACGCTTATCAGCAAGCTGCTGCTTTCAACTGGGGTCAGGCAAGATTCCGAATCAGAGGTTTGGATAATGAATACGGTACAACAATGATCAATGGTATCGTAATGAACAAACTTTTTGACGGAAGACCACAATGGAGTAACTGGGGAGGTCTTAATGACGCGACTAGAAACCAGGAATTCACAATGGGTTCAGCACCTTCTGATTACACGTTCGGTAACATTTTAGGTACGCAGGAGATAAACACTAGAGCTTCTTTTTACCGTCCCGGAACGAGAGTATCTTTTTCAGGAACCAATTCAAACTACAGCTGGAGAACTATGGCAACTTATGCTTCCGGAATGAACAAAGACGGATGGGCATTTGTAGTTTCAGGATCCAGAAGATGGGCTAAAGAAGGTTATTTTGACGGAACAGATTATTCTGCCAACTCTCTTTTCGCAAGTATCGAGAAAAAATTTAATGACAAACACAGTATCAACTTCACTTCTATCTATGCACAAAACAGCAGAGGTAAAAATTCACCGAATACACAGGAAGTTACTGACTTAATGGGTGTTGAATACAACTCCTACTGGGGATGGCAAAACGGTAAAAAGAGAAACTCAAGAGATAAAAATGTTGATGAGCCGATCTTAATGTTAAGCCACTACTGGAAAATTAACGAGAAAAACACATTAAACACTAATATTTCTTACCAGTCAGGAGGAATCGGAAACTCAAGATTAGACTATAACGGAGGTAACAATCCTGATCCTACTTACTATAAAAACTTACCAAGTTATTATTTAAATTTACACAATATCCCGGCTGACGGATCTTTACCAACGCATACACCTAACTATGCACAAGCTGAAATCGCAAGAGTGGATTTCATCAACAACAGCCAAATCAACTGGGAAAGAATGTACCATGCTAACGACATCAACAAACGTAGTATCTATGCTTTGTATGAAGACCGTATGGAAGACGTTTCATGGACAGCTAATTCAATCTTAAACTCACAGTTATCAGATAACATTACTTTAAATGCCGGTATTAACTTCCGTTCATTAAAATCAGAAAACTTCCAGAAAATGTTAGATCCACTAGGTGACTACGGATTTATCGATACGGATTTATTCTACGAAGGAAGCGGATTTGCTCCGGGTCAGTCTCAAAGTGACTTAAACAACCCTAACCGTGTTGTTTATTCAGGAGATCGTTACGGATACAACTACATTATGCGCGCTATCGTTGCTGACGCATTTACACAATTCAAATTTACATATGACAAATTTGATTTCTATTTAGCGCAAACATTCTCTCAAACAAGATATCAGAGAGAAGGTCTTTACAGAAACGGATTATATGCAGATAATTCTTTCGGAAAAAGCGACAAGTTAGAGTTTAACAACTACGGTTTCAAAGGAGGTCTTACATATAAAATTACAGGAAAACACTTATTAAGTGTTAACGCTGCTTACATGACAAAAGCACCAATGCTAAGAAATGCTTTCACTAACGCACGTTTAAACAACAATATCGTAAGCGGATTAGATGACGAGAAAATTTCAAGTGTTGACGCAAGTTATATCATCAGAGCGCCGAAATTAAAAGCACGTTTAACCGGTTTCTACTCTAAAATCGAAGATGCAACTAAAGTTGGTTTCTTCTATGCTGAAGGTTTAGGAGCTATTGATGACGGTGGAAATGACAGTGAAAATGACTTTGTGGCTGAAATCACAAAAAACATTGACAAACAAAACATCGGTTTAGAATTAGGTTTAGAGTACCAATTATCTAAAACTATTAAAATTACAGGTTCTGCTTCATACGGTGAGTACATCTACAGCAATAACCCAACTGTACTTCTTAACATCGACTCACGTCAGGCAGCCGGACTTAACCCAATTGTTAACTTCGGAGATTCTTACCTTAAAAACTACAGACAAGGTGGTATGCCACAACAGGCTTATTCCCTTGGAATTGAATATAGAGATCCTAAATTCTGGTGGATCGGAGCTAATGCAAACTACTTAGATGACAGTTATGTTGAAGTAGATCCGTTAATCCGTACAAACAACTTCTTTATGCAACCTGGAGGTTCAGGAGTATCTTACCCTGAGGTTACAGAAGACAGAGCACGTCAGTTATTAAGTCAGGAGAAATTCGATTCATTTATGTTGGTTAACCTTACAGGAGGTAAATCATGGAGAATCAGCGGAAACACATTAGGTTTCTTTGCTAGTGTTAACAACGTATTCGATGTTACTTACAAAACAGGTGGTTTCGAACAAGCGAGAAATGCTAACTACAGAGAGTTAAATATGGATTATGCCAGCGGTACTCGTTCATTCGGATCGAAATATTTCTACGGTTACGGAAGAACGTATTTTGTAAACGTTTACTTAACATTCTAATTTAAACTAGTAAAAGAGAACTTTCATGAAAAATTTTAATATAAAAACACTTTGTATTGCTTTAGTAGCTTTAGGCGCTTTAAGTAGCTGTACAAAAGAAGAGGACACCAATTTGCCGCCAATCGTTCCGGCTATTTATTTTGAAGATTTCCAAACTGCTGTAGCAAACACTCCGTTTGATTTTGAAGGTTGGACTAACTTCGCTCAGGTAGGAACTAAAAAATGGATTGAGAATGCGTATCAAGGTAACGGATATGCTGAATTCACACCATTTAACAGCGGACAAGCATCGAATGTTGCGTGGATCGTAACTCCTGGAATCAACATTGACGGTGCTATTAAAAAACGTTTAACATTCGACGTGGCGCAACACCACGTAGTAGATTTGGTAAACAACAAATTAGAAGTTTTTATTTCAACGGATTATGACGGAACAAATGTAACTGATGCTACCTGGACTCAGGTTTCCTTCACCAATCCATTACCGGGAAGTACTAATAATTACGACTTTTTCAAAGCCGGTGCAATCAATCTTGCAAACTATTCCGGAACGATCTATGTTGGATTTAAAGCAACCGGTGGTACTGCCACTGCGATTTCCGGAGCTTATATGATCGATAACGTAAAAATATTCTAAGCTAAAAATTACAACGATGAAAATTTCAATTAAATCCCTTTTATTCGCATCACTTTCAGCTGGAATGTTAACCGGCTGTGTGAACGGCGATCATTATCCTAAAGCGGATACACCATGTTATACCTTAACACCGACGAAGTCAGTTGCTGACATTTTCACGGTTGCTACTGCTACTCCTACGCAAATTGCAACTGATGATATTATCGAAGCGTATGTAGTATCCAGTGATGAAGGTGGTACTTTCTACAAAACGGTTTCTTTGGAAACGTTAGATAAATCACGTGGTTTCAGTATTCCTGTTGATATGTATAACATTTATACCGAATTCGAACCGGGAAGAAAAGTATACGTTAACTTAAAAGATCGTTATATCGCAATTGCACATAGTTCTTTAGTTATCGGTGATTTATACCAAGGTACTTCTGTAGGACGTTTGGTTCCGGAAGAATTCAGAAGAACTGCTAAAGCTTCTTGTGATTTCGTTAATGAAGATGAATTAGTATCACACATGACTATTGCTGAAGCATTAAACAACAACCACATTAACAAACTTATCGAGTTTGACAATGTTCAGTTTGCTGATGCTGCTATGGGTTCTACTTATTACGATGCAAACAGTTCTGCAACTATCGGAGGTGCTACTAACTGGAAAATCACAGACAACACCGGTCATGAAATTATTTTCAGAACCAGTGAATTCGCTAAATTCGCAGGTAAAGCAGTTCCTAACAAAAGCGGAAAAATTCGTGGTGTATTAACAAAATACAACAGCGACTTCCAATTTCTTGCCAGAACAGAGCGTGATATCATGTTAGAAAATCCTAGATTTTACATTAGTACAGCTCAAGGTGGAACTAACATTAGCTTCACCGGTTCATTTACTGAAGATTTTACAAGTTATGCAGTTAACTTAACAGCATTCCCTAAATATGTAAATGATCAAACTGTTGGAGGAAGATACTGGCAGTTAAAACAGTTCCCGGCTAACACAGGAAACAAATACATCGAGATGACCTCTTTCGGAAGCGGTGGTGTTACTGCTAAAACGTATTTCTTTGTTCCGGTTGACTTTACTGCTGCTAACACATTTGCATTTAAAACGCTTGCTCGTTTTTACCAAGGAAATGTATTAAAAGTATATTATGTTACAGCTGCTAACTATACTGCAGGCGGACCGATTAACCTTAGTAATTTTGTAGATATTACTTCTTCATTTAGTATTTCTACTCCAGCTACAGGACAATCAGCTTCAACATTCCAGTCTAGTGGTGTTTATACCCTTCCGGGTAGCTTAACAGGTAATGGTTATTTTGTGTTCGAACATTCAGGAACACCAACTATTACAACTACTATGCAGATTGATGATATCACTGTAAACTAAAAAAATATAAAATCTATTTTTAAAGCAGCCTATATAGGCTGCTTTTTTATTTACACGAGACAGGTTTTGGTCTTTTAATCTAGTTTAAGAACAGTAGTACAATACACCCTTTCCATTATCTTTATACAAAACAATCTATATAATTTTATCTCCTTAATAATGGAAACCGTAAAAATAAAAATCCCAAAATATCATCCTGAGAATGGCATTATTTATAACTGGGAAGATGATTTTGAAATTAAGACTTCTGCAGAAGGTATCGGTTTCAAAATTACTGCAAATAAAGCCGGGCTTGTATCCTTAGCTAATCATTTACTAAATTTAGCTCAAGATGGTATTCCAACCGGATATCATATCCATTTAGACTCTTATAATTCCCTAGGAGAAGATTCTTTAGATTTGACTATTGAAAAAGTGTAATATTACAACTCTCATACTATACGCTATATCTTTCTCCAATAATACTATCCAGAAAATAGCATAATAATTTTACATCCAGAAAAGCATGCAAAAAACAACAAATAGAACCTTTAAATTATGGTCATATACCGTTAGTCATAGTATATTGATACTTCGATGTCCTATGATGTTTCCGGATCAGGAAAATTATAGTGAAGATAAAAGTTTTAATATTGATATTGAATTCTTTGATGTCTCATATATCGACATACCAGATAGGTTATGTGATTTCACTATTACGGAAACAATCGATATCCCTGAGAAGATACAGGAATACAATGGTAAATTTAATCGTAAGACATTTAAAATCCAATCCGGCAAAACAAAACATTATATCATCGCTTCCGGCTATATTATAGGTAAAAACACATGGCTCAATGAAGATCGAGCTATAAATATTTTATTACAATATGATGAAATAATAACCGATTCAAATTTGTAATCTATAACCTTTTAATTCGTTCTAGCTCTGATTTGTAATTAAAATTGATCTATAAAAGGCTCTCACAAAAGATAGAGACAGCCTTTTGTTATTTTATTTTAGCAATACATAAAAAGATCGTTTAACCAAATCCACACCATGAAAACAAACCCTTTCATTCTTTTAATTTTACTATTGCTTTTAAGCTGCAAAAACAATGAAAACAAAGTTATACCCGAAAACAATATCGTTACCAACAACAAAGAACAAACGATGTCGGATGAAGATTTCTCAGTATTTATAGCAAAATTCATCACCGATAAACCATTTCGTCACGAGCGGATTACTTTTCCTTTGCGGGGTTATAATTCCGCTGCCATGAATCCGGAATTAACCGATCAAGACACATTATACCTATTTGATAAAGCCGATTTTGATTTTTCATCAGAAGAAGATTTTCAAAAACCGACTAACGGAGACCTTCTTAAAAACAAAACCATTAAAACCGATTCTTCTATGATTTACAGGATTTACAAAGAAAACTCCGGTTATGATATGCGCTATGAGTTTAAACTCAAAGCTCACAAATGGGTTTTAATTTATTATTTCTATGCAAATTATTAGAGCGTTATATAACCGTTGAAGATACAAATCCGCTTCGAATCAATATAAAACTACACCCCAAAAAAGGTGTAGTTTTTTGTTTACATACAACTTTATAACACCTATTTTAACACCTAACAAGTTTTCGGAACCTGTCAGATGTAGCAATCACACTTCAAAACATTATTTTTAAGCCCTAAGCTGCATCATTTCCCTCAAGACAACGATGCCTTTAAGAAGGACAAAAAGACGCTCTTAAAGCCAATAAAAAAGGCGACTAATTGGCCGCCTTTAATTTTTTTACATCTGACAGGTTTTAAAAACCTGTCAGATGTATTTCACTATTTCTTCACGATCAGGAATTCTGATCTTCTGTTTTTAGCGTGTTCTTCTTCCGTACAGTTATCACCACAGTTTACTTTCGGCTCGCTTTCTCCGTAACCTTTTCCGGAGATTCTGTCCTTAGTAATTCCTTTAGAGATTACATATTGTACTGTAGATTTTGCACGACGATCTGATAAATTCATGTTGTATTTATCGCTACCTCTGCTATCAGTGTGCGATTTAACCATGATTACCATTGCCGGGTTATTTTTCATTACCTGAACTAATTTGTCTAACTCAAAAGCACCCTGTTGGGTAATGTTGCTCTTGTCGTATTCAAAATAGATATCATTTAAGATAACTTCAGTTTCCGTAACAATAACATCGATCGGCTGTAAGTCGGCGCTAACGTTAACGATACCTCCTTTGGTTTTATTAACCGGGAAAGTATTGCTTTCATAACCGTCTTTGGCTACCTGAATCGTGTAAGCTTTATCACATTCTACAGCATACGATACTGTACCGTCTGCTTCGGTTGTTTTAGTAGAGATGATGTTGTTCTTCTCGTCTAAGATTGCCACACGTGCTCCGGATAATTTCGCTCCGGTCTTAGCATCACGAACCAACGAAACTACTTCAACACCACAAACCGGAATCGCCATATAGATGTTGTCTACACCCGCACGATTACTCGATACAAATCCAATGTTTTTAGTCGTATTAAAACTAAATGCAAAATCATCTTTCTCCGAGTTCACCGGTTTTCCAACGTTAGTAGCATCCGTTCCTTTGTTTAAGTCGATCACATAAACATCCATTCCTCCAAAGCCCTGACGCGCATCTGATGAAAAGTATAATTTGTTATCATCTGTAATAAAAGGGAAACTCTCATTTCCTTCGGTATTGATCTTTTTACCCAGATTCTCCGGTGTTCCGTAAGTACCATCTGAGTTAATCGCTACTTTCCAGATATCCACTCCGCCAACCGAGCCCGGCATGTTCGAAGAGAAATACAAGGTTTTTCCGTCTTTACTTAAACTTGGGTTACTGGTAGAGTAATCCTTGCTGTTAAACGGAAGAGAAGTAATGTTACTCCATTGGCTTCCGTTTTTAGTCGCTTTAAATAAATTTACCTGTCCGAATTTCAGTTTCTGAGCTTTGTCTTTTTCAAACAAACCTTCCTTAAAACTCTCACTGGCAAAATACATCGTGTTACCATCAGCACTAATGGTAGCCGGTCCGTCATGGTATTTCGAGTTGATACTCTCTACCGGGGTAGGCTGACTAAAAGTACCGTCTGTATTGTAGGTAGCGCTGTATAAATCCAGGAACGGTTGTTCGTTCCATCCGTAGGTTTTACGGGAAGTGTTTCGGGCTGAGGCAAAATACAGGGTGTTGTCATTACTTAAAACCGCTCCGAAATCCGATTTATCACTATTGATATCCATGTTTTTGATATCAAAGGATTTCGCTTTTTCGTTCAGTTTCGGTAAATAATTCGGGTTTTGTTTAAACGCTACCGCACGCTGATCGTTGGGTGCCATACTGGCAAACTTCTGCATTTGTTTGTTCGCCTCATCGTATTTCCCCTCTGCCTTTAGCATTTGAGCATAACGATAATACGTCTCGGCATCCTGCTTCTCGCTGGTTGCTTTGGCATACCATTTACTGGCTTCTGATGCGTTGAATACATTGTAGTAACTGTCGGCCAGTTGTTTGTAAACGTATCCGTCAGCTTTGCCTTTGTCTACCAACTTGAGGTAGGCATCTGCTGCATCGACATACTCAAATCGATTAAAGAGTTTGTCGGCGCTTTGGGTGTCTTTGTTTTGTGCCGATAGTGTCGAACTAGCGATCACAAAACTTAAAGTGATATATAAATTCTTCATGTCTTAGGTCGCTTTTATATTAGAAATATCTCGGAGATCGGGACACTTTCTTAGAGAAGTTTACATCAAATAATAAGATAACTTCATGCGAAGAAGGTGTGGTTACTTTCAAATCAG
Source organism: Flavobacterium cerinum (assembly GCF_024496085.1). NCBI lineage: Bacteria > Pseudomonadati > Bacteroidota > Flavobacteriia > Flavobacteriales > Flavobacteriaceae > Flavobacterium > Flavobacterium cerinum. The sequence goes on along the minus strand of NZ_CP101751.1, from coordinate 853,132 downwards.
ATACGATGTGGTCATAGGCATAACCGATGCGAAGACTTGGCGTGATCGCATAATTTACCATCGCTCCGAAGGAATCATCCAATCGGTAAGTAGCTCCGATTTCGAATTTCTCATGAAACAGGAAATTGGTCGATACATCTAAGGAAGTCGGTGCATCGAATGCTGACTTCACCATAAAGAACGGTTTGAATTTAAGGTTCTCGTTCAAATCAAAGACATAACCCCCCGTTACAAAGTAGTGTTGGGTGTCTGATCCGAATTTACGACCGTTGTAATCCAAATACGTCGACTTTAACATGTTGGGTACCGATAAAGCTAAATAGTACTTCTGCGTATAGTAGAAAATACCCGATCCAACGTTAAAAAACGTGCGGCTGGTGTTCTCTGCAAAAGCAGGGTCATTGGCATCCGGTACAAACGGGCTTACATCCGATAGTAATCCTACTTTGTGGAAAGTCGCTCCTGCTTTTAATCCCAAAGCAAGTTTGTGCTCACCACCTAAGTTAAGTGTGTAGGAGAAATCCGCATAAACATTATTCTCCTTTACAGGACCGATCTTATCGGAAATAACGGAAAGTCCTAATCCGACATTCTTACCTACAGGACTGTGACCCGAAAAGGTAGCCGTAGACGGCGCGCCTTCCAAATCAACCCACTGCTTGCGGTACAACAATCCGAATGATAAAGTCTCCTTCGAACCGGCATAAGCCGGGTTGATGACGTTCATATTATACATGTACTGTGTATAATGCGGGTCTTGTTGTGCTGAGGCCTCATTTAATCCTATTAAGGCTAAAAAGGCGGTCAAATATATTTTCTTCATTGGTATACTGTTTGTAAATAAAGTCCCTGCCCGATTAATCAGGCAGGTCTTTATATAATGTTACTGCTTATTTCTCTCTACTGATATAAACCCATCCGGTTTTAGTATCACCACCTTTTAACTCGATCACATAGAAATAGGTACCATCCGGTAATTCACTTCCACCTTTCGACTGACCAAACCATTGTTTAGTATATCCAGCACCATGGCTGTAAACTTCAGTACCGTAACGGTTAAAGATACTTAATTTCTCTACCTCGAAGTTCGATAGATCGAATGTATCGTTCAATCCGTCATTGTTTGGTGAAATACCTTTAGGAATAATACATGAAGCTGAAATTTCGAAACTACTTTCGTTTGTACATGTTGCAGCACCGGATCCGGTTTGAGCAAAGATGTAAACAGTTTGTGTAGTTGAAACCACTTGTCCAGCTTGTAACTGTGCTCCTGTTCCTCCTGTACCTGTGTAGTATGCATTTCCAGCCGGTAAAGCCGGTAATGTAAATCCTTCACATTCTACAGTTACATCCGGTAATGTTACAACCGAAGGAGTATTGTAGATTGTTACAGTAAAGCTATTTTCATCATTACATCCTGCAGATGTACTTGTGTAAACATACAATAATGTAGTTGCGTTAACCGGATCACCGGCATTAAGCATAGTACCTGTACCGCCCGGACCTGTATAATAATTATTATTAGCAGATAATGCCGGTAAAGTATACGCTCCACAAGATTCTACGTTAGCCGGAGCATCAGCAGTTGCTGTTTGGATCGTTACTACAAAACTACTTTGGTCTGTACAGAAGTTTGGTGCAACACCAGACTGAGCATATACATAGATAGTTTGTGACGTAGTTACTGTAGAACCAGCTGTTAACATTGTACCTGTTCCTCCTGAACCTGTATAGTAGTTCGCGAATGAAGGTAACGGTTGTAATGTATAGCTGTCACAAACAGTTGCGCTTGGCACTACCGGAGCTACAATAGTTGTTGTAATGTTTACAACGAAACTATCTTCAGCATAACAGCTCGGGTTAACCGTTGACTGTAAGTATACATAAATAGTTTGTGTTGATGTGATAGGATCACCTGCATTCAATACTGTACCAGAAGCTCCCGGACCTGTATAATAAGTACCGCTTGTTAATGATGGTAAAGTATACGAATTACATACTGTAACATCATCCGGAGCCGTAACTGTAACACCGTCGTTTGTTACAACTGTACTAACAGAGTTTGTACATCCGTCTATAGTAACTTCTAAAGTATAAGTACCTGGTTGTGATACTACGATTTGCTCAGAAGTTTCACCAGCAATAACGTTAGTACCGAAGTACCATGTGTATACTGGGTTATCAGCTGATGTATAGTTTTGAGGTGTTCCGATAATCGTTACAGTACCAGTACATACAGAGTAAGTAGCCGGCATAGTAGTGATTGGCATTCGTTTTACAACTAAATTCACCGGAATCACTCCGAAACAAGTAGCAGCATTTGCACCTTCAACTCGGATATAAATTGTTTTTGTGTTACTGTTATATGGAACAGTTGCATCAATTGCACCCTGAGCAGCAGTTGCATCAGCAGCTGAAGCATAATACGTTACGTTATAAGTAAACGCCGGGTTTTGTCCTGCAACAACCTGACTTGTTAATGTAGACAGATCAAAATCAGCAAAACCGTCATTTGATACATCATCACAAACTTTATAATCCGGCATTGTAACCTGATTAATAGTCGGTCCGAAAGTAATATTAACACTATCCGTAGGGTTGTTTGAACATGATGGTTTAGTAACCACAACGCTATATTCACCTGATTGTGTAACTGTTAATGTCTGACCTGTAGCTCCAGGAATAACGTTTGTTCCGTTATACCAAGTATACGTTGTCGCGTTAACAATTCCTGCATCTAATGTGTAAGATGTTTGTCCACATAAAATCTTATCCGGACCTAAATCCACAGTACATACGATATCACAGTTTGTCGAACCTGCACCCGGTTGTCCCTGGTTGGTTTGTGCTAATGTAATATTACCTGCACTACCATTATAGTTCGTAATCTCAATTAAGTAGTATTGACCGGCAACAGCATTCGGGATATTAAAGTTCTCCACAGATGCCGAACTATAACTACAACCTACATTCGCTCCTAAGTTACCACAACCCGCTGTTGGCGAAGTAAACGGACCGTAAGCGATGAAATCCACGTCAATTCCCTGTCCTGTAGTACTTGTTTGAGAAATCTGGAACTGTAAGTTACCGGATTGTTGTACTTGTAAGAAATACCAAGTAGGGTTTGGTGTTGTAGATAAACAAGAAACAGCTCCTAAGTTTGGTACCCCGATAGAACCTGGGAAGGTAATAGACGGTGATGTATTGTTAGCACAGAATGCCTGAGCATCAGCACATGTAATAACGGTACCTACACAAAGGTTAAATGAGAAACTTTGCGCAGTAGCTGAATTACTATATACTCGAATCAAATAGTTTTGTCCCGGTACTAAACCGTTTACAAGACTGTTATTCGGATCACTACAAACAATAGGAGTTCCTCCACATGCACTGTATACAGAATGGAACATATTATCAGTACTCAATCCTGTAGAGTTCACATTTAATAACGCAATATAGTGTTGTGTATGTGTTGCTGTAAATTCAAACCAAACGTCATCATTAGGGTTTCCACCACATGTATTTGGTAATGGAGAAGCGGTAGAACCTGCTAATGTTCCCGGTGTAGTCTGACCACAAAGTGAATCTTCATTTACCGGAACGTGAATCGGAGCAGTACATTCATCATTCGAAATTAATGTACGGAATGTTCCTTTAATTGACCACGCACTGATATCAGTAGAACTACAAATAGCTCTTACATAGAAATCATACGGTCTTCCCGGTAATAATGCCGGTGGACCACTGTATGTAAATGGCGGCGGTGTATTTACGATTACTCCTGTATCTCCAGGTGCCGGTGCCGGAGAACCAGCTGGCAATACAATTACTTCCCATTGTGTAGCCGTACCCATTTCCTGCCAGTTTAGATCAGCAGAAGTTTGTGTCATATTAGCCGCAGACAAGTTTTTCGGTCTCGGACATGTTGGTACCGGTGCACATGTTACTGTTGCATCCCATCCGCTACGTACTCCACTTCCGTCAGTTGTAAATACGAATGTTAAACACTGACCCGGTGCAGCTGATTCGAATGGCCCAGGCAAGTTGTTTGTTAAATCACCTGCGTATGTACCTAATAATGTACCTGTAGTGCCTGTTCCTTCGTAAACTCTTAAAAAGTCAAAACCTGCTTCAGTGTTAAAGCTGTTGAACTCTACAGTAACGATATCAGTCGGGTTAACCGGACAGATTGTTGTCGTTACGTTAAGGTTATTTCCATAATCACCGTTTTGTCCTCCCGGATCATAGAAATGATCTCCGGCACAGTAATTCGGTAATGTTTTACTATTTCTAGGACCAGCCCATGTACTAGAGTCTGTAGGACTACAAACCGCTCTTACATAGAAGTCATAATCTGTATTTGAAGTTAATCCACCTAATACATATGGCGGCGGAGTATTCACAGTAGCAGTAATTGCTGTACCCGGAATAGGGTTGGTATTCGGATTCGGAGTTCCTGCAGGAACGGCCATTACGATCCAACTTGTTGCTGTTCCAGCTTCAGTCCAGTTTAATTGTACCGAGTTCATCGTAGCATTTGAAACGGCTAAGTTGGTCGGTTTCGGACATGTTGGCGGTGGTCCACAAGTTACTGTAGCTTCCCATCCTGTACGCGTTCCACTTCCGTCAGATGTAAATACAAAAGTTAAACATCCTCCAAGTGTTGATTCAAATGGTCCTGGTAAATTCGCTCCGGTTAAGTTACCTGAGTAAGTTCCCAATAATGGTGAAGTTGCACTTGGTCCGTTATAAACACGTACAAAGTCAAAGTTTGATTCAGTATTAAAGCTTAAGAAATTAACTGTAACGATATCCGCTCCTGTTGGTGCACATATTGTTGTCGTTACGTTAGCATTATTTCCGTATTCAGCATTAGGTCCTCCCGGATCAAAGAAATGATCACCAGCACAGAAGTTTGGTAATGTTCTTACAGTTTTAGGACCAGTCCATGTACTTGAGTCTGTTGGACTACAAACCGCTCTTACATAGAAATCATAGTTTGTATCAGAACTCAATCCGTTCAACACATATGGCGGCGGTGTATTTACCGTAGCAGTAATAGCAGTTCCCGGAATTGGGTTACTGTTCGGGTTAGGTGTACCAGCCGGCACAGCCATTACGATCCAGCTTGTAGCAGTTCCAGCTTCTGTCCAGTTTAATCTTACTGAACTTGCATTTGGTAAAGTTGCTGTGAAATTGGTTGGTTTCGGACATGTTGGCGGTGGCCCACAAGTTACCGTTGCATCCCAACCGTCACGAACTCCACTACTATCTGATGTAAACACGAATGTTAAACATCCACCTACAGTTGACTCAAAAGGTCCTGGTAAGTTTGCACCTTCTAAGTTTCCTGAATATGTTCCTAATAATGGTGCAGCAGCAGTTGCTCCGTTGTAAACACGTACGAAGTCATAACCTGCTTCTGTATTAAACATACTAAAAGTAACAGTAACCATATCACCAGGTGTTGGTGCACAGATTGTTGTTGTTACGTTTGCACTATTTCCATATTGACCGTTTTGTCCTCCCGGATCATAGAAATGATCTCCGGCACAGTAATTCGGTAACGTTGAGAAACGTCTTGGACCTGACCACTGGCTAAAAGAACCATCCGCACATTTTACTCTTACATAATATTCATAATCTGTTCCAGATGTTAACGCTGTACCGGCAAAAGTAGTTGTAGCTGTATAAGCCGGACCACCTGTTACTGTTGTTCCAGCTCCCTGAGGAATTCCGGCACCAGCTCCTTGCACAACTACCTGCCATTCTGTTCCTGAAGTAGGGTTACTCCAGCTTAAGTTAGCTGAGTTTGTTGTAATACCTCCAACAGCTAATGCACCCGGAGGTGTACAGCTTACCTGTTGAATTACTAAAGTATATCCCGTTGTTTGCGGTGAAGCATTTGTTGAGATAACAAAATAATACGTTGTACCAGATGTTACCGGGAAGTTAGGAATATTTCTGATATTGGAAGTTGAGTTACCGATACCAGCTAAACAACTTGTTCCGATATTAGCACAGTTATTATATACGAAAATCCCCGAATACGTTGCCGTAGGAGTCATCGAAATATCAATCATACCGGTAAAAGTAGCCGTGTAAGAATACACTACATCATTTCCGGTTAAGTAGTTTGTTGTTGTTCCACAACCAGTATTACCCTGACTTCCGGTAATATTATTACCGTAGTTACCTGTATCATCTGTTGTTGAATACGGTAAATTGGCAATTGGTATTGCAGCAGCACAAGTCTGTCCTAAACTTACCGTTGTAAAATAGAACGGTCCTGCCCAGTCACTTGGAACACCACCGGTACATATAGATCGCACTCGATATTGGTAAACAGTTCCTGGTGCTATAGGCACACCTGTTGATGTTGTAGTCGCTGTATAAGGATTCGAGTTAATAAGTTGTCCCGCTCCGGTTAAAGGATCCGCAGAAGGAATCAATTCGATTTCCCATTGTGTAGAACCACTTGGATTCGCCCAAGATAATACAGCCGAGTTTGTCGTAACATTGTTTGCTACTCCACTGGCAGGATCCAGACATCGCTGAACCATGTTGATATCATCAATTACAAAACGATCTCCGTCAGCAGCAGTACCAGCTTGAGTATGCTCTCTTACAAAAGCAATATACACTTGTTGGTTTGCCGGAACTGCGGTTCCAAAGTTCACTACTTGCTCTCTGTACTCTCCTGCATTAGGATTGATTTGCGTTTCAGTCAAACTTACTATCTCTGTAGTAAAGGATGCTAAATTCGTCTGAGAAGTAGTCGATACCTTAATTTTAAGTTTTGACCCTTGATCCCCTGCACGGCCGTGAAGTGCATAGAAACGTAACTGTCCGTTAGCCGGTACAGTAACCAGAGGGGAGATTAACCAATCCTCTTCGGTGTTCCCGTTTCCAATATTTACTCTTTCAACCATGGCAGCATAATTGCCTGTGTGGGGAGGTGAAGTTGAAGAGTTGAGCGGTGTGCGTACCCAAAGGTTCGCATTTGCAGGCCCCATTCCTATGCCATTATGAGAGACTACCCAAGTTCCTCCAGGTCCTGACGGCGGAAAAGTTCCTTCAAACCCTTCCGGAAAAACCTGAGAATAACTCACAAAACTCAGTAATGACATAAGAATTAATAATGTAATTTTTTTCATAATTAATCCTATGATTTTTGATAAGTTTAATCCCCAAATATAAAATAAAATTAGCAATAACTTAACGTTATATGTTAAAATTCACAAAAAAAGCAATCATACAGCCTACTCTTTCACTATTGTTAAATTATTTTATTATCTATTTGTTAACATTTCTCAATTTTTAAAACTCCTTTTTTTAATCGTATCTAAAAAGCCGAATTTATACAAATCAGCGTCAGAATGTTTCCTTCCTATGTGATCCGCTAAAAATTCCAATCAAAGAAATAAAGAAAATATAAATATTAAAGTCTAAATAAAAGACATGATTTGGACTTTTCGCTCCATAATTTTATTTACTGCAACTACTGTTTTTTCTCAGATAAAGCATCAAATTACAACACAATTCCGCAATGTATTTTTGTTACTTTTTAATATTTATACGCATTAATGATGAATTGCTTATTTTTGTGCTTTATTAGAAAAGAATGTTAGAAAAAGAAGTAATCAATTTTGAAAAAACCGTAATCGTCGGAATTATTACCAAAGACCAGAACGAGGAAAAACTAAACGAGTATCTGGACGAATTGGAATTCCTGACTTTTACTGCTGGTGGTGAAGTTGTAAAACGCTTTTCTCAAAAGATGGATAAGCCTAATCCCAAAACTTTTGTGGGAACCGGTAAAATGGAAGAAATCAACTATTACATAAAAGATAACGATGTTAAAACTGTAATTTTTGATGATGAACTCTCTCCGGCACAGCAAAAAAATATTTCAAGAGTACTGGAATGTAAAGTATTAGACCGTACCAACCTCATCCTTGACATTTTTGCTCAAAGAGCCGAAACTTCATACGCCCGTACACAGGTAGAACTGGCTCAGTGTCAATATTTATTACCGCGACTTTCCGGTATGTGGACGCACCTTGAACGTCAGCGTGGCGGTATTGGTATGCGTGGTCCGGGAGAAACGGAAATCGAAACAGACCGTCGTATTGTTAGAGACCGAATCGCGTTATTAAAAGAAAAAATCAAAACCATCGACCGTCAGATGTCGGTACAACGAAGTAATCGCGGCGCTATGGTTCGCGTGGCTTTGGTCGGATACACCAACGTAGGAAAATCAACTTTGATGAATGCAATCGGTAAAAGTGATGTTTTTGTTGAAAATAAACTATTTGCAACACTGGACACTACCGTTCGTAAAGTGGTAATCAAGAATTTACCTTTTTTATTATCGGATACGGTTGGTTTTATCCGGAAGTTACCGACTCAATTGGTTGAATCGTTTAAAAGTACGCTGGACGAAGTACGTGAAGCGGATTTATTACTACATGTAGTTGACATTTCTCATCCTGATTTTGAAGACCATATCGCTTCTGTTAATCAGATTTTACAGGATATTAAAAGTTCTGACAAACCAACCATTATGGTCTTTAATAAAATCGATGCTTACAAACACCTGACTATTGCTGCAGATGACCTGATCACCGAAAAAACGACCAAACATTACACATTGACTGAATGGAAAAATACCTGGATGTCGAAAGTAGGCGAAAACAATGCTTTATTTATTTCGGCAACCAATAAGGAGAATTTTGAGGAGTTCCGTGAAAAAGTATACGAAGCGGTACGTACTATTCATATTACCCGTTTCCCTTACAACAACTTCCTGTATCCGGACTATAAGGATGCTGTTGAAAAAGACGACGAATAAAAAAGGCTATCCATGATGGATAGCCTTTTTTTAACCTGACAGGTTTTAAAAACCTGTCAGGTTAAAATCCGTAGTTGATTCCTACTCCCAATACCTGGCGGATCTGAAATCCTTTAAAGGCATTGTCGTCATAAATTGTCTGGAACGCCAGATTAGTTGATAAATATTTGTTGATTTTCATCACTACATTCAACTGATAATCTAAGTCTACATTTTGCGGATCTTCCAGATAATTCGAATACAGATTTAATATATTTTCAACGGATACATTTTCCATCAGGCTAAACTTATAATAAGCCGACGCATTGAATCCAAGCTCATATCGCATACTCTTTCCTTCATCAACACCAAAATAGGCTTGATTTGGCAATGTAAAGTCTTTATTTACAATGGTGATTTTCGAAGTAGCCGGAGCCAGATTCACTTTCAGGTTATCGCTTTTTTTCCATAGCATACCCGGTCCAAAAGACAGATATCCCGGTGATAAAATATTCGTGTACTCATTTCGAATTTCGGCACCGTCAGCATCTGTACCGTAAGTATATCCTTTTGTCATCTGCGTTTTAAAGTTTAGAAACGCAGAATAATACCAATATCCCGATGCCTTTTTACCTAACAATGAGTTCAGTTCCAGTCGATCATCCGTTTTTTTCTCAAAAGCCGAATTCTTCGTTCTTACAATACCGTAAGCGGCAATAATTTTATTATCCCAGGACCAGTCCCCTTTTTTATAATTAAAATCGTAGTTCACTCCCAGATTACCGGCAATATTGTTTTCACCACCGGCTACCCAGTTATTAAACGCCGATTGATTAAAAAGGAATGAAATATTTCCTTTGGTTGTCCAGTGTTTGGTAGTATCCTGAACAGGTTCCTGTGCTTGAACGGCTATAGTACCGATAAAACAAAGCAGTGTTAATGCAATTTTTCTCATAGCTAAGATTTTCTGTTTCACACAAAGTAACAAAAAATCATAAAAAAATCACAAAAAACTGTGTAAAAACCGACAAATATTACTTACGCTTGTATACGGGAACTGCCGAACAAGCCTCTCCGAACATAATACTCTTGGCAATCGGCATTAATTTTTGTGTTGCCAGTACGTAAACTTCCTGAGGAACCGGCTTTTTAGAACAGCCTTTTATAATAACCGGCTTGTCCTGATAAGCTGTATAATCCAGATTTTGTAATAATTCCTGATAAAGTGCGATTTCCATTTGAGGAATCGTTCCCCAGAAGACTTTTTGAGCAACCGGCTCCAGATAGGCTGTAATCAACATAAAAGCCCAGGCCGGAACAATCGCATCTGTTGAGCAGGATAAGGCAACAAAACCGTTTTTATAGGTCTCCCAGTCGTAATTTTTGAGTTGTTCGCGAAAATCTTTTTCACGCAAAACGAAACCTTCATACAACCATTGCGAAACGTCAATAGTGAAACGAGGTCCTTCCGGGAAATAATCCTCCAGATCAAAAACCTGAAGGGCGCTGTTTGCTACTCTGTTTACAATCTCTTCCATTACAGCATTCCTAATTCCAGTTTTGCTTCTTCACTCATCAAGTCTTTGCTCCATGGCGGATCAAAAGTGATTTCCACTTCACAGCTTTTTACCGCATCGATCGACTTGATTTTTTCTTCAACTTCCATCGGTAATGTTTCCGCTACCGGGCAGTTCGGCGATGTTAATGTCATCAGGATTTTTACATCGTTATCCTCATTAATCATTACATCATAGATAAGTCCAAGTTCGTAAATATCTACCGGGATTTCAGGGTCATAAATTCCTTTAAGGACTTTTACTACATTTTCCCCTAGATTTATAGTATCGTTAAATTCTTCCATAGCCTTTATTTTTTTGACTGAAAAGCCAAAGCATACATTTTAATTTGTTTAATCATCGACACCAGTCCGTTGGCACGTGTTGGCGACAAGTGTTCTTTTAATCCGATCGCATCAACAAAATCGGTATTCGCTTCCAGGATCGCCTGAGGTGATTGATTTGAAAAGGTACGGATCAGAATCGCGATGATTCCTTTTGTCAAAATAGCATCACTATCGGCTGTAAAAACAACATTTCCGTCTTTTTCTTCCGCGTGCAACCATACTTTAGACTGACATCCTTTTATCGTATTTTCGTCTTTTCTATACTGTTCTTCAATAAGTGGCAAACTTTTTCCAAGTTCAATAATGTACTCGTATCGTTGCATCCAGTCTTCAAACATCGAGAATTCGTCTACAATCTCTTCCTGAATCGCTTTTATTGTCATTTTATTATTTTTTGTCTGCTAATTCGTTTAGCTTATTTACAATTTTTTCAATGGCTGCCGGTGGAAAACCGTGGTCAAATGTTGGCACCGTATACGTTTCATTTCCTGCCCGTATTGTAAAATTGGCCATTGCCGCACCGTCATAAAACCGTTTTTCGGTAGGTGCTTTTAATTCCGATACCGTTTTTAAATCCAGCTTTTTAAAGCTAGTCATGATTTCATTCCATTCCGTATCCGAAAGCTTAATTACTGTTGGCAGTTCCTGATCACCTCTACTTTTAGTCACCCGCAATTCTTTATTTTCCAAAACGATTTTTCGATAAAAACCTCTTGATGAGGCATCATATTCAAAAACCGGGTTTCCCTGTTGCTGTTCCATTGTGAGTTTATTTTCAGTGGCCGTTACATCGGTCGTTTTTTTCTGCGCACAGTTACAACCGGTACAGGTGATGATAACCGCTGCCAAAAGGGTTACTAGTCTCATAGGCTTGTTTTTAGGATAACATTTGCTTTGCTTTTTTTACCGCTTCTACAAAGATATCAATTTCTTCTTTCGTATTGTAAAAGGCGAACGATGCCCGGACTGTTCCCGGAATATCGAAAAAGCTCATAATCGGTTGTGCGCAATGATGACCTGTTCTTACCGCAATACCCAATTTGTCTACAATCGTTCCGATATCATACGGATGTATTCCTTCGATATTAAATGAGATTAAAGACGCCTTATGTGCTCCGGAACCGTATATCTTAACGCCTTCTATTTCCAGCAATTTTTCCGTTCCGTATGCCAGTAGTTCCTGTTCGTAAGCTTCAATTGCATCAAAACCGATAGTATTCAGATAATCAATTGCTGTACCCAAAACAATACCGCCGGCAATATTAGGCGTTCCGGCTTCAAACTTATGCGGTAATTCGGCGTAAGTTGTTTTTTCAAATGTTACTTCTTTAATCATCTCACCACCACCTTGATACGGTGGCAATTGATTTAACCAGCTTTCTTTTCCGTATAGAATTCCAACACCGGTTGGTCCGCACACTTTATGTCCGGAGAAGACGTAGAAATCGCAATCCAGTTTTTGTACGTCCGGACGTAAATGCGGCGTAGCCTGAGCACCGTCAATTAAAACAGCCGCTCCAACCCGATGCGCTTTTTCGATAATCGTCTCGATCGGATTGATTGTTCCTAATGCATTGGATATATGATTAACAGCGATGATCTTAACTTTATCATTCAACAATCTGTCAAATTCAGCCATCACTAATTCTCCGTTCTCATTCATCGGAATTACAGCCAGACTCGCTCCGGTTCGCTCACACAACATTTGCCATGGCACAATATTACTATGATGCTCAATTGCCGAAACCATTACAACATCATCTTCATTTAGCAGGGACGCAAAACCGTTAGCTACCAGATTAATCCCGTGTGTAGTTCCGGATGTAAAAATGATTTCATGGTTATGCTCCGCATTCAGGTGTTTTTGTATTGTATTTCGTGACACTTCATAAGCATCTGTTGCCAACTGACTTAACGTATGCACACCTCTGTGAATATTGGCGTTGATTTCTTCGTAATATTTTGTTATGGCATCGATTACCACTTTCGGTTTCTGAGCGGTTGCTCCGTTATCAAAATAGACCAGTGGTTTACCGTTTACTGTTTGAGATAGTATCGGAAAATCAGCTCTAACAGCCTGAATATCTAGTTTTTTCATCTGATTCTGTTCTTTTTTTGTCAGATGGAATTCCCGACAGGCCTATTACCCGTCGCTCCATTTTTTATTAACTGCAAATTTACGGGATGTTTCTTTAAATGACGCATAAATTAAGACAGATTTAAGGCACCCGTTTTTAAAACCAAAAAGGCCAACCTGAAAACAGGCGGCCCTTAGTAAATCTGTCAGATTTTAATTTGTATTATATTTTCTTTGTCGGATGTACCCAATAGTACAAAGCCGGAATAATCAGCGGAGTAAATACTAATGTACTTAATAGTCCCCCGATAATAACTGTTGCCAGCGGGCGTTGTACATCGGAACCGATTCCGGTTGATGTTGCAGCCGGGATCAGACCCAATACCGCCAATACCAGAATGGATAAAATGGCTCGTAATTGTTCTTTTGAAACTTTTTCCACAGTATCTTTTGAACTCTCATCGCTGATTCCCACATTGGCCCTATTGAGCGCCGAGACGAGCAATACACCGGCCATTACCGAAATACCGAAGATCGAAACAAATCCTACACCGGCTGAAACGTTGAAATAATAGCCTCGCAATAACAAGGCACTGATTCCACCACCTAATGCGAACAGGATACAGGTCATGGTAATCAAGGTATCTTTAAAGTTTTTATACAAGGAGAATAACAATATAAACACTAATCCGATAGTCAACGGAATCGTTAACAATAACTGTTTTCCGGCACGTTCCAGATTTTCGTATTGTCCGCCATAAATAATCTGATAGCCTTTCGGAACCGGAATCGATTTATTGATTTTAGCTTCCAGTTCTTTCACAAAACTTACCTGGTCTCTTCCTACAATATTGGTACGTACGGTAATCATACGTTTTCCATTGTAGTGATAAATATTGGTTTGTCCCTGAATAAAACTTACATCGGCCAATTGCTCAATCGGGATTAACGCACCATTGGTAGACGTTACCAACAAAGATTTAATTTCATCAATATTCGCACGGTGTTGCGGCAGATAACGAACCATAATATCGTATCGTTTTACACCATCATACAAAGTTGTAATCGCTTTACCTCCGATAGCGGCTTCGATAATATCCTGAACATCCGATACATTAATTCCGAAACGGGCTGTTTTTTCCCGGTCAATATGAATTGACAATTGTTCCTGTGGTCCTTCCTGTTCGATGTTTACCGCCGAACTTCCTTTCATTTTGTTTACAATCGAAACAATGCTATCCGCTTTAGATCGCATCATTTGCAAATCATCACCCACAATACTCACAGCCAGATCGGCAGCACTACCGGTTACAATTTCCATTACCTGGTCAATAATCGGCTGACCGGATGAGAAACGCACACTTGGCAACGCATGTTCCAGATCGGTACGAATTAATTTTACCAGTTCTTTTTTAGCAATCGTATCGCTCCACAGTTTATAATCTTTTAATCCGATTAAAATCTCATTACGGTTGGCCGGGAACGGATCGGTTCCGTCATCGTTTCTTCCCGCCTGCGTAATGATATACGAGATTTGCGGATATTTAGCAATCACTTTTCGAATCTTAGGCGAATACGTTGCATTTTCCTGAATCGAGATCCCCGCCGGGAAATTTCCACGAATAAAAATCGATCCTTCATCCAGTTCCGGTAAAAATTCCGATCCCAGTTTTGATCCGAAAGCAATCAGTACAACAACTACCGCCATACCGATATAAACCGTACGCTTATAGCTTCCCAGTAAACCCGAAAGTAACTTACTGTATTTTTTATCCAGATAATCCAGTACAATATTTTTATGTTCTTTAACCTCGGAATCCGTATTCGAAACCACTTTGTTATATACAAATGAAATCAATACCGGAATAAGCGTTAAGGCCGCCAACATCGAACCGATAACGGCAAACGACAACGTTAAAGCCATTGGTGAGAACAGTTTCCCTTCCACTCGGGTCATCAATAAAATCGGCATATATGCCAGGATAATAATCGCTACCGAGAAGAAAATTTCGCGTCCTACTTCCTGAGCCGAAAGCATCGTAATTTTTACAATTCCTTCTTTCCGTTCCTCAATCGAGGCTTTCTTATAGCGCCTGATCAAGTGTTCGGCCATTACAACCGCACCATCCACGATAATACCAAAGTCAATTGCGCCCAATGATAATAAGTTGGCCGGAATACCGGTTAGTCGCATAATGATAAAGGCAAATAACAGTGAAAACGGAATTGTAAGCGCTACAACCAATGCACTACGCCAGCTTCCGAGGAAAAAGATCAATACGATGATCACGATACTAATCCCTTCAAACAAGGTTCTTCCTACGGTTTCAAGCGAGTGATTAATCAGGAAGCTACGATCATACATGGTACGGATCTTTACACCTTCCGGTAATTCGTGATCCTGAAGATCAGCGATACGTTGTTTTAACGCTTTTAGCACTTCACTCGGATTTTCATAACGACGTAATAATACAATTCCCTCTACACCATTGTGTACATCCACTTTTTCATCCGGGAACGTATATCCTAAAACGCCGCTTGGCGGTGGCGGCATGATCTCCACTTCACCTACATCCCGAATAAATACCGGAAGTCCGTTAGCTGTTTTTATTACAATATTTTCAATGTCTTTTTCATTCTTAATTGCTCCGAGTCCGCGTACGGCAAATGCCTGTCCGCCACGTTCAATTGTGTTTCCGCCCGAGTTGATATTATTAGCCACCACCTTTTCTTCGATATCCGAAATCTTCAGGTCGTATTTTCGCAGTTTTTCCGGAGACAATTGAATATGGAATTGCTTTAACGGTCCGCCAAAAGTTGTAATATCCGCAATACCGTCCGTTTGCAATAAATACGGTTTGATCACCCAGTCCTGTAAATCCCGGATCTGGATTGGTGTATAACTTGGCGGTGCTTCCACCACATAACGAAAGATTTCACCTACAGCAGTAGACAACGGTGCCAGTTCCACCTCAACACCATCCGGAAGATCTGCAGTTGCTAATCGTTCCATCACCTGTTGCCGTGCGAAATAATCATCCGTTCCGTCTTTAAACGTTAGTTGTACAATTCCCAAACCGAAAATTGTACGGCTTCTTCTGTCTAATACGTTTGGTGTATTTTGTAAGGCCCGTTCAATTGCAACCGTTACCTGTTGTTCCACTTCTTCGGCAGCACGACCTTTGTATTGTGCTACAACGATTACGTTAGTATCGGCAATATCCGGATACGCCTCAATTTTTAATTGCGTAAAGCAAAAATATCCAACCAGCATTAAAGCAATGCTGATTCCCACTACGATCCATCGGTTTCTGAGTGAGAATAAAAGTAAATTCTTAATCATTTTTTACCATTGTTCTACAGCGTGCGTGATAATTAAACCACCGCTGTACACGTTACGCAATTCTTTTATGGCCTCTTCTACATTTTCTTTGGTATCAACGAATGAAATTACCAATGGTGTTTCGTCAAAAGAAAATTCTCTGTTGGGTCTTTTCAGTTTCTGGTGTTTTCCGAAACCCATAAACCCGTTAAATGCTGTTGCTCCTGCTATATTCTTTTCCAACAGAAACAATAAGATGAATTCGTACAAAGGGCGTGTGCCTCTTAATTCGTCTTTGTCTATAAAAATCTGAGCCTGTACCATTGTATGATTTTTTAGTATCCGAATGACAATCCTTTAAGCTGCATTACCCCGTCTTTTACGACTTTACTTCCGTTTTCAACACCGCCGAAAATGATGATGCGATCACCTATTTGTTGTCCCATTTGTATTTCTTTACGTTCAAACTGGGAATCATTTTTCTGAATAAACACATAATTTTTCCCCTGAACGGTTACAATAGCATTTTTCGGAACACTGATTGAGTTATTGCTTTTTAATCCGAAAGCAACATTAGCATACATTCCTACTTTTAGTTTATCATCTGCATTGTTTAATCCGATACGCAATTTCACCATACGGGTAGTAAAATCCACACGATCAGCTATCGCTTCTATTTTTCCGCTAAAAGTTTCATTCGGATAGGCTGTAAACTGAATCCTACAAGTATCTCCTTTTTTCAGTTTGCTGATCTGATTTTCCGGAATATCACTTACCAGATAAGCCGCTCCTTTTGAGGCTCTTCTAAGCAAATCCGGATCAAATCCTGCCGATTTCAACATGGCTTCATGTTCGATAATGGCCGCTTTTTCGTTTGACAGGTTGGTTATTTCCATAGACAAAGCCGTTTGGGCATTTAATAATTCCTGACCGGTCATCGCACCGTGTTGGTTCAAGTCTTTCGCCCGGGCCAATTCGATTTGACGCTGTTTGATATTCACGTTACTGATTTGCTTGATATTAATCTGGTGTTTGATCAGTTCAGTATAATTGGAGGCCAGTTCCGGGTTTTCAAACAGAATAATATTATTGGAACTTCCGGAGTCCGATCCCAGGACAGTTGCGCCCACTTGTCCGACCGCCATCAAATCGCCGGTTAACGAACCGCTTCCGATTGTTTCGGTTTTAAAGAGACTGAATATACTCTTGTCTTTAAACGTGATAAGGCTGCCATCGTTTTCTACTTTCGGAGGCTGCGGGTCTTCTGTTTTCTTTTTCTCTTTAGAGTGACAGGAAAACAGTAGAGCTAAAACTAAAATTGAAAAAACACGCTTCATTATTGTGCAATTTGATTTATTAAACCTGTAGTGTATAGTAATTGGATATAACTTTCTTTATGCTGATAAACCGCTTCATAGTAGTTTTCCTGACTGTCGTACCAGGTACGTTGTGCTTCCAGAAAGTCAATTAAAGTTGTTCCGCCGCGCATATAGGCATATTTAACATTGCTCAGAATCGTATACGACTGTTCTTTCATCTTTTTAAGATTCGAAGCATTCTGCTCAAACTGTTTATAACTTGCATAGGCATTCGAAATTTCAGTTTTAATACGCTCTTTCGATGTTGCCAGTTCCTGTTCCGCTTTATCTTTTGTAACCTGTGATTTTTTAATTTCTCCCTGGTTTCTATCAAAAAACGGCAGATCAATCGTAGCATAAAGTCCTACATAAGGAACATTGTTCTGCGGATTATATACCGCTCCCAGTTCCGGTTGCGGATACGCCAGGCTTTTTTGTAGCGAAATATTGCTTTTCATCATCTCAACACTATTTTTCAGTACGCTAATGTCGCTTCTGTTTTCAATAGCATTTTGCAATAATTCATCCTGGTTTTGTAACGTTGACAGTTCAATTGCATCATCATTTGCAATTGCAATATCATTGCCTACGCCTAAAGCGAATTTCAACGTATTCAGCTTGTTCTGATAATCCTGTTTGGACGTTTGGGATAGCAAGTTATATTGATTGGCCACCAATTCCGTACGGTTAAAATCCGTTGTGGTAATAACCTGATTTTTCAATCTGTTTTTATTGATTGTAACCAAAGTATCCCAGTTGTTTTTCGCCATCAATGCTGTTTGCCATTTCTTTTGCGCCAACCAGACATCAAGCCATTTCATTGCTACATCGGTAAGCAGGTTTCGTTCGAAATCCTTGTAGGTTGCTTCCGAAATCGCAACGCTTTTATTCGCCACATCAATTTTATTTTTCCGTTGTCCCGGAAGCTGGAATTGTTTGGTTAACTGCCACCATACCTGACGGTTTTGCGAATTGCTCCATTTGGTATCCGGAGCATAATGTGCCGATTCGGCCAATTGCAGTGTTTGATTGTTTAATGTAAGGTTTGGCCTTAGTTTAGCCGTAACCACATCGGCTTGTGCTACCTGTACGGTGAGCTGTTCCGATTTGAGTTCCCGGTTATTGGCTTTAGCCGTTTGAAGTGCCGACCTGATATCGTAAACCGTTTGCGATACCATAACATCTTTTGCCAAAAAGATCAGGGCAAAAGTGAGTAATAGTTTCAATTTCATATAAAACAGTATTGAAATTTGTTTTCAACAACGAATCCTAATTCTGTGACAAAATTCCACCTTCACCCAAATAAAAGCTAATTTATCTCATTAGATTTTTATTAGATTTTCATTAACCGCATTGTTCATCCAACTAAAATTAACAATAAAAATCGTAACATACTCAAATAAAACGACTTAAAATTTACATTTTGCGAATTTTCAATAAAAAAAGCCCTGCAATTGCAGGGCTTTCTATACTACTATTATTGGATATTTATTAAAGATCAAATCCCATGTTTACGCCTAATTTAGTCGCAATAATTCGGGCAATCTTATTTTTTAATTCCGGTATTTTAATACTGGATGTTACTTCGCTTGTAAAAGCATACATCAATAATGCTTTAGCTTCTTTTTTTGGAATTCCGCGTTGTTGCATATAGAACATCGCGTTTTCATCCAACTGTCCGATAGTACATCCGTGAGAACACTTCACATCATCGGCAAAGATTTCCAATTGCGGTTTCGCATTAATCGTCGCTTTATCACTCAACAGGATATTGTTATTTTGCTGGAAAGCATCTGTTTTCTGCGCTTCCTTCTCAACATAAATTTTCCCGTTGAATACACCGGTTGCATTATCACCGTAAATTCCTTTGTAATTCTGGTGGCTTTCACAATTCGGTTGTGCATGGTGTACCAATGTATAATGATCCACGTGTTGTTTATCTCCGATAATGGTAATCCCTTTTAACGTACTGTCGATACGCTCTCCCTGATGATAGAAGTTCAGGTTATTACGGGTGATATTACCGCCAAAAGAAAACGTATGTACCGAAACAATACTTTCCTGTTTTTGTGAAATATAGGTATTATCGATTAACGTTGCCGTTTGTACATCATTCTGAATCTTATAGAAATCGACAATAGCGCGTTTATGAGCGAAGATCTCTGTAACCGAATTGATCAATACCGGATTCTCATTAAGGCTTTGGTGACGCTCTGTAATTTGCACATGCGCGTTTTCCCCAACGATAATCAGATTTCGGGGTTGAACCATTAGTGCAGCTTCATTTCCGGTAGAAAAATAGATAATTTCAATCGGTTTGTCGGCTACTTTACTTTTTGGTATGTTAATATACGCACCTTCGTAGGCAAATGCCGTATTCAGGGACGTTAAGCTTTCTTCTTTTTCCGCTACCTGATTAAAATAGGTATCGATTATCATTTTATATTTCGGTTTGGTCAATGCGGAAGACATCAAACAAACATCCAATCCATCGTGTGTGGTTGATGATAAAAACGAACTGAATACACCATCAATAAATACCACTTTGTAGGTATCCAGGTCATTCAGGAAATATTTTTTAACGTCTTTAAAATCAACGGCACTTTCTTCTTTTGGAAATACGCTGAAATCCTTTTTCAGGATCGCATTCAGCGATGTATATTTCCAGGCTTCTTCTTTTTTAGTCGGGAAGCCTTTATTTTCAAAATTTTTCAGGGCTTCGGTACGAATATCATGCAAGGTTGCCTGCACATCCACTCGTTCTTCAAAAGCCATAAAAGACGATATCAGTTTCTCTTTTAAATCCATGTTTACTGCGTTTCAAAACCGGAACAACCGGTTATACCGAAATCTAGTTTTCGTTTTTAATCCAATCGTATCCTTTTTCTTCCAGCTCTAAAGCCAGTTCTTTTCCTCCGGTTTTAACGATTTTTCCATCGTGTAAAACGTGAACGAAATCCGGAACGATATACTCTAAAAGTCTTTGATAGTGCGTAATCACAATTACTGCATTATCCTTGTTTTTCAACTTATTAACTCCGTTAGCAACGATACGTAAAGCATCGATATCCAAACCGGAATCCGTTTCGTCAAGGATAGCCAATTTCGGCTCCAGCATTGCCATTTGGAAAATTTCGTTTCTTTTCTTTTCACCACCCGAGAATCCTTCGTTTAACGAACGGGATAAAAATTTACGGTCGATTTCCAGTAAGTCCGATTTTTCACGGATTAGTTTTAGCATTTCATTCGCCGGCATTTCTTCCAAACCTTGTGCTTTACGGGTTTCATTGATTGCCGTTTTCATAAAGTTGGTTACAGAAACACCCGGGATTTCGATCGGATACTGGAATGATAAGAATACTCCTTTGTGCGCTCTTTCTTCCGGAGCCAACTCGATCAGTTCTTCTCCTTCCAAAAGGATTTCACCTTCGGTCACTTCATAATCTTCACGACCTGCAATTACAGACGAAAGTGTACTTTTTCCGGCACCGTTCGGTCCCATGATCGCGTGAATTTCACCGGCTTTTACTTCCAGATTAATCCCTTTTAATATTTCTTTATCTTCTACGCTAGCGTGTAAATTTTTGATAACTAACATTTCGCTTCTAATGTTTAATTTTTATTTGGTAACGTTTACCGTTACTTCTTTTATTTATTTGAGGAACGTCGATTAACCTACCGATCCTTCTAATGAAATCTCTAATAATTTCTGTGCTTCTACCGCAAACTCCATTGGAAGTTTGTTTAATACTTCTTTACTGAATCCGTTAACAATCAATGCAATTGCTTTTTCAGTTGGAATACCACGCTGATTACAGTAGAATACCTGATCTTCTCCGATTTTACTGGTTGTCGCTTCGTGTTCAATCTTAGCCGTACTGTTTTTCGATTCGATATAAGGGAAAGTATGCGCACCACAATTGTTACCCATCAATAATGAGTCACATTGTGAAAAGTTACGGGCATTTTCGGCTCTGGCGCTAACCTGAACCAATCCACGGTAACTGTTTTGTGATTTTCCGGCTGAAATACCTTTTGAAATAATCGTACTTCTGGTATTATTCCCCAGGTGGATCATTTTCGTTCCGGTATCGGCTTGTTGGAAGTTATTTGTCACGGCAATTGAGTAGAATTCTCCTACCGAGTTATCACCTTTTAATACACAAGACGGGTATTTCCAGGTAACCGCTGATCCGGTTTCCACTTGTGTCCAGGAAATTTTGGCATTTTTCTCGCACAATCCTCGTTTGGTTACGAAGTTATACACACCACCTTTTCCTTCTTTATTACCCGGGAACCAGTTTTGAACCGTTGAATATTTAATTTCAGCATTGTCTAACGCGATCAATTCCACAACAGCAGCGTGTAATTGGTTTTCATCACGTGACGGAGCTGTACATCCTTCCAGATAACTTACATAACTACCTTCGTCTGCTACAACAAGTGTTCTTTCAAACTGACCTGTTCCGGCCTGATTGATACGGAAATAGGTTGATAATTCCATCGGACAACGTACTCCTTTCGGGATATAACAGAACGATCCGTCTGAGAAAACCGCTGAGTTTAATGCCGCATAAAAGTTATCTTTTTGCGGTACAACCGAACCGATATATTGACGAACCAATTCCGGATGTTCCTGAATCGCTTCTGAAATGGAACAGAAAATGATTCCTTTTTCAGCCAATGTCTTTTTAAATGTAGTGGCAACAGAAACCGAGTCCATTACGATATCAACCGCAACACCGGCCAGTTTCTTTTGCTCGTCGATAGAGATTCCCAGTTTTTTAAAGGTTTCCAGTAATTCCGGATCAACCTCATCCAAACTTTCGTATTTATCTTTTTTCTTAGGAGCTGAATAATAGGAAATGGCCTGAAAATCCGGTTTTTCATAATGAACATTCGCCCATTCCGGTTCCGTCATTTCAGTCCAGGCACGAAATGCTTCCAGGCGCCATTCCGTCATCCATTCCGGTTCATTTTTCTTTTTAGAAATTGCCCGAACGATGTCTTCATTTAACCCAACAGGAAACGTTTCCGATTCGATATCGGTATAGAAACCATATTCATATTCTTTGGTTTCCAGTTCTTTTTTTAATTCTTCTTCAGTATACTTACTCATTTCTATATGCTTGTTCTTATACTTTTACCACGAATCCGCGGTTCGGATGCATGGTAAAAGTGTAATGACTTATCTTTTAAAGTGAAAAACTTTCACCACATCCGCAGGTTCTGTTGGCGTTCGGATTATTAAACACAAATCCTTTACCGTTTAATCCTCCGGAATATTCCAAAGTAGTACCAACTAAATACAAAAAGCTTTTTTTATCTACGGCAATTTTTATATTGTTGTCTTCGAATACTTTATCATCTTCTCCTAAGCTTTTATCAAACTTTAAGTCATACGATAAGCCTGAACAACCGCCACTTTTTACGCCTACGCGAACATAATCGGTAGCAGCGTCAAAACCATCATCTTCCATTAAATTGACGATTCTTTTTTTTGCTGTTTCAGATACTTTTATCATAATGTTTAAACAGATTATTTCTAATTTCCTGCAAAGATATTACAAATATTGCGGTTTGCCATGCTACCTAACATTTTTATAACTAATAGCTTGATAGAAAATAGCTATAACATGATAAATATCATCTTCCGGAAAAAAATTAGCACCTAAATTGCCTGATTTTTCACTCCGAAACAAAAAACAGGTTTACATTTCGTTCCGGATAAAAAAAGGAGCCTGAATTCGCCGTTCGTATTCGTCACGATCGAAATCAGAGCCGAGTAACGGGATTACCGCTTCAAAAACCCGGTCAAAATCCGGTTCCAGCAGTTTCCATTTTTCGTAACCTTCCTGAGAGAATTCAGAATACGGATCACCTAAGGCTTCGCCCTGCGCACGCATCCCGCGGTGAATTATCGGAAGCCAATGCCGAACTTTTTGATCAAAACTCATTTTAGGATATTCTTCCTTCCAAAAGGCATCAATCTGAGCAAAAAGGGTTTCCGGATCCGGATCGGCATTGACGGTTACCGTTTCTTTCTTTTTAAAAATTTTGTTCCAATACTTTCCGATCATAATAGCCTTATAAAACGTTTTGCCCTTATCGGGACATAAAGGTAGCAATTCGGTCGTGAACATTTTAAAAGTTATTTTATTCCGATCCGCAGGCAACTTTCTTTTCGGATTTATTTTTTCTGTTTTAGCTTTAAAAAGTATCTTTACCATCCAATTAAAACGAATGTCATGAAATTATACCCGATAGAAAGCGGAAACTTTAAGTTGGATGGCGGCGCTATGTTTGGTGTGGTTCCGAAAACCATCTGGAACAAAACCAATCCTGCCGATGAAAACAACCTCATCGATATTGCAGCCCGATGTTTGCTTATTGAAGACGGAAACCGATTAATCCTGATCGATACCGGAATGGGCAACAAACAATCGGATAAATTTTTCGGTTATTATTCGCTTTGGGGCGATCATACGATTGACAAATCACTGGCACAATACGGTTTTCACCGCGATGACATCACGGATGTATTTATGACGCATCTTCATTTTGATCATTGCGGAGGAAGTGTAATCTGGAATAAAGACCGCACCGGATATGAAGTCGGTTTTAAAAATGCTAAATTCTGGACCAATGAAAACCATTGGGAGTGGGCCACAAAACCCAATGCCCGTGAAAAAGCCTCGTTTTTAAACGAAAACATTTTACCGATTCAGGAAAGTGGTCAGTTAGCATTTATCGAGCGACCGGAAGGCGATTTTCTTGAAAAATCGGAATTAGGCTTCGGAGTTCTTTTTGTAGACGGTCATACCGAAAAACAAATGATCCCGCATATCGAATACAACGGACAAACACTTGTTTTTTGTGCCGATCTTCTTGCAACTGCCGGGCATATCCCGATTCCGTATGTTATGGGATACGATACACGTCCGCTCCTTACATTGGATGAAAAGACCAAATTCATGACCAATGCCGCTGATAAAAACTACCTTTTATTTCTGGAACACGACGCACACAACCAAATCATCACGGTAGAACATACCGAAAAAGGAGTACGCTTAAAAGACGTATTCCATTGTGATGAAATATTAAAGTAGTGTTAATCTCAGACATAATTGTAACAAAAACAAATACTTTCGACCTATAAAATCAGAAAAAACAAAGAATATGAAACTAATAAAACCTCTGTATTTATCTGCTGCTCTAGTGTTAGCTTTAGCAAGTTGCAGTACACAAAAAACGACAGTTTACACCCCTCTTGTCGCTCCGGAAAACATGCCGGTTAAAGTGGGTAAACTTGCTGAAAATGATTTAAAACGTTGGAGTCACCTGGATCTAATCAAAGATACGGTTCCGGGAATGAGTGTAGACAGAGCTTATGATTTCCTAAAAGGCAAAAAGAGCAAGAAAGTGATTGTAGGGGTTGTAGATTCCGGAGTTGACATTGATCACGAAGATTTAAAACCGGTAATCTGGAAAAACACAAAAGAAACTCCGGGTAACGGAATCGATGACGATAAAAACGGATACATCGATGATATTCACGGATGGAACTTCTTAGGAAAAGCAGAACATGAAAACATGGAATTCACTCGTATCCTTAAAAAAGGAGACGATGGTTCTGAAGCTTATAAAAAAGCAAAAGAAGCTTACGATAAAGAATATAATGAAGTAATTCAGGCAAAACAACAATTGGATTTTATCCTGAATGCCAGCAATACCATTAAAAAACATTTAAAGAAAGATACGTATACTATTGCGGATCTTCAAAAAATCCAGACAACCGATCCGGCTTTAAATCAGGCCAAAATGGTTATGTCGCAAGTATTACCGCAAACCGGAAATGATCTGAAAAAAATCGATGAATTTAAAGATCAGGTGTACAGTCAGGTAAATTACCACTTGAATCTTGAATTCAACGGAAGAAAACTGGTCGGAGACAATCCGGACGACATCAAAGATGTAAAATACGGTGATAACAATGTAATCGGACCGGTAAAAGACGGAGCAAAACACGGAACGCACGTAGCCGGTATCATTGCACAAACCAGAGGAAACGGACTTGGCGGTGACGGTGTTGCCAGCAACAATGTTGAAATTATGGCTGTAAGAGCGGTTCCGGACGGAGATGAATACGATAAAGATATCGCTTTAGGTATTCGTTATGCGGTTGATAACGGTGCAAAAGTAATCAACGGAAGTTTCGGAAAATATTTTGCTCAACATCCGGAATGGGTATACGACGCAATCAAATATGCCGCTTCAAAAGACGTATTAATCGTTGTGGCTGCCGGTAATGAAGGATTAGACCTGAATGCTGACGGCGGTGTAGATCGTTTCCCGAACGACAACATTAAAATGGGACCTGAAATCGCAAACAACTTCTTAACTGTAGGAGCATTAAACTATGTATACGGTCCGGAATTAGTAGCTGATTTCTCGAACTACGGTAAATCAGATGTGGATGTATTTGCACCGGGTGAAAAAATTTACGCAACTACACCAAACCAAAGCTATGAGTATCTTCAGGGAACTTCTATGGCATCGCCAAATGTAGCCGGAGTAGCTGCTTTAATCCGTTCTTACTACCCTAGCTTAACCGCTGCACAGGTAAAACAGATTATTATGGATTCCGGTATCACTGTAAAACAAGAAGTGATTTTAGGTGGTGATCCGAACAACAGAAGACCTTTTAATGAAGTATCTAAATCCGGAAAAATGGTAAATGCATACAACGCATTAATCATGGCTGAAAAGATGGCTTCTAAAAAATAATTCAAAATCATACTGAAATGGAAGGGAAAACCCTTCCATTTTAACATTATTCCGATCGGAAACGATCTCAAATCAATTACGACACAAAATGAAAAAGTTATTCTTACTTTCTTTACTGAGCATTGGTAGTTTGTGGGCTCAAAAAAATCCGGATCCGGGTTATTGGCAACAGCACGTGGATTACAAAATGGAGGTAAACATGGATGTAAAAAACTTCCAGTACAAAGGAAAACAAACACTTGTTTACACCAACAATTCTCCCGACACATTACGCAAGGTTTTTTATCACCTGTATTTTAACGCTTTCCAGCCGGGAAGTGAAATGGATGCCCGTTTAAAAACAATTTCCGATCCGGACAAACGAATGGTTAAAAGTTTTAAAACCGGAGATAAAACGGTAAAAGAAAGTAGAATCAGCACTTTAAAGCCGAATGAAACCGGTTATCTGAAAATTTCCAATTTTAAACAGGATGGTGTTGCCGCTAACAATCGTGTAGTAGGAACCGTTCTTGAAGTTGACTTAACTAAACCGCTTTTACCGGGACAATCCACAACTTTTGCTTTGGATTTTGACGGGCAGGTTCCATTACAAATTCGTCGTTCCGGAAGAAATTCCGATGAAGGTGTTGCGCTTTCGATGACGCAATGGTATCCGAAAATTGCCGAATTCGATTTCGAAGGATGGCATGCTGATCCGTATATCGGACGTGAATTCCACGGTGTTTGGGGTGATTTTGATGTAAAAATCACAATCGACAAAGACTATGTAATCGGATCGACCGGTTATTTACAAAACAAAAATGAAATCGGTCACGGATACGAAGATAAAGGCGTTACCGTTACGTATCCTAAAAAAGCAAAAACATTGACCTGGCATTTTAAAGCGCCTATGGTACATGATTTTGCATGGGGAGCCGACAAAGACTTTATCCACGATATTTATCCGGGACCTAATAATGTAGAACTACACTTTTTCTACAAAAACAACCCGAAATACAAAGACAAATGGAAAGAGTTACAACCTAAAACGGCCGACTTAATGGATTTCTTCAACAAATCCGTTGGTGAATATCCGTACAAACAATATTCGGTGATTCAAGGTGGTGACGGCGGTATGGAATATGCAATGTGTACGTTAATTACCGGCGATAGAAGTCTTCCGAGTTTAATTGGTGTAACGGCTCACGAAATGGCGCATTCCTGGTTCCAGCATGTTTTGGCAACCAACGAAAGCAAGCATTTCTGGATGGATGAAGGTTTTACTTCGTTTATTTCTGACCTGGCCATGATCAAAGTAATGGACAAAAAATTACAGGAAGACGAAAACCCGTTCCAATCGGCATACAACAACTATTTCTATATGGTTAATACCGGTCATGAGCAACCACAATCAACACATGCTGATCGATTTGACGAAAATATGATTTATAGCATTTCCGCTTATAGCAAAGGAGAAGTATT
The DNA here is from genome assembly GCF_024496085.1 of Flavobacterium cerinum. NCBI lineage: Bacteria > Pseudomonadati > Bacteroidota > Flavobacteriia > Flavobacteriales > Flavobacteriaceae > Flavobacterium > Flavobacterium cerinum. The sequence goes on along the minus strand of NZ_CP101751.1, from coordinate 825,391 downwards.
CCTGACGCAATTGGGATATGTAATCGGAATGGACAAGATGATGGAAACCTTAAAACGTTACTATCACGATTACAAATTCACACATCCGACGCCAAATGACTTTAAACGTACAGCCGAAAGAGTTTCCGGTGCTTCATTAGACTGGTACCTGAACGACTGGACCAAAACAACGAATACAATCGATTATGGAATCAAATCGGTTAGTGAAGACGGAAAAAATACCAAAGTAACATTAGAAAGAATCGGAAGAATGCCGATGCCTTTAGATATTCTTGTTGTATATCAGGACGGAAGCAAAGAAAGTTTCTATATCCCGAATACTTTGATGCGTTGGAACAAAGAAAACCCTTATTCCGACATTCAAAGAACGATATTAAACGGATGGGATTGGGCTTTTACAACTTATGATTTCACAATCAATAAGGAGAAAAAAGCAATCAAAGCGATCGTTATCGATCCGAGTGATCTGATGGCCGATGTTAAAAAAGAGAACAATATTTATGAAGTAAAACCATAAAGACTTTATAACACAAAAAAGCGGCCTTAGAGCCGCTTTTTTTATTAATTCATAGAGTTAATCCGGATACTTGCTTTAACGAGCGCAAGCGCCTTTATTTTCGTCATATCAACATCTTTATCCTGGTGGTGCTTATTCTGACTTACCAATCGCACAAAACCGGTTATTTCCGATTTCTGAATATACTTAACGGTAATGTATTCTTCTCCGCTCATATCAATACTCAGCAAATACATCTCGCCCCAGAAAATTTCATTTCGGATATCGCTTACTTCTTTATAAAGTACGATATCACCACTCTTTAACAGCGGATACATACTATCGCCCGTTACGTAAATCGCACCGTCACATTTCGGTAAATGCGGAATCGAAATATGATCAATCGGCTCCTGATTATTCGTCCCTTTAAATAGCGGAACCAATCCGGCCACAGCTTCAATATCATAAAGCGGAATTTGCTGCTGTTCCATCGAGCGATCTGTCTTTAACGTATAAGGTTCAACACTTCGCTTCTCTAAAAAATCATAATCGGTCGTAACAAACATATCGCCCTGACCGGTTAATAGCCATATCGGATTCAGATCTTTATAAATTTCCAGAATACTTTCCAGCATCGACGATCCGATACTCTTGTTTTCCTTGACCGCCTTCGAAATAGCTCCCCGACTTGCACCGATACTGTTTTCAAAAGCATAATAGCTAATATCTTTTGCCGCTATATACAATCCTAATCGTTCTGAAACCATAATATTTGATTTTAATAATACAAAATTATGAAAATAATCTAATTCTATTGTCCGGGCTTGGAAAAAAAACATCAAAATGACTCATTTATGTCTGAATTATCCGTTTATCCACGAAATAAATCTCCGTTTATCTCTAACTATTCTCGAACAAAGCACCACTAAACCGATAAAAATCTAAAACAGGAGCTTTGCCAGGCAAGAAAAAGATAAATGAAAAAAATCATATGAAATATTTTGATTGTTAGATTATTTTCAACTATATTTGTACCGTAGTTGCAAGATAATAATCCGCACAGTGATCGAAAAAATAAACTTACGGCTTTAAAAATCGTTTAAAAGTCACAACTCAAAGGATCATATTAGAAGATTTTTTTCAAACAACAACAAAATAATAAGCGCTTATTCTTAAACAACAACATTTAATCCTTTTTACACCATGAGTACAGAACTTAAAAACACGCTGTTTCGCTTTGTAACGATGCGCGCCCCGCAATTGACAGACAAGTCTAAAAATGAGTTGTTATTTGTTAAACATCCGGAAATCGGAATCGTAGTAAATCCGAACGGTGAATTTTCTAAAACAATGTCGAATCCGGATTTTGCCGAAAACCGGAAAGAACAGTTGGAAGCTGCCATTAGCCGTTTTAAAACAAAAGCTATTCAAACGCCGGATGAGCTGAAAACGGATCTTGTTAAGCCGGATTTATATGAATTTGCCAACTGGTTAGCCAAAAACAGAACATCCTTTACAAAAGAGTCGCTTCATGATTATGTTCCGGTAACTTCAAAAGGACCGGAAGAGCATCATACACTGGCTCCGCTAGCAGAAAGCAGTCGTGTTGCATTATGGGACAACCTTATCTATCAAAGTCTTACATTTAAATCGGATTATGTAAGAGATATGATTATCTCCGTTTTAGTGGCTGATGCTTTTCTTGAAAAATTCGAAGATACCGATTTGTCACTTGACGTTTTACAAAATCTGGCTCAGGGTAAAGTGGTAATGCCAAAACCTATTTTCGGCACAAAAGCGGCAGAACAATCCGATGATAGCGAAGAGCTTCCGATCAGCACCAAACATCTTGAAAAAGACGTTCAGTTAATCCGATCCGAAATCAGCATTGCAAATTATACCAAAATCCTGGAAGAATTGGAGGTCGTTGAAAAACAGTACCAAAGAAAGGAACAGAAAACGTATGATGCCGCCTATAAAGAATATCTGGATTCGGTAGAACTTTTATATCAAAATGCCGATACGGTGACCAAAACGATCACCGATTGTAAAACCGGTTGTGAAAGAACAATCAAAGAGTATGTTAACTTAAAAATTCCGAAATTCAGTTACACTGCCAAACCGGAGTTAAACCTTACGGATTTAGCCCCCTTTCTATCCGCTGAATCATTGGCGATGCTAACCGGTTTAACAGAAGGCGGTATCAGTACGTTTGCTGAAGCGAAAGAAGTTTTGAAGAAAAACATCGATTCGGAAACGGCTAAAATCTTTCAAAACACCGTCTTTACACAGAAAGTAGTTAATGCTAACGGAATCGTCCTTCCGGTTCAGAGTGCTGTCAACTCAACCCCGACTTCCTCTAACGCTTTAGCGATCACCGGTCAGGGTAGTAATAATACGCCGATTTCGTTATACATGGCTTTAGGAGAAATCGCATTAGGATCAGACATTGTAGCCGCAACCTACACTGCTGTTTTTAATGACAACACCACTGTGAGCCATACCGCTTTTGAAGACAATTGGATTGGCGACAAGCTAAACGTAAAGTTGTTTAATGATTCTTTGAATTTCTCCGGAAAAAACAATGGGACACTAACCGGTACTTATACGCTAAGCAATGGTGATTTAATTGATTTTACAGCCGACTTTAAGATCAAATCGATACGAATGACAAGTTTCCACCTTTCTATATCCTACACTATTGAAGGCGGCGGTTCTTATCGTTATCAAACGAAAATAAAACCGGACACATCCGGCACAACGAATCCGATTCCGGATAAAGAAGCCGTTCCGTTAAATGGAATTACCCGATTGGGAATTGCCGATTACCGTAAAGTAGAACAGGAAATCTGTTGTTATGTTCCGGGAGAAGTATCGCACATTGAAAACATTATGGCGCGTGAGTATAAGGATCGTACCACAAAACGTTCCCGAAAAACCGAGAATACCACAACGCTTTCTTCGGAATCGGAACGTGAAAAATTAACCGATTCGACGACAACCGATCGTTATGAAATGAATCAGGAAGTGGTAAAAGTAATCGCCGAGAATACCGCAATCGGAGCGTATACCAATGCTACTTTTGATGCTTTCAAAACCCATTTTAATGTAGGCGGTAATTTTGCTTATAACACCTCAACCGAAGAATCAAACAGTCAGGCTGTAACGCAGGCCAAAGAAATTACAGAACGTGCTCTGGACCGAATTGTTCAGAAAGTAAAAGAAGAACGTATTTCCAAAGTTATCGAAGAATATTCAGAGGAAAACGCACATGGTTTTGACAACAGAAAAGGAGACGAACACGTAACCGGGGTTTACCGTTGGGTCGATAAAATTTACAAAAACAAAATTGTCAACTATGGTAAACGTTTGATTTATGAATTTATGGTTCCGGAACCGGCTGCTTTTCATAAAACCTGGCAGGAATTTAAAAAGAACGATACCGGCACTGAAACATTAGAAAAACCGGTTGATCCTAGAAATGTGGGCGTCACCAATCGATTAACCGATCACACAAAAGTGTTAGAAAGTACATATGCTTACTGGGCTGCTATTTATAATGCCGAAGTTAATCCGGTACCGCAATCGGAATACAATATCGGGAAATCATTATCCGGCAGTTATGTAGGAAGCTTATCTGAAGTGGAATTTTTCTCCTTAAAAGAGGAAATTAAAATTCCGGAAGGCTATGAAGCCGTAAGCGGAAAAGTAAGTGTTTCGGCGACTCAGGATTACGACAATCATAATGTGGCGATTCTAACCGGCATCGGAGATCAGCGTTATACCGTTCTTTCCGGAGGATTTAGAAATGAAGCCTCTTCCGAATTACCGTTTGGTGCACCTTACAGAGATACCGTTCCGGTTGCAGTAACCTTTTCTAATTTCTTCACGGGAACCGCCAACTTCTCCGTTAAAGTACGTCGCGGCCAGGACTTGTATCAGAAATGGCAAATCGAAACCTTTAATGCGATTATCAGCGCCTATGAAGTCAAATTAAAAGAATACAATGAAAAAGTAGCCGCAATAAAAGCCGAACAAACGGAAAAAGAAAAAGTAAATCCGATGTATTATGAACAGATTGTCAACACCGTTTTACGCAAAAATTGCATCACTTACCTGATCAAAAATGACAATTTGGGACAAGATGGTTTAATTATCAACCGAAATGCATTATCAGATGTTCGCGTAGCAAGTGAAAATGCCTTGTTAAAGCAATATGCCAATCGGGTTAAATTTATGGAGCAGGCATTCGAGTGGGATTTAATGAGTTATAATTTCTATCCGTTTTATTGGGGCGAAAAAGCCAACTGGAAGAAAATGTATAATTCCACCGACATTGACAATCCTTTGTTCCGTGCTTTTCTGGAAAGCGGTATGGCCCGAATCATGGTAACCGTTCGCCCCGGATTTGAAGAAGCCGTAAACTGGTTTATGGCAACACGTCAGGTTTGGAACGGCGGACAAGTACCTACTCTGGATGATCCGTTGTTTAAAGATCTGATTCAGGAATTACAGGAACCAAACGGGGAAGTCGAAGAAACATGGGAAAGCCGTGTACCGACAGCATTAACCATTCTTCAGGCCGGAAGTATCGGATTGGATGTACTGGATGCTTTGCCGTGCGACAGTGACTGTAACGACAACAGGATCACCGACAGCGAGGGTACTACTAAAAAAGCATTTATCCGAACCGATGTCTTAATTGGCGGTAATGCAACGGATGTAAAATAACACCTTCCAAAAACAACCCTTTTCCTTAAACCTCAGCCAGCCAGTGTTTGGCTGAGGTTTTTTATTCACTTTTTTAAAGCAATATCATGAACGACTTTTCATATTTAATCGAATACCTCAGGATCGGGCGAAGACAGGAAGATGCCGCTAAAAGAGAACTGCGTTTTGAAGTTATAATTGTAAATGAGAATTATAACATTGAAGTAATGGAATCAACTCAGTATATCTTAAAAACGGATTTTGACAACCCGGCACTTATCACGCCATTAGCCGATATTCTCGAAGGTCAGGAGGAACTTTTTTTCACCAACGATGCCGGCACTTTGACGTATTATATTCGTAGGGAAGCAGCGAACAACACTTACGAATACCGCAATATTTTATCCGGTGGCTGGATAACGCTTTCTGATCAGACATTGTACAGTGTTCCGGTTCCATTTTCAAAAGAGCTTTATTTCTATAGCGAAGTATACCGCTCGGTAATCTTAAAACAATTAGACGAAATCCTTCCGATCACCGATTGGTTTATCTATCATCCGAACGATATTCCGATGATCAATGACGGAGAATACGGATTCGACTACAAAGATGATCACGGCAATACCAAAAACGATCCGTTAAAGCTTATTTTTCTGCAATTTATCAGTGCTACGGTTTCGGCTTACAAAAGAAATGTAACGGTAGGCAAAAGCCCATTTTCCAACAAAACCTATTTATTTCCTATTGTTTCAAAAATGTCAAATCGGTATATTTTAAAATACCATATCAAAACCGATGATCCGTTGGAAACCCTTCGTTTTCAGGAAATCTGGTCGATTCGACTTGAGTTCACGTATCTGGGATCCTGTCTGGAATTCTTAAACCAGACCATTATGCATGATTATGACGGACTGAACTGGGAAACCAAACCACGTAAGGCTTTTTTAGACAGTTATAAAACAATTGTCAACAACGCTTTAACCGCTGCTAATTTCGGCAGTATCGAAAATGTTCTGGAAATTCTCTATTATTTACCCAAAGCTTTTATCAAAGAAATCGATAAAAACCTGCTTTGGAACTTTTTAGATCGCTCGTTGGAAGGTTTAGTAACCAATATCGGATTGGATAAAGAAGATCTGGTGTTGGTGCTTTTGGAAGCTTTGTCGGAAGTAGAAAGAACACCAACCATTTTTCTATCCGAACTGATTCAGCCCAAATCGGGTGGTGAAAGCCGTTTTCTGTTATTATACAGGAAGATAAACGGCGAAAACTTTAAGCAAACGATTCAGCTGCTTTATAAATTCTGGTTAAAAAGTGCATTTAGCGATATCGACAATCCGGTTTTTAAAAACAGTGACGGGCCTTTGTTTTTACCGTATAAGTCGGATAAATTTTTAGGTTTTTACAATAGTAATAAAAACTTTGAATTTCAAAAAGACAATACAATTTTAGTAACTCCGGACGATCATTATATTGACGAAATCATTTCGGTTGCGAACCCTGCTTTCAGAAATGTAATCAGCGATGTTATTGAAGACAAAATTGAATATCACTATCATCCGTTCCAACCGGTTTATCTAACCGAAACGGAACAGGAAGCTGAAATAGATTTGCCGAAGATTGTTCCGGCTTTTTTTTATTAAGGCAAACGAAGACAAGACATTCTGGGCCAATGTAATAACAGGTATCGAATATACTTTGGATATTCTTACGATTCTTTCCGGTATTGGAAACATCACTAAATTCCGATATTTGTATCGTTTGGGACAAGCAGCCGGAGCAATGGGAACTTTTCGTTTAGCGGCCGGAGCTATTGAAATCAGTAGCGGAGCCGTTAGTGCTATGGTGAAGCTTAGCGGTACGAAAAACGAATTTGCACTGGCGTTACAGAAACATTTATTGTACCTGGAATTAGTCGCGCTTTCCGGTGAAATATCCATTGCAATTCGAAATCGGTTAAAAAGTAGTGCTCGGGAGGTTCTTGAAAAGCATCTTGATGAACTCGAAGAACTCAAAAGTGCGGCTAAAAATGCCGATGAAGCCAAAGAAATTGATGAGATTATTGAACATTTAAAATCTCTATCTGATGATCTTTATATTCCTAATAAACTTATAAAACAAGAAATAAGATTCCATAAAGATGTGAAATACGAAATATCTATTTATACTAAAAAAATTGAGTGGCGATTTTTAGACTTGGAAAGAGCAAAAAATCAAAGAATGGAACTAGATGATTATTTTTTTATTAGTTTTGATTTCAGGATTCCTGATGAACTTTTGGGTAAAGGTTTTGGAAAACATTTTCTGGAAGAATCTTTTTCTGCTTTTAAAAATCAAATTAAAGGAGCCAAAGCAAGTTGGACTGAATTTTCTATATACCCTGGTGGATCTTCATTAGGATATAAACAATTCTGGAAAATTTATGATCAAACGGGAGATCCTGTAAAAGCAGTAAAAGAAACTGATTTTTTCAAAATAGTGGACAAAAAAGGAATTAATAAACTAAATAAAAATTCCATTAGCATTGATCATGAGACAAATAGTATTGATGTAATTATCTCCAAATAAACAAACATGAAAGATTTTAATATTTATAGAAATAACGAAGTAAAATTAACCTCAGGATTTAGTTCTGATTATGAAAAATTACTACGGGAGACAGGTTCTACTACTGTTAATGGATTATTAGTTACATTGATTGGTAAAGAGACATCTCTGGCAAAAAAAATAATGAATGGTCAGGATTTTATTTTAGACAAATCTGAAAAGAAAATAGTATCTGAAGCTTTAGAAAAACACATTGATTCAAAACTAAACGGTTTCAGAAATGCAAATGAAGATGATCCTTATAACAAAGTTATTTATAAAGGGAAAACATATCGTTCCAATACTAAAGGACTCGATTTCCAATCTGAGCGCGACTTGGTAAGGGCGATGTCCTTATATAATAAATTCTTTGATCCCAATGATGAGGATATTATAGAGATCCGTTATAGTTAACTAATGTCAAGTGGAAAGCTTATAAATTAATTATATCCGCTTTATCTAAGCATTGCCACACAGGAAGATTGTGAAAAATACGAATAGTTTATTTTACTCAATAAAACCGCTTCAATTGAAAGCGGTTTTTTTATACCCAAAACGTAACAACCACAATCTAATTCTCAATTATAAATAGTATTTTTTTCTTCGTTTTAAACTTGTTTGTTAGATTATTTTCATCTATCTTTATATTATTAAAACAGTTGAAAAAACATCGATGAATAAAGCTATTTGAGTAATAATCAATAATTTATTTATATGTAGTAAATACAAAAACCGAATAATCGAACGAGTAGGAACAGCTCGAAATACAGACAGTAATGGGTCAGGAACAGGACAACTTTTTAAGATCTGACTCATTTGACAAACGCGATTATAACGACCGGAAAAAATTATCGAAAATGTAGCACGATAAAAATGGTTATATAATTCTATAGTAATAAATTAGCCACAAATAAAATCCTGAAAAAGAATCTTAATTTTAAAAGCCATGTCAAAAAAAATTAGAATATTAAGTCTCGATGGCGGAGGAATCCGCGGAATCATAACCTGTGTTGTTCTCAAATACATTGAAGAAGAATTACAAAAACTGGATAATCCCACAGCAAAATTAGGCGACTATTTTGATCTTATCGCCGGAAGTAGCACCGGAGGATTGTTAACTTCTATTCTATTATTCCCCGACAAAAACAAAAAAGCTAAATTCTCAGTAGAAGCCGCTTTGGATCTGTATGCTAAAAAGGGAGAAACGATTTTTAATGTTTCCCTTTGGGAACATCTTATCAATCCGTTTGGCTTGTTTAATGAAAAAATTTCGCAACGCAATCTGGAAAAACAACTTCGGGAAGTTTTTGGTGATTTACAATTAAAAGAATTCACAAAACCTTGTTTGATAACGTCTTATGATATCGGTCAACGGAAAGCCAAGTTCTTTACCAGTCACGAAGCCGATTCAACTTTGGAAAATTTTTATGTACACGACGTTTGCCGTGCCACAAGTGCAGCGCCTACTTATTTTGAACCGGCTAAAATAAAATCGCTATACGGACAGGAGTTTACGTTAATCGATGGCGGTGTATATGCCAATAATCCGGCACTTTGTGCTTATGCTGAAGCCCGTAAAATTGCCTTTTCAAAAAAATTAAACGATGATAAAAAAATCGATTATCCGGCAATAAACGATATGTTGATTATTTCAGTAGGAACCGGGGAAGTACACAAACCGTACACCTTCGAAAAATTTGAAAACGCCGGAAAAATCAAATGGATCGGACCATTGATTGACATTTTGTTATCTTCCAACGTTGAAACCGTAGATTATTATCTTACGAAAATGTATGAAACATTAGGACCGCGAAACCAGAAAAATTATTACCGACTAATGCCGCAATTAAAAAACGCATCACCGGAAATGGACGATACCTCGCAAAAAAACATTTACGAACTAATTCAAGCCGGTTTGTTTTTTGTTGATCAAAACCGGAATACGCTACGGGAAATAGCTAAAAAATTAATTAAACACAAATAAGCAATTGCAAACTTGTCGGGTATTATAATACCTGACAAGTTTTATGGTACCTTTTTGTACCTTTGCCGAATGAAGAACACCTATCCGAAAGCCGAAAAGCTCAAAAGCCGGAATACTATAGACCTCCTTTTTTCCGAAGGGAAATCGGTATCGAAATACCCGCTACGCTTGGTTTATGTCCCTTTAGAAACCACGGATCCGGAAGAAAAAATCAAAATGGGTGTTTCCGTCTCCAAGAAATACTTTAAAAAAGCCGTAGACCGTAATTATTTTAAACGGGTTTTACGCGAAACCTACCGATTGAATAAGTCCATTTTACTCGATTCAATCGACAAACCGTATGCGTTTATGTTTCTTTATCAAACCAAAGACCGGCTTTCCTATCAGGAAATAACGGAAAAAACGATACGTCTTTTCGAAAAGTTTGCGGAAACCTTACAGGACAAACCGCTTTAAAATTTAATTAAATTCTTCTTTTTCAAAGTCATCCTATTTTTACAATTTGTACTTTTAAAAGTAATTCCACGTTGTAACTAAAATAATGGTGACCTATGAAAAAAATTATCCTTGCATTATCCGTATTGCTTCTTATTGTTGGTTGTAAAAACGAACATTCTGAAAATCACGCTATAGTCGAATCCGTAGTGTTACCGGAAGAAGGAATGGTTGCCGAAGCGGCGGCTGATGCTACGCAATCGAATAGCGGCGGTTCGGAAACGGTAATCGAATCCAAAATCATTAAAAATGCTAATCTTCGGTTTGAAACGTCTGATCTCAACCAATCTTATGCCGACATACAGAAAGCGGTTATAAAATATAAAGCGACAATACAAAACGATGTTACAGGAAAAAACAACAGTTCTGCTTATCGGGACTTAACCGTTCGTATTCCGAATACGGCTTTTGATACGTTTATCAACGATATCAGCAAAGGTGTTTCTCATTTTGATCGCAAAGAAATTTCATCCGATGACGTGACCGAAGAATATATCGATATCGAATCGCGTGTCAACACGAAAAAAACATTGGAAAAACGCTATCTGGACTTGCTAAACAAAGCCACAAAAGTTTCTGAAATATTGGAAATCGAAAAAGGACTAGCGACAGTTCGTGAAGAAATTGAATCAATAGAAGGCCGGTTAAAATACCTTCAGAGTCGTGTTGCCCTGAGTACGATTCATATTGAAATGTATACCCGTAATGCCTCCGAAAGCGGCGCAACCGTTTCCTATGGCGGTAAAATGTGGAACTCATTTAAAGAAGGATTTTTCGGGATTTCAACTTTCTTCCTTGACTTACTGCAAGTTTGGCCATTTATCCTTATTTTCGTGTTACTTTTGATCTATCTGCGCAAAAGATATAAGAAAAAAACAGCTTAAAAATGTTACATCACTTTAAAAAAAGATATATCATTCCTGTCGTTGCAGGAGGTTTTTTGTTTGTTGGAGCCAGTTTCCGAGATGACTTTTTTGAAATTGCCAAACAAATTGAAATTTTTACTACTCTTTTTAAAACCGTAAATCAGAATTATGTCGACGAGACCAATCCGGCAGATCTGATGGACAAAGCCATTAAAAACATGTTGATGGATCTTGATCCGTATACGGTTTATTTTAACGAACAGGATGTCGCTAAATTCAAAATCAATTCCACAGGAGAATATACCGGAATCGGAGCCTATATCAGTCGTAAAGAAGGTCGTTTGATTATCCGGGAACCGTATAAAAACTTTCCGGCCGATAAAGCCGGTTTAAAAGCCGGTGATGAAATTGTTCAGATCGGTGATGTGAATCTGGTTGATTTTAAAGACGATGCCGCCCAATTACTGAAAGGTGCAAAAAATTCCAAGATTGATGTACAATACCGTCGTCAGGGCAAAATGATGAATACCCAAATAGTATTGGATGAGGTAGAAATCAAAGCAGTTCCTTTTTATGCCTTGCTAAATGACAAAACCACCGGTTATATTGTACTGTCACAATTTAATGCCAAAGCTTCCGCTGAAACCAAAGAAGCATTGGAAAAATTAAAAAGTCAGGGAGCAACCCGAATTATTCTGGACTTACGCGGAAATCCGGGTGGTTTACTTCATGAAGCTGTGAATATCTGTAATTTATTTGTTCCGCAAAATGAGGTGATTGTAACTACAAAATCGAAAATTGAAAAACATAATAACAGTTATAAAACCCAAAAAACACCGGTTGATCTGACAATTCCGTTAGCGGTTTTAGTCGACGGAAAAAGTGCTTCTGCCTCTGAAATTGTAGCCGGAGCGCTACAGGATCTCGACAGAGCTGTGATTGTCGGCGCCAGAAGTTTCGGAAAAGGTTTGGTTCAACGTCCGTTGGATTTAACTTACGGAACTCAGGTTAAAGTGACCATATCAAGATATTATACTCCTTCCGGTCGGTGTATTCAGGCACTTGATTATTCTAAAAAAGATAAAAACGGAAAAGCAATCCGCACCGATGCCAGTCAGTATAATGCTTTTAAAACCCGTAAGGGACGTACGGTATACGATGGTGGCGGTATTCAACCGGACATTGAACTGGCTGAAACCAAAACCAGTACAATTGCTGATGCTTTATTGAAAAACGACGGTATTTTTAATTATGTAACGCAGTATTATTACAAAAATCCAAATCTGGGAACCAATATTCCGAATTTTTCCGATACCGACTTTGCTGATTTTAAAGCCTATCTGAAAAAAGAAAAATTTGAATTCGATACGGAAACGGAATTGGCCTTAAAAAACACATTGGCTACAGCCAAAAAAGAAAAAATAGAAGAAAGCATCAATACCGAATACCAGCAATTACTAGCTGCTTTACAACGAAGTGAAGAAAAAGAGCTCGACAAAAACAAAGCTGAAATCAGAAAAATTATCATCGACGAAATCATAAAACGCTATCAATATAAAGAAGGTTTGTATCAATATTATACAAAAAGTAATGTTGAGATAACAAAAGCGCAATCTTTATTGAATAATACGGTAGAATACAATAAAATCCTTAAAAATTAATTTTCGTAAGAATTGTGTATGACTTTCGTTTTTTATGATAATTTTGTGATTTAAAATATTTCACATCGTGAGTTCTACACACAGCAGTAACCACCTTAACAAAGTGACTTTAGGTGGTCTAATTGTCACATTAGGAATTATTTATGGAGATATCGGAACTTCTCCATTATACGTAATGAAAGCCATAGTCGGCAAACAGGCTATTGATCCGGATGTAGTACTTGGTGCGATTTCCTGTATTTTCTGGACACTGACCATTCAGACAACCTTTAAATACGTAATTCTTACTTTACGTGCCGACAATAAAGGCGAGGGAGGAATTTTCTCTCTTTATACACTGGTTAAAAAACTCAAAAAGCGTTGGCTAATCGTGCCGGCCATTCTCGGAGGAAGTGCCTTGCTCGCCGATGGTATTATAACTCCTCCCATTTCCGTATCATCAGCCATTGAAGGACTTCGGACCTATAATCCGGAACTGAACACCATACCGATCGTAATCGGAATTCTGTTTGTATTGTTCTTTATTCAGCGTTTCGGAACCAAACTGGTCGGAAAATTCTTCGGCCCTTTAATGCTGCTTTGGTTCGGAATGTTAGGAACATTGGGCGTTATTCACTTATTAGGAAATGTTTCCGTTTTAAAAGCGATTAATCCCTATTATGCGTTTCATTTATTAAAAATACACCACGAGGGATTTTATGTTTTAGGTTATGTATTCCTTTGTACCACAGGAGCTGAAGCGCTATATAGTGACTTGGGACATTGTGGAATTAAAAATATCCGTATCAGCTGGATTTTTGTAAAAAGTATGCTGGTACTGAACTATTTCGGACAAGGTGCTTACCTGATTTCAAATACCGGAAGCACATTGGTTGAATTAAGCGGAAACGCCAGTAATCCCGGAAACCCGTTTTATCTGGTTATGCCGGATTGGTTTTTACCTTTCGGAATCGCTATCGCTACTATGGCTGCGGTTATTGCATCTCAAGCATTAATCAGCGGATCTTTTACATTGATCAGTGAGGCTATGCGTCTGAACTTATGGCCGAAAGTACGTATCAAATATCCAACGGAATTAAAAGGACAATTATATATCCCTTCGATTAACTGGTTGTTATTTATCGGGTGTGTATTTATCGTTGTTCATTTTGAAGAATCCGGAAACATGGAAGCGGCATACGGACTTGCCATTGTGATGTGTATGATCATGACCACTATTTTATTAGGCTTCTATATGGTCCTAAAACGTTATAATCCGATTTTTATCGTTCTGGTTATCGCGCTATATCTTACAATTGAGATTTCGTTCTTCCTGGCAAACATTGAAAAATTCCCGCACGGTGGTTATGTATCCGTATTTATCGCCGGATTGCTTGCTATTATAATGATTGCATGGTTTACCGCTAAAAAGATCCGAAAAGATTATACCGAATTCGTTAAAATCGACAAATTCAAGAATGTCATTTCCGAATTGAGTAATGATCTTTCGATTCCAAAATATGCCACGCATTTGGTTTATATGACCAATGCCAGCCACGGTGATGAGGTAGAATCTAAAATTATTTATTCTATCTTGCAGAAACGCCCTAAGCGAGCGGATATTTACTGGATGATTCACGTAAATGTAGTCGATGAACCCTATGAAATGGAATACCGCGTTCGCGAAATAGTGAAAGATGATATTATCCGTGTTGATTTTTATCTTGGATTCCGGGTAGCACCGCGTATTAACCTGCTGTTTAAAAAAGTAGTTCAGGATATGGTTAAAAACGGAGAAGTAGATATTACCAGTCGTTATGAATCGTTAAACCGAAACAATGTATTGGGTGATTTTAAATTTGTACTGATCGAAAAATTCATGTCTTATGACAATGATTTCCCTTGGTACCAACGTATTATCCTGGATATTTATTTCTTCCTGAAAAAGATCAGTCTTTCAGAAGAACAAGCTTTCGGATTGGATAGTAGTTCTGTAAAAATCGAACAATACCCGATTGTAATTCATCCGCCGGAAGATATAAGCCTTACCCGAATTAAAGACCGAAAATAACATTTGAATATGAAACGTATTGCGCTTGTTTTTCTTTTATTGCTGACCACACAATTCCTGAAAGCTCAGGAAGAAGTCGTTCACTCCGTGTATTTTGTATTTGACAAGTACAATCTGGAAGAAAAACAGGCCAATGATGTTGTTGCGTTCGTAAAAGCGATTGATACTTCCCGTGTCGAAAGCATTCAGATTTACGGATATTGCGATGATCGCGGTAAAGATGCCTATAATTATAAGCTGTCGAATAACCGTGCTAATACGATCAAAAGCAAGTTGATTGAAAAGGGAATTAAAAACAAGATTATCGTAACAATTGAAGGCAAAGGCCGCGTTTTAATTGATGATGATATTGTAGACAATCTTCCAGAAGTACGTCAGAAAAACAGACGTGTTGACGTTGTAATGAACTTTAAACCCGTACCGCCGAAACCGATACCGGGCATTCATTCAACCATTAAAGCAGACATGATTGTCGGTGACCGGATTTACCTTGAGAAAATTCTTTTTGACAAAGGCAGTAGCCGTTTAACGTTGAAATCCAAAAACGAATTGGAGCGGGTTGCTAAACTACTTCACAAATATAAAAATCTGGAATTCGAAATTCAGGGGCATATTTGTTGTACGCCAACATTCCAGAAAGAAGCTATCGACAAAGACACCAAAAAAAGAATGTTATCCCATAACCGGGCTCAGGCAGTGTATAAATTTCTGATTCAGAAAAAAATAGACAAAAAACGAATGACGTTTAAAGGTTACGGGAATACACAACCACTAGGAAACGGCCCGGATCAGGACCGTCGTGTAGAATTAGTGATTACAAAAATTTAAGTTTATTCGATCCGCATTTCAATATGCGGAATATTATCTTCCAGGTATTCCTCCGAAGCCTTAACAAATCCGTGTGATTCGTAAAATCGTTTCAGGTACAATTGTGCTGAGATCGTTATTTTATCTGTTCCGTAATACGTTTCAATTCCTTTTTTAGCTTCACTGATAAGGTCATGTCCCCATTTACGGTCACGATACGTTTGTTTCACCACTACTCTACCGATCGATGCTGCATTTTGAAAATAATCGCCGGATTGAAATAAACGGCAATAAGCCACTACTTCACCGTTAAAAGTTCCGATTACGTGCAATGCTTTCTCGTCTTTACCGTCAATATCCTGATAAACGCAATCCTGCTCCACTACAAAGATTTCTGAACGCAGTTGTAATATCGAATACAGTTCGCCCAGCGAAAGTTCGTTAAATCGCTTTATTTCGAATTTTAAATTCATTTCTGTATGGTTTAAAAAAATTAGTGTAGAATATGTACCGATTTCATGATTGCTTCCAGTTCAAAAACCAGATCCCTTTTTGCATTAGACGGATCATAAACAAATCCTTCGAGGATAAGGTAACGATGGTTTTTTTCATCGCGAATCGCATAATTCAGAAAAGGACCACTCATAAAGTTGTTTTGAAGTTCCCATGTTCCTTTGGTTTCATAGGCCGGTTTCCCATCGATACGCGTACTCATAAAATAGGGCGAATAACCTTCTTCTGTAATCATGGATGAATGTTCCATCGTACCGCGAATATATAAAGCGCCGACAGAATCGCGAACTTTTACGATATTCCCCACAATATCATTGTTCTTTTCAATCTGTGAAATCGGAACCTGATAGACCAGGAGACTGGAACTACCGGAAGGGATGTCTTTTTTTATCCAGTAAAAATATTCTTTTTCATCGGCATAGCGGTACGTATCCGGAATCTCAATATTAATCATAAAAACACCGCGAAGCTTATCATCCTTAAGTCGGGCTTTCTCAATTTTTCCCTGGACATAATGGATTTCCGAAAACTTAATGATCGAAGTCAGTGTTTCGGTATGAGTTTCGATCAGATCCAGAATTTCGTGAACGGAATAACCGGTGAGATAGAAAACATTTTGCGGTTTAGCATATTTGTTTTCAACGTGTTTGAACTCCTTATTGAGTCCTTTGGATACCACAATGATATTTCGGCTTTGAGTTACGGCACCTTCAAAAATTCGGGGCGAATACTGGTTAATCGTGAAAATCGGTTCTTCCTGCGGCAATCCGTCAATAGGATAGGCTAGTTTTTTACGTAGACTGTCACCTACTTCTCCACTCCATAACACATCATCAATTACAATTGCTATTTCATTGCTATTTCCTTTTGATTCAGGCAAAAATGCTTCCCCTTGTTTCGATCTGTCTTTACAGGAAACAAGAGAAAGCATTGGTAAGAGTATTGCAAAAAAGATTGCTTTTTTCACAGATTTTTTTGAGGACGAATAACTATCCGTTTATTTTAAGTTTCATTCCCGGTTTGATATTTTCGTTATCGATATTATTCCATTTTTTTATTTCGGCAACGGTTATCCCCGGATGTTTTTTAGCGATACTAAACAGTGAATCCCCTTTTTGAACAACATACATTCTTTCTTTGTTGTAATTGCGTTCTTTACTGGAATCTCTATTTATAATTTCTTTTTTTACTTCTTTTTCCACAACCGCTACGGTTTCCTTAGCCGGTTCCTGAATCGTTAGCTTTTGGCCGGCCTGGATTTCATTGCTCTCCATATTGTTCCAGTCTTTCAACTGATCAATACTTACTTTGTGTTTTTCAGCGATAGCCGTTAGGTTATCTCCTTTTTGAACAACATATAAATCATTTTCACCGGCTTTTGGCTCAACAATTTTCGGTTCTGCAATTTTCGGTTCAGGAGCTTTCTTTTTAGCTGCCGATCGATCAGCTACCATAACATTGGTATCGTATTCGATCTTTAATTTTTGTCCGGCATTAACTGTATTCTTTTTCAGTTTATTCCATTTCTTCAACTCAGCAATAGTCACATTGTTTTTTGAAGAAATTTCCGAAAGGTTATCCCCGCGTTTTACAGTATAATATTTGATTTTCGTTTTCTTAACCGACTTCATCGGATAATCTTCTACAATCGCTACAGCCGAATCTTTTCGGGTTCCGTTTGCTGTTCGCTGCGCAATCATATCTTTACGAATCGATGTAAACGGTTTTTCGCGTTTGTCTTCTTCGTATTTCAAATAAGCATAAATCTTATCCTCATTCGAAACAAACATTCCTGCTTTTTGTTTTGGTAAACGGATAAAATGCGCTTTATCCGTTACATAAGGAACAACATCCAGTTTATAAATCGGGTTTAATAATCGCAATTGTTCTACCGGTACGTCTAATAAATCTGAAAGTTGTTTAAACGACATTTGTTGTTTTACCATCAACGTATCGGTTTCAAAATACGTCATCGGTGCTTTTTTCGGAACGATACCGTGTTCTTTTCTGTATTCGTAGATATACATCGTAGCCAGGAAAGCCGGTAAATAACCTTGTGTTTCCTTGTGCATGTATTTACGGATATTCCAGTAGTTTGTCATTCCTCCCGATCGGCGGATTGCTTTTGCAACGTTACCCGGTCCGGTATTATAGGATGCCAAAACCAGATCCCAATCGCCGAAAATACCATACATCGTTGATAAATACTGACATGCTGCTTCCGTTGCTTTCAAAGGATCGCTACGCTCATCAACATATGAATTTACTTCCAGGTTATATTGTTTTCCGGTAGCATACATAAACTGCCATAATCCGGTAGCACCCACTCTTGATTTTGCTTTCGGGTTTAAAGCCGATTCCACTATGGCTAAATATTTCACTTCCAGCGGGATATTGTATTTTGCAAGACGCTCTTCAAACATCGGGAAATAATACTCCGATATCGCCATCATTCTTTCAAAAGCCTTTGGTCGGTTTTTCAGGAATGCTTTTATCACATTTTCAAGAGCCTGATTGTATTCGATGTTGAAAGGTGATTTCTCATCCAATCGTCTTAAACGTTCTTTAAGCACATCTGTCGGTAAATCGTAAGATACTTCCTGGTCAATGTTTACTTTGGAAATATCCGACTCCATATCTGTAAACAAGTCCTGATTGCTTAGTTCTTTCAACCACATTTCATCAATGCAGGCACTGGTTTCATATTTTACGAAGGTCGATTTGAGGGAGTCCAGATAGGACATTTTAATTTCCGGTTTAGCCGGGACTTCATTTTGGGCTGTCTCCTGAGCCATCGCGCCCAGGCTGATTAAGCCTAAAAATAAAGACAATATTTTTTTATTATCCATACATTCTATCTTATAACATATTACAATTCAATTTCTTATGCAAGCCATGCAAACATAATAGCTTATAACTTATATTTTGTTTAAATATTGTTAAAAATGGAAATTTATTCCAAAATAGCGGCAATTCCGGGAAGTGTTTTTCCTTCCAGCATTTCCAGCATTGCCCCGCCACCAGTAGAAACATAACTCATTTTCGGTTCTAATCCGAACTGTTTTACAGCGGCAACCGAATCGCCTCCTCCAACAAGTGAAAACGCTCCGTTTTTAGTTGCTTCAGCAATAAAGTTTCCTAATGTGATGGTTCCTTCTGCAAATTTTTCCAATTCAAAAACGCCCAACGGACCATTCCATAAGATTGTTTTTGAATTTTTAATTACGTCTTTTAACGCTTCTAATGATTTCGGACCAACGTCAAGTCCTTGCCATCCGTCCGGAATATTATTAACATCAACGATTTGTGTATTCGCTTCATTCGAAAATGCATCGGCAGCCACTACATCAACCGGAAGGTGGATTTGTACATTTTTAGCTTTTGCTTTTTCCATAATTTCCAATGCCAACTCCAGTTTATCATCTTCACAGATTGAATTTCCGATATGACCGCCAAGTGCTTTGATAAAGGTAAAGGTCATTCCTCCGCCGATAATCATATGGTCGATTTTATCCAGGATATTTTCAATTACGGTAATTTTAGAAGAAACTTTAGAACCACCCAAAACCGCAGTTACAGGTCTTTCAGCATGGTTTAATACTTTATTCAGACTTTCGATTTCCTTAGCCAATAAATAACCGAAGCATTTGTTTTCCGGGAAAAACTGAGCGATAATCGTTGTAGAAGCATGTGCTCTGTGAGCTGTTCCGAAAGCATCATTTACGTAAATATCACCTAAAGCCGCCAGTTTTTTAGCAAACTCCACATCTCCTTTTTCTTCTTCGGCATAAAAACGCAGGTTTTCCAGTAATAACACTTCACCCGGTTTTAAATTAGCGGCAGCATTTTCGGCAATCGTTCCGATACAATCCGATGCAAACGTTACCGGAACTCCGAGAACTTCTGCTGTTTTTGCTACAATGTGTTTTAAGGAATATTTTTCTTCCACGCCTTTCGGACGTCCTAAGTGTGACATCAGAATAACACTTCCACCCTCTTTTAAAATTTTATCGATAGTTGGTTTTGCAGCTTCAATTCGCGTAGCGTCAGTTACTTCAAAATTTTCATTAAGCGGTACATTAAAATCGACACGGATAATGGCTTTCTTATCTTTAAAATTAAAATCGTTCAGGGTTTTCATTTCGTATATTTTTGTTGATTGTTTATTTAATAATCCACAAATATAATATTTTTATTTTTTATGCTGTTTTTTGTGTTTTACTTAAAAAATTAGGGCTGCTGACTGCGTAATATTTATTTATCGAGCCCTAAATTTCATTTTAAATACAGAAATGATTTTTGAAAGAACGGAAAATACAGGTTAATGATCTGTTTTTTCAAGATAACAGATTGCAAGATTAGGATGCACGGGAAACGACAGGATTTCCCATTGTGACGTTGAATCGGTGTTTTTTGACAAAAGATAATGGTCGTCAATACGGTCAATCAATACCAACAACGGTGTATAAAATGTGATTCCGATTTTATGTCGGGAACTGTCATTGATGTCTGTATTGACAATATCCAGTTTATAATTTACAAACGGCAGATAGGAATTTCCGAGAGCATCCGGAAGCTGGTAAATATTTCCTTTTAGCTGATTGATATAGGGTTCGGCAGCAATTCCGGTCAGAAAATGTAATTTTTCCGCTTTTTCGTTTTCATGTAGTAATTCCCGGAAAGTCGGTTTCGGATTTTCAGCCGAATTGTATAATTGGTGTTGCATCAGGTATTCCCGATAGGTATCTTCAAAAACATATTTTTGCCAGGTAATCGTAGTACTACTGTCAATTACCAATCGGAAAGCGAGTCTGATTTTAGAAAATGGCATCATTTGGCATCGTTTTAAAACAAAAAGAAGATACGAAAAATGTATCTTCTTTTATCAACCTGAAACATTTATTGGATTATCATTTTTTTACTTTCTGTGAAAACACCGTTTTCATTTTCTATTATAACTCTGTAAATATAATAACCGCTACTCAGGTTGTTTCTACTAAATAACAGGTAATTGGTTCCGGCCGGGAATTCGTCATTAATCGGCGTATCGATATGCCTGCCGGTAAGATCATATAATTCCATTTTTACTTTCGAATAGGAATTCAGAACCAATGGAATTTTGGTACTGTCTGTAAATGGATTCGGAAAATTCTGACTTAATTGAAATTCTGCTGTCGCAACATCATTGATACCGAGCGTCGGACCGTTCACAAAAATGGTATGCGAAAGTGTAAATCCTTCGGCAATACTACCGGTAACAGCGCCAAGCTCATTACTCACACCATCTGAAAAAACATTATCCGTTGCATTGTATGTATAACCCGACATTCCTTTGGTATAGCCATAGCTTGTTGCCGAATTAACCTGAACGACAGCACTATTCGATCCTTCCGGGAAAGCGATTTGAGTAATCAGTAAAGAAGTGCCGGACGCATTATAGATATGAACATGTATATGCGTGGCTCTTCCGGTATACCATCCCGGAAAGATTGAAGTATAACTAACCAGTCCGTTAGCATCAGTAGTTTGTCTTCCTCTTAAAAAGTGGTTGGTTGTATAATTGGTCGGTTGCATACCGGTTCCGCCATATTCCGAATAGTTTCCATCTTTATCACAATGCCAGATATCAACTATGGCACCGGAAAAAGCATTACAGTTTCCGTTCACATTTTTTATTGCAATATTGATGGTAAACGGAACACCGGTTCTGTCGCCCACAATGTTGGTACGTACCCATGAAGCCGGTGAAATTGTAGGAAAAGGACCAGCCGTTTCACTATTGGTCACACTACAAGCCAATGCTTCGGTTGCTTCGGGCATACTATTTTCGGAACCCATAGCACGCAAAAGCGATGGTGCTGTGGCTACCATTCCCAGGAAACCCAAACTGTTTTTTAAAAATACTTTTCTTTCCATTACGTTTTTAGCTTTTTCTTTAATCAAAATTAAATTTGTTAACAGGGAAAGCCAAAAAAATGAGGTAAACTGTTTTTATTTTGCGGTAAAAGCTATTTTAAGGCTACATTTCTAAAAGCAACAGGATGCTATTTTCAGTAAGAGATTCGAATTCAATTGTTTCTGTAGCATCAATCGCGAGTCCGTCACGGTCTTCAATTAGACGATTTTGAAATTCAAAAGCACCGTTTAGTACCAAGGCAAAAATACCGTTGCTTTTATTTTCAGGTTGATACGAATCTTCCGCCCGCGCTGTATACATTCCGATACGGAACGAAAATTCCGGATTCTGAATTGTTGGAATCATTTCATTTTTATGACTCAAATCAAAAGAATATACTTTTTTATCCGGTATCACATCTGTCAGCTTTATCCGGATTTGAAGATAATTTACCTGCTCCTTTTCATAAGGATTCTGTATGGCAAATGATCCACCGGCTTGTGCTGTAAAAAAGAAACATTGTCCGACAGTGATAAAATAAGACTCAGTTCCCGTTATACAATCAATTGCTCCGATTAACGGAATAAGAAGAATTCCTGTTACTTGATCGACAGTTTCCTGAATTGTTATTTTCGCCGCCAGTACTTCTTCGTTTAGAAGCTGAAGTTTTTTATACGGTTTCCGGCTTTCCTCCTGATATGTTTCAAAATTAAAAGTGGCCAGACAACGATGGCTATCGGTTTCAAAATGACCTCGGAGATGCGCTTTATAGATTTGCGCCTGTTGTTGTGTAAAATTTGCCATTATTATCTGTTTTCCAACATTTTAAAAAATTCCGATTCGTAAGTCGCGCTAACCGGTATTTCTTCATTTTCGATATAAATGATTTTACTTTTAACCCGGTCAATTTTGGATAACGGTACAATAAACGAACGATGGACTCTGAAAAATTCCTGTTGCGGTAATTTTTCCAATATCGCTTTCATGGTCATTCGGGCGACAACGGTTTTTTGATTGTGAATGTGAATCTTCAAATAATCATCGAGCCCTTCAATAAATACAATATCGGCTACTGGTATTTTGATCAAACTGTAATCTGCCCGGATAAAAAGGAATTGCTGATCGGTATTTCCGTTTTTATTATCCTGAGCCAGTTGGTTTTTTGCCTTTTCAACTGCTTGTTCGAATCGTGAAAACGAGAATGGTTTCAGCAGATAATCCGTAGCATTAAGATTAAAACCTTCGACTGCAAATTCGGAATAGGCCGTTGTAAAAATGACACAGATTTTATGCGGTACTTTTTTAAAAAAATCAATTCCGGAAATTGACGGCATATTGATATCCAGAAACAGTAAATCAGTCGGATATTTTTTCAGGTATTTTAATGCTTCCTCCGATCGGGTAAATGTTTTTTTTAAGTCGATGCCATCTGTCTGATCACAAAAACTTTGCAATACATCTAAAGCAGGCGGTTCATCATCAAGTGCTATAGCATTTATCATAATTCGATTGTTAGGAGCGTTGTATAATTTTCATTTGTTTCGTCAATTTTCAATTGGTACCGGTTCGGATAAAGCCGTTCCAATCGTTCCATCGTATTTTGCAGTCCCATTCCTTTTTCCGTTTGAACGGATGTTACTTTTTTATTATAAACCAACAATTGTAACTGTTGTGTTTCAATTTCTATTTTAATCCGGATTTCAGAATTTTCATCCGGATTTACACCGTGCTTAAAGGCATTTTCAATAAACGATATCAAAATTAACGGTGCTATTTTTTGATCATAGTTATTGCCAATCGTTTCATAATCGATCTTCACCGTATTTCCTAAACGAGAGCGTTGCAATTCGATATAGTTGTTGATGTAATTTAATTCTTTTTCCAATACAATCGTATCATCATGGGCATCCCGGATAATATAGCGCATCAGCTCCGAAAGTTGAACAATGGCATCTGCCGTTCGATTATCTTTCCGAATAGCCAATGCATAAATACTGTTAAGCGTGTTGAATAAAAAATGGGGATTAATCTGTGCTTTTAACAATGAGATTTCCGCTTGCATTTTATCCCGTTCCACATGTTGTAATCTTCTATTAATTGCTAGGAAAAGACTTGTTAAAGTTCCTGTCAAATATACCAGAATCGTATTAAAATGCTGATTTGGTTTATCCATCATGGGTCCACGTGAAAAATCCGGTTTTGGACCATGTGGCGGCATCGGTTTCGGATACGCCATTTTTTCCATGTTAAAAAGATCAATATCCGGTTTATCAAAAAAATGAGAGGTAAAAAGAAGGGCGATTAAAAAGACAAAAAGCAAGCTAAAATAGATTGTCTTTTTATTGGAAAAATAGAGTTTCGGAATGAAATAGTAATAGTTAACATAGAAAAAAATAAGCAAACCGACATACACCGAAAAGTACGTCCGGTCATGACCATTGTGAATAATATCCGGGATACGGATAATACTGGTTTGCGAGGACAACAGATACGGCAGTATCAAAAATGACAGGCAAAGGCAAAAATGGTACGCGTAAAAAGAAATCTTCTTTTTCATTTTTTAACGTTTATCCAATCAAAAATAAGCTTATTTGATTTATGCGATAAATAATTGCGGTAAATAATACATTTTTTGAGGTGATCGTGAAAGCAGTTTTAACTGTTCTCGTTTTATTCTATATTTGCTCTATGCTATTTTCAGAAATATTAGGTCAATCCCACATTAAAAGTCATCTTACAAAAAGTGCCGATTCCGGACGTATTCCTCATGCCCAGCTTTTTGTCGGACCAGAAGGATCGGGTACACTTCCGATGGCGATTGCCTATGCCCAATATATTTTATGTTCGAATGCAAACGGAGAAAATACTTCCGGAAATGAAGCTTGTAATCTGAAATTTGAACATTTTTCCCATCCGGATTTGCACTTTGTTTTTCCGGTTTCAACGAACGATGAGGTAAAGAGCCATCCGGTTAGTGCGAACTTTATGAAATACTGGCGGGAGTTTGTAACCACTACTCCTTATGGCGGTCTTTTTGATTGGTATAAAACTATTGGCATCCAAAACAAACAAGGTCAGATCGGAGTTGACGAAGCACAGGAAATTGTTAAATCACTTTCGCTAAAAGCGTATGAAGGTGGTTATAAAGTAATGATTATCTGGATGGCCGATAAGATGAATATCGCCACTTCGAACAAACTTTTAAAATTATTGGAAGAGCCGCCTCAGAAAACCGTTTTCCTGTTGATCACCGAAAATGAAAACGATATCCTTCAAACGATTTTATCGCGTTGTCAGGTATTGCATTTCGGAGGACTTCCGGAAAGTGTTATCGCTGAAGCTTTGGTTTCACGTGAAAAAACGGAAGAAAAGGCTTCTTATAAAATCGCACATCAGGCACAGGGAAATTATAATAAAGCGTTGCAATTATTGCACAAAAAAGAAGACGATTATCCTTTTGAAGCCTGGTTTGTACAATGGGTACGCGCTGCTTTTCGCGCTAAAGGAAATGCTGCTGCTATTCAGGATCTTATTGCCTGGAGTGAATCGATTGCCGGAATTGGTCGTGAAGCTCAAAAACAGTTTTTACATTTCTGTATTGAAATGTTCCGACAAGCTTTGCTTATAAATTATCAGTCGCCCAGTCTTGTTTACATTGAACCAACTGTAGATAAATTTAAACTGGAAAATTTTGCGCCTTTTGTTAACGGCAACAATATTAACGAAATTTTCAAGGAATTATCGGATGCCATTTATCATATCGAACGCAATGGAAATGCGAAGATTATCCTGACTGACTTATCAATAAAACTAACTCGTTTAATTCATAAAAAATAAACAACCATGACGAATACGGAAATTTTCGGAATTTTAATTTTGGCTTTTCTGGCCATCACTTTTTTACAATCCGGCTATGATAAAATCATGGACTGGAAAGGAAATGTAGAATGGCTAAAAGGTCATTTTTCGCAGACATTTATCAAAAACCAGGTTCCACAATCCTTGTTTTTAATTTTAGTACTGGAAGTTATTGCCGGTGCATTATGTGTAATCGGAATTGCGCAGCTGTTAATGAACGGTGTAACTACTTTCGGTCATTATGGCGCTACTTTTTCGTGTGTTACTTTACTTTTCCTGCTTTTCGGTCAGCGAATTGCTAAAGATTACGACGGTGCCCGAACAATTGTAATTTATTTTATTCCGGCTATTTTAGCGGTTTACTGGTTGTAAATATTATACCAGACAGGTTTTAGAAACCTGTCTGGTATGTCATCAGGTATTTTTTTGTAAGACGGCTTTATACAAACGAAGTTCATCCCAGGAAAACTCGTCATCGTATTTTTCTTTAATTTCACCTAATCCACTGCCGTCATATTCTTTGAAAGCCGCTTTCAGGCGGTTTATTTTTTCCGGCGGTAAAATATCCGAAATCTCGATTGCTTCCATTTGAATCAGTTTTGAAAAATGTGTATAAACTGTTCCGACGGTAAGTTTCCGGATACGGGCAATTTCCGGGATTGATAGGTTTTGCATCCAAAGTTCCAATGTCTCTTCGATCGTAGATTTCTTAGGTTCTTTTGTCTTTTTCTTTTTCGATGTATAGCGTTCAATATCATCGTCATCTTCAATAAGCGTAACGCCATTTTTACGTAAAGCTTCTTTGATGATTTCAATTTTATCCTGTTTGTATTTTTGCAATAGCGGCGATACTAATACTTCTTTCGAAATCTCTTTATTTTCCAGTACGGCACGAATCAATAGTTTTACTTTTAGTAATCGTAAAATCACATTTGTCTGAATTTCTTCCAGTTCGGATAATTCTTCAAAAAACGATTTTACTTTTTTCAGGCGTTTTATTTCTTCTATTTTCCAATATAATTCAAAAACCAATTCATCCATTTTCGGGAAAAAATAGTCAAAAGCCTTATTAATTCGCTCTTCGATAAAAACCAGATCGACCTCTTCCTGTTGGAACAGTTTTGCTAATTGCCCTATAAATTTTCGGGACGGATCTAACAATTCATGTATCGCTAATGACTGTTGTTGCGCCCAAACTCTGGACTGTGATTTAACTGATTTTCCTGTTTCCGACAAATAGGTCTGTTGGTGTTTGCTCCATTCTCTCGCCAGCTCGTCCCAATTAAAACTGTCTTTCAAATAGTTATATAAAAATATTCGGGTTTCATTGGCTAAAGTCCCTTCCAATTTGTCCATAGAAACCTTACTTTGCGCATAGTCCATTACATCAGCATCATTGGAAATACCATTCATATGTATCGGAGAAAGCAAAATAAGCCCTTTTAACGAACGTAAACGCGAAAGAGCAACATAGGCTTGTCCGGGAAGAAAAACCTGCGATACATCAAGCGCAGCGTTGTCGAAGGTCAATCCTTGACTTTTATGGATCGTTATAGCCCAAGCCAGCTTGATCGGATAGTGCGTAAATGTCCCTAAAATTTCTTCTTCTATCTCTTTTGTCATCTCATCGACATAGTAACGGATGTTTTTCCATTCGTACCGCTCAACTTCGATGGTTTTGTTTTCTTCCGGAAAATGAACGAAAATTTCTTTTGCTGAAATGTTTTTAATAACCCCCATTTTACCGTTAAAGTACTGTTTTTCAAAAGAAAGATCGTTTTTTACAAACATGACCTGAGCACCTACTTTTAATTTTAGTTGCTCATCGACCGGGAAAATTTTATCGGGAAAATCGCCAACTATTTCCGGCATAAAAACAAATTCCTTCCCTTCCAGTTCTTCCAGAGCTTCAGTATTTATTGTATCTGCTTTGGCATTATGTGTTGTAAGCGTAATAAAACCGGGGTTCTTTTTAAAATCAAAATCCGGCTGGACATATTGATTTAAAACTGCAAGGTCATTGTTTGTAACCGTATTATTTCGCAGGTTATTTAATACCGAAATAAAATCGGAATCGGTTTGTCTGAAAATTTTATCCAGTTCAATGTACAACGGCGGATTTTGCTGGATAACATGGGAATGAAAAAAGAATTTACCGCGATAGTAACGTTGTAAAACAGCCCATTCTTCATTCTTGATAATCGGTGGTAATTGTAGTAAATCTCCTATAAATAAAACTTGTACTCCTCCGAACGGTGTTTCATTTCTACGGACTTTACGCAACATAAAATCCATTGCATCCATAATATCAGCCCGTAACATACTGACTTCATCAATAACAAGCAATTCCATATTCTGAATAACCGCTCGTTTGGTTCCGTTCATTTTAAAATGCCGGCTTAATGTATTTCTATTTTCAAATCGAGAATTTTCTGATATATACGGATCCGCTTTTTCATCGGGCAGAAAAGCGGCAAACGGTAATTGAAACATCGAATGTATCGTTACACCACCCGCATTTAAAGCAGCGATTCCGGTTGGTGCCACTACTACTGTATTTTTATGTGTGGTTGAAATGATTTCTCGTAGTAAAGTAGTTTTACCCGTTCCGGCTTTTCCGGTGAGAAAAATAGATTTCTGCGTCTGATTAATAAAGCGCAGCACATAAGCAGCTGCATTTGAAACCGTTTCCATATGGCGTAGAGTTTAAAAACTAAAAATACAATTATTTATCTGATTATCAATAAAAAAGCCTTCACTAGGAAGGCTTTTTAAAATTATTTCTTTTCTTCAGCTTTAGGCTCTTCTTTTTTATCAGAACCTTTGTATTTGTCATTTAGTTCTTTGCTGATTTTTTCAGTAATATCTAAACCGTCTTTTGCATAAAGGATAGATGCTGCATCACCTGTACCGTAGATATATTCGTAACTGTTTTTCTTACCGTAATCTTTGATATAATCTTTAATTCTTTTAACTAAAGAATCCATTTCTTTACCGCTTTCCTGTTGTAAAGTTTGCAACATCGCTTGTTGTTTCATTCCCAATTGTTGCTCTCTTTTTTGCAATTCTGCACTTTTTTGTTGTGCCCAAGCCATACCTTTTACCTGAGCATCTCTTTGAAAAGTAGCGGCTTCATTTTGGAATTGTTTCGCTTCACCTTCTAATTCTCTACCCATTTCCTGCGACTTGGTTTTGTATTTCGACTCAATGTCTTTTGCTTCCTGATTTTCTTCAATCAATTTAGCCGTATCTACATATGCTGTTTTAGTTCCTGAACTTGCAGTTGTCGATCCGTTGTTGCAAGAAAACATTGCCAGGGCAAGTCCGATAATTAAAAAGGATTTTTTCATTTTATCAATTGTGATTTTTAATTTTTTGTAAAAATAAGAATTCGTATTAAAGTTCCAAAAGTTGGAGCTATGAAAGTTTCAATTACAAGCTTTATGCCGTTTTTTTATCAAATAAGATTTCTTTATATCATTTTAAAAAATCGATAAGAAAACTTTATAAAAAACGGCTTAAAATAAAGCGATTTAAGCGACTTTTAAATTTTAAGCGATAGATAGCTTATTTTTCCCTCTGATCGTTTATTATTTATTTTTAATTTGATTTTTCTTCATTTTTTAGGATGTAAATATGGGAAGAATACTCAAAATTCTGTTTTGCTTTCCAATTTGATAATAATCCGATCCAAAAACCCTTTATAAAACTCATTTTTCCGTTTTTGTATTTTTCGGATAAAAGTGAAACATAAAAACTATCAAAAAGCATTGGTTTAATTTTTATCAGTCGGATATTTTGTCGGGCGAAAAGTTTTTCAATTGCAACTTTTGAAAAATGCCATAGGTGTCTCGGTACATCATAAGCGGCCCAAAATTCCCCGTAATATTTTGCATCGTACGATTTATAATTCGGAACGGCAATAATGATTGTTCCGTTCTTTTTTAATAATCGTTTTAAAGTTGCGATCTGATTTTCTAAATCCGGTACATGTTCCAGAACATGCCACATTGTAATCACATCAAAAGAATTATTGTCGAGTTGTTCTAAATTATCAGCAAAATCAATTCCTTTTCCGATGGCACTATTTTTTGCTTTTTCACTCGGTTCTATCCCAATTGTATTCCATCCTTGATTTTTTGCTTCTAAAAGAAAATCACCTGTTCCGGCTCCTATATCCAAAAGGGATCCTTTTTCCGATTGAAAAGAGGTAATTAATTTTACTTTATCCCGGATTGCTTTTCTTTTTATGATATGATATACTTTTTCGAATAAAGAACGTTTACCATCCGTATGCGAAATATAATCATCGCTTTCGTAATAAGACGGTAATTTTTCCGGTCCGGGTTGCGGCGTTGTTTTTAATAATTGTAATTCTTCATCCAATAGTAATTCAAAATTTTCTTTTGATACGGAATGGTCTTTTACTTTTATATAAATGGTATTGTTTAAAAAATCCATCGACAGTAAATAAATTATTTTTTAAAAGATTCCTTTATTTATAAGGCTTCGCGCCATAGTTTCACGTGGAACATAAAATAAAAACAGCCAAAGATAATTAATTTACCCTGGCTGTTTTAATTATGTTGAACTATTTATCGTCCCATATGAACTAATAAAACCGAAACATCACTTGGTGAAACACCACTGATACGAGATGCCTGTGAAACAGAAATCGGTTTAATTTTCTTTAATTTTTCTCTAGCTTCAAAAGAAAGCGATTTAATTTTATCGTAATCGAAATTTTCCGGAATTCGAACATCTTCCAAACGATTTAATTTATCCGCGTTATTTTTTTCTTTTTCAATATAGCCGGAATATTTTACCTGAATTTCTGCTTGTTCAATTACTTCCTGATCCAATTCATGTTCCGCTACATATTCCTTAACTTTTTCAAATTTTAAAATATCATTTAAATCCAATTGCGGACGAGAAAATACTTTAAACATTTTATCCGGTTGCGAAATTGGTGCCGACCCTTTAGATTCTAAAATAGGATTTGCTTCCGCTACCTTTACACTTGTTTCTTTAAAAAAGTTAACAAAAGCATCCGATTGACTTTGCTTCTGCTCCATTCTTTTTAAACGTTCGTCTGTAGCTAAACCGACTTGATGTGACATTGGTGTTAAACGGAAATCAGCATTATCCTGACGTAATAAAGTTCTGTATTCCGCACGTGATGTAAACATACGATACGGTTCTTCAGTTCCTTTTGTAATTAAGTCATCAATTAACACTCCGATGTAAGCTTCATTACGTTTTAAAATAAACGGATCTTTATCCTGTGCTTTTAAGTGAGCATTCATTCCGGCAATTAAACCTTGTGAAGCTGCTTCTTCATATCCTGTTGTACCGTTAATTTGTCCGGCAAAAAATAAACCTTCTATTAGTTTTGTTTCTAAAGTATGCTTTAATTGCGTTGGCGGGAAATAATCGTATTCAATAGCATATCCCGGACGGAAAAATTTCACATTCTCAAAACCGACAACAGAACGCAATGCTTTAAACTGTACATCTTCCGGTAGTGATGTTGAAAAACCATTTACATACACTTCTACCGTATTCCATCCTTCCGGTTCAACAAACAACTGGTGGCGTTCTTTATCAGCAAATCGATTGATTTTATCTTCAATCGACGGACAATAGCGCGGGCCTAAACTTTTAATTCGTCCGTTGAACATTGGCGAACGATCAAAACCTTCACGAAGTAAATCGTGAACCAGTTCCGAAGTATACGTCATATGACACGGCTTTTGAACCGTCAACGGTTTTGTTACATCGAGATATGAAAATTTAGATGGATTTTCATCACCCGGTTGAATTTCCATTTTCGAATAATCCAGAGAACGACCGTCAACACGTGGTGGTGTTCCGGTTTTCATTCGACCGGAAGTAAAACCTAATTTTACTAAATCTTCTGTAATACCGAAAGCGGCACTTTCACCCGCTCTTCCTCCACCGAATTGTTTTTCTCCGATATGAATCAAACCATTTAAAAAAGTACCGTTTGTCAACACTACCGTTTTGGCTTTAATTTCAATTCCGAGAGATGTTCGAATTCCTACTATCTTTCCGTTTTCGGTTAAAATTCCCGACACCATTTCCTGATAGAAATCCAGGTTCGGAGTTTGTTCGAGCATCATTCTCCATTCTTCTGCGAAACGCATACGGTCAGATTGCACACGTGGAGACCACATGGCCGGACCTTTTGATTTGTTCAGCATCTTGAATTGGATCGCAGTCTTATCCGAAACAATTCCGGAGTAACCTCCCAATGCATCAATCTCCCGAACGATTTGTCCTTTTGCAATTCCACCCATAGCCGGATTACACGACATTTGAGCAATGTTTTGCAAACTCATTGTAATCAATAGCGTTTTCGATCCCATATTCGCGGCCGAGGCTGCTGCCTCGGAACCTGCATGACCGGCACCTACTACGATTACATCATATTTATCTTGAAATAAACTCATTGTTCCACGTGAAACATTTTACTGTTTCTTTACTTTAAATTATTCTGCAAAATTACGCAGAAGAAAAAAACCTATAGAAATTTTATAAAAGATTTAAGATGCTTAACGTTCCACGTGGAACATTGCTACCTTTTCATCTTCTTTTGAACGCATTAAAAGTTCATCCTTTTCCGATTTATCTTTATATCCACAGTAATGTAAGATACCGTGAATCATCACTCTTTTTAATTCATCATCAAAAGAAACCTTAAAATCTGCTGCATTATCCCGCACCCTTTCTATAGAAACGAATATATCACCGTGTAATTCGTTTCCTACAGTGTAATCGAAGCTAATAATATCTGTAAGCGTATCGTGATCGAGATATTCAACGTTGATTTTATGCAAATATTCATCATCACAAAAGATATAATTGATCTCTCCTTCGTGCTTTCCTTCCGATTCAATTACCGCAGCAATCCAATCTTCAAATTGTTCTTCATTCTCAATAGAGAAATCGGTTTCATAATTAAAACTAATCATTCTTCTTAAAATAGTTTTGAACCTTCTGGTTAAAATTTGGGCGCAAAGGTAAGCTTTGTCTATTTAAAATTTCAA
This sequence comes from Flavobacterium cerinum, assembly GCF_024496085.1. Classification (NCBI taxonomy): domain Bacteria; kingdom Pseudomonadati; phylum Bacteroidota; class Flavobacteriia; order Flavobacteriales; family Flavobacteriaceae; genus Flavobacterium; species Flavobacterium cerinum. Next base: position 792,399 of record NZ_CP101751.1, on the reverse strand, counting down.
CACTATTTAAATATTCTTTTAAAGCAGCAGGTAATTGATTACCAGAACCGTTAAAATCTTTTTTATTTGTTTGGGATTGTCTTTTGTTTTCCTCACCCTGTTGCTGAATCGCATTATCCAGTTTTAATAGTTCGTGCTTAAGATTCAACATCTTTTGTAGCGTTTCATTTTTAAAACCTTTATTCAATAATTGCTTTTCAATATCTTTCATCTGCTGTAACGCATTTTGTCCGTTACCGCCCATGCCTTCTTTTTCTAATGCTTTTTGTAAAGCCTCACGCAAACGCTGTTGTTCTTTGTAAATCTCTAAAACTTTTCCGGCGTCACCTTCTTCATCATTACCCTCACCATCGTTTCCTTCTTTACCGTCTTTATTTCCTTTGCCGTCTTTTCCACCTTTATCCGGTTTACCAGATCCGGGTTTATCGCCTTTCTTCATTCCCTCTTTCATTTTTTCACTTAGGCCTTCCTGTTTTTTAATGATATCCGGTAATTGCATTCCGCTACCACTACTACCCGGTTTTGGTTTTCCTTTTCCTTGTCCGGACATTTGCATCTGCATTTCCATTTGCATCTGATTCATAATATCACTCAGAAAATCGGCCAGTTTGTTAGAAGAAGTAATTGTATATTGCTGATGTGAAACGCCTCTTCCGATATTATTATCCGTAAAATTAGTTAGTGATTTATCAATGTTGTAATGAACATTACCTACTTCACTTGTTATCATTTCAGTGATTTTAGGATTACGCAGCGACATCGCAAAGAGACTGTCATCTACATGTTTGAACTGTAACTTCAAATCCTGTTGTTTTTTTAATAGCTTATTAAAACCTAAACTGCGATCACCTGATGATTTAAAATTTTTCATCAAGCTTTCCTGAGAAAAAGAAAAGGCTAATAAATTATCTAAAATCTGACGCAACATTTTAGCATCTTCTTCCAACTGATCCATTTCACCGGATTCCATTGAAGACTGCATTTTTTGCGCCATCTTTTTCATTTTCTGAGAAGCTGACTTTTGTTTCGGTTTTGCTTTTGACTGATTCTGTTTTTGTAATTCATCAGAAGCATTTTTCATATCTTCTTTTATTCCCTGCTCTTCTTTTTTATCAGAAGGAATATCCATCGGATCTTTTAAATCCTTATTTTGTTTTTCAAGTTCCCGTAAATCTTCCTGTAACTTAGAAAACTCTTCATTGATTTTATCCTGATCTTTTTTATTATTGTCGTTACTATCTGAAAGTTTATCTTGTTTATCACCTAACTTATCCAGTTTGTTAGCCAATTGTTCAGCTTTTTTCTCAACATAAAAACGCTTCGTCAGCTCAACTAATTGTTCTAAATTTTTCGATTGGTCTTTAGTACTTTGCTTTAGCTTATCAACTTTATCAAATAATTCGTCTTCTTTTAATTTGTTTGTCAGCTCTTCTAACTCTTTTAAAAGCTTTTCATTTTTTTCGATTTCTTTTTCATTTTTATCCAATCGGCGCATCAACTCTTCTTTGAAATCATCTTTCTTTTCCGGGTTGAATTGTTCCAGATTCTCCTGCATCTTTTTAGAAAACTCTTTCATCATTTCGTCCTGTTGTTTTTGACGATTGATAAAATCCTGTACTTTTTTCTGATCTTTAAAATCTAAATTTGTTTTTTCTTTTCCGAGCTTTTGCAGTTTATCCAGCTCCGATAATTGCTTATCCTGATTTTTTATTGATTTTTCAAGACTGTTGATATTACTGTTTTGCTCTTGTAAAATCTTATCTTCTTTTTCATCAGCTGTTAATTCACGATGTGAAAACACTGTAGATTTTGAACTTTTAAAATTATGAATGGCATCGTTATCAAAAATCTCAAAGTAGTAATCATAGTCAACACCCGGTTCAATATTCAATCCGTTAGGGAATGTATAAACAAACTGATCAAATGTTTCACGCTTAACCGGAATAGCACCTTTTGAAATTTGGGTTGGCTTGGCTTTAGGATAATACACAACATACAATTTGGTAAGTCCATAATCATCTGATACCTGACCAATAACCATATTTTTTTTCAACTTTAAAGTATCCGGAGCCGATTGTACAGAAATTGTAGGAAACTGATCTTTAACCGTAGTGATCTGATATTGTAATTTTTCGTGATCCGTTACTTTTTCATTTGAAGTAAGTATTTGGTATTCTGTATTTTGAAGTATTTTTTTTGATAAATTGAAAAGGTTTTCATTTTTAGTAAACATATTACTTCCTAAAGCATCTTTCCATTCTACTTTACTGGTAGCCAAAGCATTTACTTTCCAGGTGATAGTTGTTCCTTCAGGTACAATTGCATTACCACTACCTTGTATTAATTCTGATTTTTTACCCAAATAAGCAGGATAATTCAGAATCATCTCAAAATTGGCAATAGTAGGAACAGCAACCACATTTAACTGATACGTATTTGAAACTACTTCATTAGCAACCAATTTGAATTCTGTATTCTTATTTAATTTTTGAAATTGGTATTTGAAAACACCAGGTTTAACCGTTTCCAGATAATACGTTTCATTCCCTACTGAAATCATCGCATTTTCAGGTATAACACTTCCATTGGTCTTTACCTGTAATAAAAAATCCTGACCTTGTTCCGCTTTTAAATCCTTATTCAAAATCTGAAAAGAAAAGGGAGCCGGAGGTGTAAATTCTTTTTTGTAATGTACTACCCGATCCAAGCTTTCCGTAATCAGATTGGAATTTCCGGAAACCATAAAAAATATTAAACACAACAATGGAATAATAGCATACGGAAGATACTTGACATTCTTCTTAAAATTAATTGCATTTCCAAACGGAACCGGGTTTAACGAAGTTGCCTTTTGTTCAATTGAAGCCAGTAATAATTCCGATTTATCCGATTGACTATAGAGCTGTAAAAAATTAGTCAGTTTATCGTTTACCTCAGTAAAGTGATTACCGATAATAAGAGAAGCCTGACTATAGTCGATGCCTTTCTGTAATTTAAAAAGTTTAAACAACGGAAACAAGATAAAGCGAAGTAAAAAGAAAACTTCTACAAGTATGAACAACCAAAACAATACCGTTCTACCTTTCGGAGACAACCATAAGAAATGTTCCACGAGCAACGTGACAATAAAATACAGTAATCCGAAACCGATAAAAAGAATTATCCCTTTCAGTAATTCATTTGTGTAAAACTTCTTTATAAAGTTTTCAAGCTTTAGAAATATCAGTTCTCTTGTTTCCAAATTCTCAAAATTTATTTATAACCGATAAAATTACAATTTTAATCGAAACGTTATTAACTATTTTTCAGAAGGACAAACGGAATTAAATAATCGAAACAAAGACAATTGAAAGAAAGAGAAAAGAAGAAAGCGAACGAAGTTGTTAACAAACATTAAAATAATAAAAAAGAATTCTTTTAAAATTTTAAAAAAAATGATTGTTATTATAGCTTGTTAATTGTTAGAATAACTTTTCTGATTTTAGTATTGTTTTCCAGTTATACAATTTTATACCGGTTTATTAACAGTGTTGTTTGTCGATAAACCATTTAAAATGAATACTTTTTAAAACGTTATTAACAATAGTGGATAAACTGGTTTTAATAATTTTTATTAATAAGTTTACTTGTTAATTTCTGTTAATAACTATCAACTAACTTTTGATAAGTAAAAAACAAATTTTAAAAAATAGATTTGGTTTTCTCATTTCGGTTTTGGATTAGTAAATTTTCGGATACAACCAAAAATCTTTTATAATTTTCTATTTAAAGTTATAAACAATGTATGTTAATTTTTAATTAACTGAAAATCAACGTAATGTAAAATTGTATTAACATTGCTTACTTTTAATGTTAAAATGATAAAAAGTTTACTGATTAACAGTCTTTTACGTTGATGAATTATCATTTTTTATTTTTAATAAACGGTATTAAATATAATAGCTATTCCGGAATGTTATCAATTTGATAATACAAAGGTATTTTTATCGGTAATGATTATAAAAAATACTTTTAAAATAGGATAAACAATAAATGAACCTATTTATAAACAGTATGCCGTAAAATAATTCGATAGGAAGTAGCATAATTGTATCTTTGCGTAAAATTTTTAAAAAATGTCAAAGCCAGTTCGTGTGCGATTTGCACCCAGTCCTACAGGACCTTTACATATAGGTGGTGTTAGAACCGCTTTATTTAATTATTTATTTGCTAAGAAGAACGGCGGTACATTTTACCTGCGTATTGAAGATACCGATCAAAACCGTTTTGTACCCGGCGCAGAAGCTTATATTATGGAAGCTTTAGAGTGGTTGGGTATAGCACCGGATGAAACCATCGGTAAAAATGAAAAATTCGGTCCGTACCGTCAAAGTGAACGTAAACCTTTATATAAGGAATATGCTGATTTGTTACTCAATAACGGTTGGGCGTATTATGCTTTTGATACCGCAGAAAGTCTGGATGCTTTAAGAAAATCGGCTGAAGAACAAGGTAAAACATTCATTTACAATCATACGGTTAGACAACAGCTGGATAATTCACTTACCCATTCTGCTGAAAAAGTAGCAGAGCGTATTAATAACGGAGAAGAATATGTTATCCGTTTTAAAACACCGGTAGATGAAACATTACATTTAAATGATATGATTCGTGGCGATATCAAGTTTGAAACGAATTTATTAGATGATAAGGTATTGTTTAAAAGTGATGGTATGCCAACTTACCACCTGGCGAATATTGTAGATGACCATTTAATGGAAACATCACATGTGATCCGTGGAGAAGAATGGTTACCTTCCCTACCCTTACATGAATTATTATACAAAGCATTTGGTTGGGAAGCACCGAAATTCGCCCATTTACCTTTGATTTTAAAACCGGTTGGAAACGGAAAATTATCAAAACGTGATGGTGATAAATTAGGATTTCCGGTATTCCCTTTGGATTGGATCGATCCGGTTACACAGGAAAAATCGTCCGGTTACAGAGAAAAAGGATTCTTCCCGGAAGCGGTTGTTAATTTCCTGGCTTTATTAGGATGGAATGACGGAACCGATCAGGAGTTATTCACATTAGATGAATTAGTAGCAAAATTTGATTTAAACCGTGTTCATAAAGCAGGAGCAAAATTTGATCCGGAAAAGAACAAATGGTTTAACCATCATTATCTTGTAAAACAATCTGATGCGTCATTAGCTGAAAAATTCGATATAATTTTAAAAGAAAAAGAAATTAACAAAGAGCGTCCGTATGTTGAAAAAGTGGTGAGTCTTGTAAAAGAGCGTGCTACTTTTGTAACGGATCTATATGAATTATCGGATTACTTTTTTACAGCTCCGGTTACTTATGATGAAAAGGCATCCAAAAACTGGAAAGAAGATACCGGTTCGATAATGCAGGAGTTAATTTCCGTATTAGAAAATATAGGCGATTTTACATCAGCAAACATAGAAACGATTGTAAAGGACTGGATGACGAAAAATGAGATTGGAATGGGTAAAGTGATGCAACCGTTCCGTTTAAGTCTTGTAGGAGCCTTAAAAGGCCCGCATTTGTTCGATATAGTCGAAATGATCGGAAAAGAAGAAACGATTAACCGATTGCAGAAAGCGATTAGTACATTATAAAGACGAAGCCTCCTTTTTAGGAGGTTTTTTTATAGAATTTCGTATCTTAACCGAATAAACCATTAAAAATTACATTTTATGTTTAGTTACGTTATTATTTTTATTATCGTATTTCTATTTTTAGCCTCCTTTTTTACGGTTAAACAGCAAAGTTCTGCGATTGTGGAACGTTTTGGGAAGTTCAACAGCATTCGTCATTCCGGTTTACAGTTAAAAATTCCGGTTATCGATCGTATTGCAGGAAAAGTAAATTTGAGAATTCAGCAATTGGATGTAATTATTGAAACGAAAACAAAAGATAACGTATTCGTTAAAATGAAAGTTTCGGTTCAGTTTAAAGTAATTCAGGAAAAAGTATATGATGCCTTTTATAAATTGGAATATCCACATGATCAGATTACATCGTATGTATTTGACGTAGTTCGTGCCGAGGTTCCGAAATTAAAACTGGATGATGTTTTTGAAAGAAAAGATGATATCGCAATCGCTGTTAAACGTGAATTAAATGAGGCGATGACGACTTACGGATATGATATAATCAATACATTAATTACAGATATTGATCCGGATATTCAGGTTAAAAATGCAATGAACCGTATTAATGCGGCCGATCGTGAAAAAACGGCAGCCGAATATGAAGCAGAAGCGAGCCGAATCCGTATTGTAGCGAAAGCAAAAGCAGAAGCAGAAAGTAAACGTTTACAAGGTCAGGGTATTGCCGATCAGCGTCGCGAAATTGCACGCGGATTAGTAGAAAGTGTGGATGTATTAAACAAAGTAGGAATCAATTCACAGGAAGCTTCTGCTTTGATTGTTGTAACACAACATTATGATACGCTACAGGCAATCGGTTCCGATACAAACTCTAACTTGATTTTATTACCGAATTCACCACAAGCCGGAAGTGATATGTTAAATAACATGGTAGCTTCGTTTACCGCTTCAAATCAGGTAGGTGAAGCGATGAAAAAAGCACAGGGTAAAAAGAAATCACATGATGATTTCCAACGACCGGATCATTTTGATACAACAGCTTTACCGGAAACGGAATAATAATAAAAAAAGCGGCTATTAAGCCGCTTTTTTTATTTGAATAACCGATTAAAAATAAAACCGATCAGTAAATTTTGTAAGGTTCCCGATTTCGTAAAAAATGAACCTATGGAACGTACTACGCCTGAAGTAAGAACTCCCGGTGTAAGATCATCACGGGTTTTTTCGACCGCATATATCAGACGTCTGTAATCCAATTCTTTTTGGACTTTCAGAATTTCCAGTTCACGGTTGATTTCATCGTATGATGCATATTTCTTTTTTTCCATAATTAGTCATTAAAAAAGAATTCGGAGAATTTTTCCAGAATCGGGCCTTCCACTATTTTATCTTTGATATAGTAAACTACTATACAGAGAATCAAATAAATAAGACCCACAATTAAAAAACCGAGGGCATAACTACCCATCATATTTCCTAAAGCAAAAGCACCGGCAATAGATAAGAAAAGTACCATCAACATCAGAAAAATACTTAAAAGAAAAATTTTAAGTATCATCGTTGTTGACTTCATTGCGACTTTAAAAAACCAGAGTTTATAATAAGCCACGTTGCTATCGAACAATGCTTTTGCATTATCCTGAATCTGCTCGGTATTTTCTTTTAATTTTTCAAAAGCCATAGCCTGTTATTTGGTTGCTTTAGCGTGCTGTTTTTTAAGATCTTCTAATTTTTTTTCCAGAGTAGCAATAATATCTTCTGTCTTATTATCGACATTGGAAACTAAATGATCAAATTCACTTTCCAAATCCATTTTTGCTCTGCTGAATTTATTTTTGAGGTTATGGGTTGCCTCATTAAACTTGTCGCGTAAGTGGTCTTTTTCTTTATCGAAACCATCTTTAATTTTTCTTCTGGTTTTTGATCCTTTATCCGGAGCAAATAGAATTCCGACACCAGCACCGATAGCTGCTCCCGCTAAAAGTGCCAATAATGTGTTACCTGTGTTATTAGACATAATCTCACTTTTTAAAAATTAATAATTATAAACTTACGAAATTAATATTCATAAATACGTTAATAAGTAGTTAATAAAAACTTGTTTTTTAATAAAACGAAATCTAAAGCGATTTATAATCTGTTTTTTTATAAGATGTAAAATCTATTTACCTTAAAAAAATAATCAATTGTAAGTCTTTATATAAAGTCATTTTTAATAGATTTTATAAATATAAAATTAAATTTTAATCGAATATTTATATAATAAAAAAAGACTTCTAAAAAGAAGTCCTTTATAATTATTTTCTATTTGCTTTTTCTTCGGCCCGAAGTTTAGCAGACGTTTTAAAATCGCCGGTATGTGACCATCCCGGCGGATAAAAAATATATTTTAATCGGTCGCTAAATTTTATTCCGGGTTGGGAAGCATCGCGCCAAATATCTTTCCATTCATGAAATACAATATTAAGCGGTCCTTTATCTTCTATTTCAGAAGTCAATCCGAAACGTACTTCTTCATAATTAGGATCTTCTTTTTCAAAAGTTCCGAAAATACGATCCCAGATAATCAATCCCATTCCCATATTTCGATCCAGGTAACGAGCGTTTGAAGCATGGTGCACACGATGATGAGAAGGTGTTACCAAAATCCATTCTAAAATACCCATACTTTTAACGGTTTTGGTATGTACCCAGGTTCCGTATATCTGAATAATAGCGTAAGCCGCCATAATATGCCACGGATTAAAACCTAAAAATGCTATCGGTGAAAAGAACAAATAGCGGTATAAAGGTTGTAATACCGGCGAACGGAATCCGGTTGTAATATTGAAATAGCCTGAGTTATGGTGTGTTACGTGAACGGCCCAAAACATTCTGGAGTGATGATCGACATAGTGATGTACATAATAAGCGAAATCCTGTAAAAGGAAAACCCCTACCCAATACCATACACTGCTGTATTCCAGGTCGAAAATCCGGTGTTCATAGAAGTAGAACATTACACCAATAGCAAAAGCTTTCATTATAATATCCAAACCATAGTTCAGACAAGCCATATAAATATTGGTAAGCGTATCTTTAGTATTATAGAAATGTTTCTTATGCGAATAGCTATAAAACATTTCAAATAATATGATTATGATATGCAACGGAGCCGAGTATAAATATACATTGGCAACGGCCTGCTCTCCAAAAAAATGATCTAACATGATTTTATTCTTTATTTTCTAATTTAGCCCATGTATCGCGAAGGCCAACGGTTTTATTGAAAACCAGTTTTTCAGCGGTAGTATCGCGGTCTACACAGAAATATCCTAAACGTTGGAATTGGAATCGGTCGCCGTCAACCGCGCTTTTCAGGCTTGGTTCCACGTATCCGGTAATGATTTCCAATGAGTTAGGATTTAAAAATTCTTTAAAATTAATATCTTTATTTCCGTCCGGGTTTTCATGTGAAAACAAACGGTCGTAAATTCGTACTTCTGCTGCAATAGCATGAGGAATGGATACCCAGTGAATTGTACCTTTTACTTTACGTTGACTGGCTTCTGTACCGCTTCCGCTTCTACTATCTTCATCATAAGTAGCGTGGATCTCAGTAATATTTCCGTCGGCATCTTTTACAACACTCTCTCCTTTAATGATATACGCATTTTTTAAACGTACTTCTTTACCAAGGGTTAAACGGAAAAATTTACTGTTTGCTTCTTCTAAAAAGTCTTCTCTTTCAATGTATAATTCTTTTGAAAAAGGTACTTTTCTATAGGTCATTACTTCTTCTTCCGGATTATTTTCTGCTTCCAGCCACTCCTCTTTTCCTTCCGGATAATTAGTGATAACCAGTTTAACAGGATCTAATACAGCCATAACACGTGAAGTTGTTTTGTTCAGATCTTCACGAACACAGAATTCCAATAAAGATACATCAATCAGGTTATCGCGTTTAGCAATACCGATTGTATCGGCAAAATTACGAATAGCTACTGGTGTATATCCTCTTCTTCGCATACCGGAAATAGTCGACATTCTCGGATCATCCCATCCGTTTACATGACCTTCCTGAACCAATTGTAGTAATTTACGTTTACTAACAACGGTATGTGAAAGATTTCTACGTGCAAATTCACGTTGTTTCGGACGTACTAAAGTCGTATCGATTATCTGATCAAGGAACCAGTCGTATAATTCACGGTGCGGTAAAAACTCTAACGTACAGAAAGAATGTGAAATTTGCTCCATGTAATCGCTTTCTCCATGCGCCCAGTCATACATCGGGTAAATACACCATTTATCACCGGTTCTGTGGTGGTGTTTGTGTAAAATACGATACATGATCGGATCACGCATTAGCATATTGGTAGAAGTCATATCGATTTTGGCACGTAAAATATGCGTACCTTCTTCGAATTCACCGTTTTTCATTCTTTCAAATAAATCCAGATTTTCTTCTACAGATCGGTTACGATACGGACTGTCAACACCCGGTTGTGTAGGAGTTCCTTTTTGTTTCGCCATTTCTTCAGAAGACTGACTGTCAACATAAGCTTTTCCTTTTTTAATCAGTTCGATTGTCCAATCATACAATTGTTGAAAATAATCGGATGCATAACATTCTTCAGCCCATTCATATCCTAACCATTGTACGTCTTTTTTAATTGCATCTACGTATTCCTGCTCTTCTTTAGCCGGGTTGGTATCATCAAAACGCAGGTTAACCGGCGCCTGGTAATCCAATCCTAATCCAAAATTTAAACATATGGAACTCGCATGGCCAATGTGTAAATAGCCATTTGGTTCCGGCGGAAAACGGAATCGCAATTTATCTTGAGATAAACCATTTTTTAAATCTTCCTCAATGATTTGTTCGATAAAATTTAATGATTTTTCTTTTGTTGACATAAAATAAAATTAGAAAGGCAAATTTACCAAAAATGTTGTTTATGTCGGTATATCTTTAAGAGGTTATTATCAGATTGGTTTTAAAAATTCGTACTTTTATCGATCGAAGGAATAATCTATAAGCGAATACAATAAAAAATGGGAATCATTAAGTTAAAAAATATCCGTACTTTTTCTTTTCACGGTTGTTTGGTAGAAGAAAGTAAAATCGGATCAGATTACAGTGTAGATTTAGAAATAAAAACCGATTTAAGAAAGCCATCGGATACAGATGAACTAGCAGATACAGTCGATTATGTACATCTTAACCGGATTGTAAGAGAGGAAATGGCAATTCGTTCCAAATTATTAGAGCATGTTGCCAAACGGATTATTGTCAGAATTTTTAAGGAAATTCCTTCGGTTTCCAGAATTACGGTAGCTGTTTCAAAACTAAATCCGCCAATTGGAGGTGATGTTGAAGCCGTAACGGTACAAATGGAAGAATATCGTAGTTAAAACAATATTGAAAACGAGCGGATTATAAAATATGTTCAATAAAAAGTCAAAATTGAATTTGATTTTAAAAATATTTTAGTAAGTTTGCGCCCTACAATACTGGCATCGTGGCCGAGAGGCTAGGCAGCGGTCTGCAAAACCGTCCACAGCGGTTCGAATCCGCTCGATGCCTCAGGAAACAAAAAGAGCGGTTATTTAACCGCTCTTTTTTTATGATACTATTTTCGATTTATTTTTTCTCTTCGATTTTTTCCAGTGTATTTTTAACGAATTCCTTCTCTTTCGGAAACCATCCCTGGAACATCAGTACAAGCCCGAAAACAATTAATAAAACACTGCTTCCTTTTTTCACTTTCAGGATGTTTGTAGGCGTTAATTTTTTTCGAAGTTGTTTGGCTAACATAATTTTACCTAAATCGGTAATAAAATAAGAACCGATTACAGCACTGAAAAACGTTAACATCCGGGAAGGTTCCATATCCAGTTTGGGACCGAAAGTAATAATAATAGCCAACCAAAATCCGAGAACACCAATGTTAATAAAATTGAGTAGAAACCCTTTTATAAAAAGGCTTAGGTAATCTTTTTTGATCAGTTCAACTACTTCTTCATCTTCGTCTATATTTTTGCTTTGTCTGCGTAGTTTTAAAAAAGTAATCATTCCGTAGGTAAACATCAGAATACCGCCAAAAATAAATAAGGCCGGATCGTCCTTAATGCTTTGAATAAGTCGGACACTACTAAAATAAGCAATAGCAATAAAAACGATATCCCCTAAGACTACTCCAACGTCAAATGACATGGCCGCACGAAATCCTTTGGTAATACTGGTTTCCAAAAGAACAAAAAAGACGGGCCCAATCATAAAACTTAAAAAGAATCCTAACGGAATTCCGGTAAGAATATCGTCAATCATGAAAAGGTATTTAAGGTGAATAAGCGTAAAAACATTGTTACTACAATGTTAATTTACAAATATAGTTTAAAATTTTCGATACCCTTTGAATCGATGTCTTCAAATCGATTCGAAAAGTGATCCTGTAAGGGTAAAAATAAACCCCGACTGTTTATAAGACGAGGTTTTTATATTTTGTTTCATCAGAAACGGAATTATTTTTTGATAACGTCAATATTTCCGCCGGCGATTGTTTTTTGATTTACTTTTTTAGGGTTTCCGTAAATGGTAATGTCTCCTCCTGCTCTTGTTTTGGCATCAACCAGATCGGTTGCAAAAACATCGGCTTCACCACCAGCATTTACTGCTACAGTTGTTTGTGACGTTTCGAATGTTTTACCGCTAACCATTCCACCGGAATTGATCACAATATCTTGATTTTCCGCTTTTCCGTTAACTTTTACAATACCACCGGTTGTAGCACGGATACTAGCTTTCTTAACGTTTAATCCTACCTTAATTTGTCCGCCTTTATTCGCATTTAAAGCAAAATCCACTCCTTTTAACATCACATCGCTGGAAACATAAGCACCTTCGCTGGCTTCAATACTTTCGATATTTTTAAAAAAGATAATAGCTGTAACATCTTCACCTTTCAGGAATTTATCCAGCGGCATACGGATTTTAAGATCACCGTTTTTATTTACAATTTCCACTTTTTCGGCTCCTTCTCCTTTTAGTTCAATTTTGTTTTCGGAACCCGGAATTAATTGAGCCGATATTTTATCGAATACTCTTACCGTTGTAAAATCACCTACATTTTTAGTAACCTGAGCGAAACCAAATTGTGTAGTTAATAGAACTACCAATAGTGCGATACTGTTTTTAAAGGTTGTTTTTATCATCGTGTTCTGTTTTAAAATGTTACTGTTCTCTTTTTTTTATAAAATGAAAATCCAATTGTTTTTTAACCAGATCGGCATTTTTCACTTTAACGATAACTTCGTCTCCTAATTGCAGAATGTTATGTGAAATTTCGCCAACTAAAGCATATTGTTTTTCATCGAAAGTATAATAATCATCCCGAATTTCGCGGATACGAACCATACCTTCGCATTTGTTTTCAATAATTTCAACATAAATTCCCCATTCGGTTACACCGGAAATAACACCCAGGAACTCTTCGTCCTTGTGATCCTGCATATACTTAACCTGCATATACTTGATACTGTCGCGTTCGGCATTGGCCGCCAGACTTTCCATAGTAGAGGAATGCATACATTTTTCTTCGTATACTTCCGCATCGGCCGAAGCTCCGCCATCGAGGTAATGTTGTAGCAAACGGTGTGCCATAACATCCGGATAACGGCGTATAGGTGAAGTAAAATGAGAGTAATAATCAAAAGCCAGTCCGTAATGCCCTATATTTTCAGTGGAATAACTGGCTTTACTCATACTTCGGATAGCCAGTGTATCAACCAGATTTTGTTCTTTTTTACCTTGAACGTCTTCCAATAAGGTATTCAGCGATTTCGAAATCGAATCTTTGGATTTAAAATTGATCGAATACCCGAATTTAGAAATTACCGTTTGTAGATTGATCAATTTATCTTCATCCGGTTCATCGTGAATACGGTACACGAATGTTTTCTTTTGTTTGCCTATAAATTCCGCTACTTTACGGTTAGCCAGCAACATAAATTCTTCAATCAGGTGATTAGCATCTTTAGCGACTTTAAAATAAACGCCAACCGGTTCTGCATTTTCGTTGAGGTTAAATTTCACTTCCACTTTATCAAACGAAATGGCTCCGTTTTGCATCCGTTTCCGTCTTAAAATCTTAGCCAGTTCATTCAGTTTTAGTGTCGCTTCCACAATAGGATCATCTACGATATATTCCGTTCCGGTAAGTGAAATTTCGGCCGGAATGCGGTTTCCTTTGGTTTCGATAATATGTTGTGCTTCTTCATAAGCAAAACGCTGATCAGAATAAGTTACCGTTCTTCCAAACCATTGGTTAACCAATTCTGCTTTTTCATTTAGTTCAAAAACAGCTGAAAACGTATATTTTTCCTCATGAGGACGTAACGAACAGGCAAAATTAGACAGTACTTCCGGAAGCATCGGCACTACTCTATCGACCAAATAAACGGAAGTTGCCCGATTATAAGCTTCATCATCCAGTACGGTTCCCTCCTGTACATAATGCGACACATCGGCAATATGAATTCCGATTTCATAGTTTCCGTTCGGTAATTTTTCAAATGACAAGGCATCATCGAAATCTTTCGCATCTTTCGGGTCGATGGTAAACGTAAGTGTATTACGCATATCCCGACGTTTCAGTATTTCGCTTTCCTGTATCGAGGTATCCAGTTTTTTAGCGTAAACTTCTACTTCGATCGGGAAATCATACGGCAATCCGTATTCCGCCAAGATAGCGTGGATTTCGGTATTGTGTTCTCCTGGTTTTCCAAGCACTTTTGTGACAACACCAAACGGGCTATCGGCTTTGGCCGGCCAGTCTTCGATATGAACGAGAACAACGTCTCCGTTCTGAGCCTCTCCTATTTTATCTTTCGGGATAAATATGTCGGTATACATTTTAGGATTAGCTGAAGTAACAAAAGCAAAGTTCTTCTGAATGTCAATTACACCCACGAAATCGGTTTTACGTCTTTCAACAATTTCAACCACTTCTCCTTCCGGACGTCTTCCTTTTCTGCGATTATAGATGTAGACTTTTACTTTATCGCCATCAAGGGCATGGTTAAGGTTGTTTGTAGGAATAAAAACATCGTCCTCCAGATCCGGAGAAACGAGATAAGCCGTTTTTCGACTGGTCATATCGATTATTCCTTCAAAGTAATCAGCTTTAGTGATAATACGATATTTACCGCGGTCAACTTCTTCTATCTTTTCTTTGGAGGTAAGGTATTTTAATTCTTTGATAATTTCATTCCGACTTTGGGTGTCATTCAACTCCAGAATTGCAGCTATTTGCTTATAGTTGAATGTTTTGTTAGGTTCTTTGGATAGGATTTTAAAGATTTTTGCAGAAAAGTCTTTCCCTTTTTTTCCTAACTTCTTGTGTTTCTTACTCATAAATTCTTTTCTAATATACTGCTAAAATTACGAATTAGTATTCACAATTGGGAAGAAAGAATAAGATTTATAGAAATAATAACTTTTGTATCTTTATCAAAACCTTAAAATGATGCATGAATTTATAACGGTAGCCGTTTTTGATTATCCGCACGAAATTGCAGTGCTGAAACATTTATTGGAACAACAGGAAATCCGGTATTTTTTTGAAAATGAGACGATGATGAACATTGCACCGATGTATTCGCAGGCTTTGGGCGGTATTCGGTTAAAAGTGCATCCGGATGATGTAGAGACGGTACAGGAGATTCTTAAAAAATTAAATAACGATACCAATTTAAAAATTGTTTAACAGTATTCTTTGCTAACTTTGCAGGAAACAATTAAACAACAGCACAATGAGAATTTCAATTGGGAACGACCATGCCGGTCCGGATTATAAACAAGCCATTTTAAAACACCTGGAAGCTCAGGGACATACCGTAACCAATCATGGTACTGATACTTTTGACAGTGTGGATTATCCTGATTTCGGACATCCGGTTGCATTGGATGTTACGGAAGGAAGAGCGGATTTTGGTATTGTAATTTGCGGAAGCGGTAACGGGATTGCCATTACAGTAAACAAACATCAGGGAATCCGTGCTGCTTTATGCTGGACAAAAGAGATTGCTGCTTTGGCACGTCAGCATAATGATGCTAACATTATTAGTATTCCGGCGCGTTTTACTTCCATTCAACAAGCTGTTGAGATGGTAGATACGTTTTTAACAACTGCTTTTGAAGGCGGACGACATGCAAACCGTGTGAATAAAATTCCGGTTTGTCAATAAATCACAGAGAAAGAGAAAAGAATAAAGAGAAAAGACATAAAAACGGGCAGGTTTCAAAACCTGCCCGTTTTTTATTATACCTGCTGGGTTTCTACAACCTGTCAGATGTGAGATTTAATAAACTCCTGAAAAGTACCGAACGGCAGTTTGCTTTTTTTCATGTTTGCAATAAACAAATCCAGTCGGTTTTCCATTTTAACTCCGGTATTTTTTCGCACATAACCCGGAAATCCGAAGCGATCAAAATCATCCAGATCAACAAATTCCCACGGATGGAAATAAATGTTGAGGTATTTGTCTTTTTTATACGTCCATTTTGCCATCCAACTGTATAAACCCAACGGAAGATTGTGAAAAGACAACCAGAATAGCGGAAACCGTATGATTGGACTTACGGAAGCCGGTATCTGCAATACATCGTCTTTCATATAATACGTTCGTGAAATATGAAGGTTGTTATAGCGTCCGGGTAAATACGTCGGGTTGATCGAACTGTTATAAGTATAACCGGCTTTGGCGACTTCTTTTTCATCAACCGGCATCATACGCGGCATTCGGAAACCGGTAACGGTCATACCGGATAATTCTTCCAGTTTTTCCCGGGATTCTTTTAAATGAGGTACTTTAAAATCAGAATGATAATAAGTATGAGAAGCCAGCTCATGCCCTTCTCTCTTGATTCGGTCAATAATTTCTGGCGCGTTTATGGCAAATGTAGCCGTACTGAAAAAAGTGGCTTTTACCTGATGTTTCTTCAGAATGTCCAGAATTTTATGCGAACCGGTAATGGATAGTTGTATCTGATCTTCGAAAGTGATGTCCTTTCCGTATTCGAAAGGCATGTCAAATTCTTCAATATCAAAACTTAATATAATCATGACTGATCTTTTAAATTGGTAGAACGGATAATATAATTGGGTCTGTTTTTGGTTTGCATAAACATTTTTCCTACATATATACCAATGATTCCCAACATAATAAGTTGTAATCCGCCAAAGAAAACAATGGTTATGATAATAGAAGCCCAACCGGAAACTTCAATATGATTGTAAAAGGCATATACGACATACGGGATATACAACAGCGATAGCAATGACATAATCAGTCCTACATAAACAGCGGTATATAGTGGTTTTATGCTGAATGAAGTAACACCGTGTAATGCCAGGCGTACCATTTTCTTTAACGAATATTTACTGTTACCGGCAAAACGTTCGGCAGGTTCATAACGGATTCCGTATTGTTTAAAACCGAGCCATTTGGTTAATCCTCTTAAAAAGGGTTCTGTTTCGTGGAAATTCCGGAAAACATTTACAACAGTCCGATCCATTAATCGGAAATCAGCGGTTCCGGCTTCCAGTTCGATATCAGAAAGCGAATTCACCAGTTTGTAAAAAAGGTTTGAACTGCTTCTTTTGGCTTTGGAAAGACGCTTGTCTTCTTCCCGGATGGTATATACAATATCAAAACCTTCCTCCCATTTTACAAGCATGTCCGGGATAATTTCCGGTGGATGTTGTGCATCGCAATCCAATGAAATAACACAATCACCATAGGCATTATCCAATCCGGCTTTTACAGCCAGTTGATGACCGAAATTTTTAGAAAACTCAAGGAAAAAAGCATTATTATACTCTTTTGATAGTGCTTTAACCGTGGAAAGGGTTTCATCCTTACTCCCGTCGTCTACAAAAATAACTTCCCATTCATAAGGCAATGTGTTGAATACAACAGCAATCTTGTCAAAAATGTTCCGGATATTATCCGACTCATTATAAGCGGGAATTACAATAGAAACTAATTTTCGCATACGGCAATTGATTTAGGTTTGAAATCTCTAGTTAGCATTTCATAGATTATTGTAAACCAAATGATAACACAAGGTAATGCTTTTAAAGCGTGGTTACGAATAAAGACACGAGCCACCTTTGGAAACAGATCCGTAGGTGATAAGGATGTCAGTAAAATTGCAAAAACCAATAAAGCAATATGCCATTTGGAAGGATGCGATTTACTCATAAACCAGATGGCAACACCGGTAAAAGCAATGATATAAGTAGGTGATTCAGAACCACTACTGAAGATTACTGTAAAAATTAATGTAGAAGCCAATAATAACAAACGGAATTCTAAAAACTGAAACTGTTTTATTCTCAGATAAGTAGCACCGAAAAGTAAAACACCACCAATTAAAAAAGGACTATTTGGAATTGTCGGATCTCCTAAAGCACGGCGAACCATTCCCATAAATGAAATATCCTGATAAGAATCCAGACTGATATTAGATGAATTTTTATAAACCAATGTATTAAACCATTCTATGTAGGTATCTATAATAAACTTAGGTGATGATAGAAGCATTGGTAAGACAAAAAGCACCACAGCCCAAAAAAACAATCCGAGGATAAATTGTATTTTCTTTTGTGTAAAAAAGAAAAATGCCAGACCTACAATCCCATATAGCTTGATCATCGTACAACTCACAATGGGGAAAGAAGCAATAAGATTTTTATTTTTCAGCGTATATGAAAAGGCAATTAAAATAGCTCCGGTTAGAAAAATATTAAACTGAAAACTTAATAAAGCCGTAATAAGTTCGTTTGCACAGATCAGCACAATTATCGCTTTTACTTTATTGGAAAGCGGTAAGCTCTGAACTCCGAAGGCAAAAACAAGTACACTGCAAACATTCCATAGCACCATTCCTAAAGCATCGGGTAATAACGCGAAAGGAGCGATAAACAAGGCAAATACAGGACCATAATGATTTCGATCCCAATATTCATCCGGATAATGAGCATAAAGGGATTTGGATTCGATTAAATGCCAGAACGTATATTTAAAAATCGAATAATTGTTATAACTACCATGATTGTACTGTTTAACGGCAATTAATGCAGCCAGAACAACCAAAACACCAAAAATATATTTGGGTTGCAGCAAAAATGAAAACCGGGAAAACTTATTTTTTGTAAGATTCGGTGTCAAAATATATCAAATTTAGTAAGGAATTGGACAAATATATAGATTTCAGAGGAATTTTCCGGATGCTTTTATAAGATCAGCGACAGGTCTCAGTGATCGGAATACTGTTTGAGGAGCATTAGTATACCGATTTGTAAAACAAGTAATATTGTAAACTTCCAGAGAAAAGAGGATTTAGAGGTTTTATGTCGAAATAGTAACATCGCTATTATGGCTCCTACACTACCACCCAGGAAACTGATTATTAACAATGTTTTTTCGGAAATCCGGTTTTTACGGGTAACCGCCAGCCATTTATCGGTGCCGAAAACAACGAAGACGATGATATTCATGCAGAGTACATAATATAATAATGGCGACATTGTTGTAAAATTTCTGCCAAAGATAGTATTTTAGCATGCACGATCCGTTCTTAAAAAAAGCGGAACGGCAGATTTAACAAGCAATTAATTTATAGCATGACCAATATTGAATACCTGTTGAAGTATGTTCCGACTACTTCTAAAAACATAGAAAACACCTTACAGCTTTTAGCAGAAGATTGTACGATTCCTTTTATTGCCCGTTATCGAAAGGATAAAACAGGAAATCTGGATGAGGTAGTGATCGAACAGATTGCAAAATTAAGTGCGGCTTTCGAAGCGATAGTAAAACGAAAAGAAGCGATAATTAAATCCATACAGGAACAAAACGCTTTAACACCGGAACTGGAACAGAAAATAACCAATAGTTTCGACTTGAATGAACTGGAAGATTTTTATCTGCCGTATAAAAAGAAAAGAAAAACAAAAGCGGATGTAGCCCGTGAGAATGGTTTGGAACCTTTAGCTAAAATTATCATGGCTCAAAATGCAGATGATCTGGATTTTATTGCAGCCAAATATCTGAATGATAAAGTAGCCAATGAAGAGGACGCATTACAAGGCGCCAGAGATATCGTTGCAGAATGGATTAATGAAAATATTTATATCCGTAAAAATTTACGACGAATGTTTCAACGTAAAGCGGTGATCGAAACGAAAGTAGTCAAAGCAAAAAAAGAGGAAGATGGCGCTAAAAAGTTTGAGCAGTATTTTGAATGGTCAGAATCAATCACCAAAGCACCGTCACATCGATTATTAGCGATGTTGCGAGCGGAAAACGAGGGTTATATCAAGTTAAAAGTGGATATCGAACAGGACGAAGCAATCGATTTTATCGAAACTAACGTCATTAAAAACAATAAAGATACAGCGACACATCTTAAAAAAGCGATAGCAGATAGTTATAAAAGATTACTGGAGCCGGCTATTTCAAATGAAACATTACAGGAAGCGAAAGCGAAAGCCGATGCCAGTTCGATTCAGGTATTTGCCGGAAATTTAAGTCAGTTATTGTTAGCACCGCCATTAGGAGAAAAACGAATTCTGGCCATTGATCCCGGATTTAGAACCGGATGTAAAGTAGTATGCCTGGACGAAAAAGGAGATTTGTTATATAATGAAACCATTTTCCCGCATGCACCTCAGAATGAAACGACTATGGCAATGAAAAAAATCCGTTCCATGGTGAATTCATATAAGATTGATGCAATTTCAATCGGAAACGGAACAGCATCACGTGAAACCGAGTTTTTTATTAAAAAGATTGCTTTTGACAAACCGGTTCAGGTATTTGTGGTGAGTGAAGCGGGAGCGTCGGTTTATTCGGCTTCAAAGATTGCCCGTGATGAGTTTTCGAATTATGATGTAACGGTTCGTGGTGCGGTATCCATCGGAAGACGATTATCGGATCCGTTGGCAGAGCTGGTTAAAATCGATCCGAAATCCATTGGAGTAGGGCAATATCAACATGATGTAGATCAATCGTTATTAAAAAATGAATTGGATACCGTGGTAACCCGTTGTGTAAATTCAGTTGGAATTAATTTGAATACGGCCAGTAAATCACTGTTAAGTTATGTATCGGGAATAGGAGAGAAGATGGCCGAAAACATTGTAGCCTATCGTTCTGAAAACGGCGCATTTGAAAGTCGGAATCAATTGAAAAAAGTACCGCGGTTAGGTGAAAAGGCATTTCAGCAGGCAGCGGCTTTTATCCGGATTACAAACGCTAAAAATCCGTTGGACAATTCTGCTGTACACCCGGAAGCCTACGGTATTGTTGAAAAAATGGCAAAAGACATGAAAATTTCCGTTAATGAGCTGATCGCGAATAAAGAAAAAATAAATGCGATACAACTGGAAAAATATGTAACGGATACCATTGGACTTTTGAGTTTAAAGGACATCGTAAAAGAACTGGAAAAACCGGGACTGGATCCGAGAAAAGCAGCAAAGGTATTTGAGTTTGATGCGAATGTAAAAACAATCAAAGATTTAAGAACCGGAATGGTATTACCGGGAATTGTAAATAATATTACCAATTTCGGCTGTTTTGTTGATATCGGAATAAAGGAAAGCGGACTGGTTCATATTTCCCAGCTTAAAGAAGGATTTGTGAGTGATGTAAACGAAGTGGTAAAACTGCATCAACATGTTCAGGTAAAAGTAACCGAAGTTGATGAAGACCGAAAAAGAATACAATTAAGTATGATTCTGTAAAGACCAATAAAAAGAGGCTGTAATAAATAAACAGCCTCTTTTGTTATAAAAAGTCGTTTACTTTTACAGCCTCTAAAAAAAGTATTACAAAAAATTACTCTTTGGTTTCGTCTTTCTTAGGAGCGGAAGGTTGATCGTCTTTAGCAGCATTTTTGAATTCTTTGATTCCGGAACCCAAACCTTTCATTAGTTCAGGAATTTTTTTACCGCCAAATAGAAGTACAATTACTACTACGATCAAAATTATTTCTGTTGCACCAAGCTTTCCCATTGTTAATGTGTTTATTATTTCAAAAAATTGTTACTCGTAATTAGAGAGAACAAAGTTAGGTATAAATACAATTGGACGAATAAATATTCGAAGCTTTTTAAAGGAAAGCCGTTAAATTTAGGATTTCTTTAACCTAAATCACAAAAATCAATATAGATGCAGGATTAAGAAACCCGACATTAAATTATTATATTTGTGAATTAAAAGAATATAATGTCCGCGAAGAGACTTAAACGACAGCTTTTAAAAAAGAAATTATTCAATAAAAACCGATTGGTTATATTGAATGAAAATTCGTTTGAAGAGATATTTTCCCTGAAATTAAATCTGATGAACGTTTTTGTAAGCTTGACCGTATCAACTATTTTCCTGATTACTGCTACCACTTTTATTATCGCTTTTACACCGCTACGGGAATATATTCCGGGATATTCTTCGACCAAACTGAAAAAGGAAGCAACACAACTGGCGATAAAATCCGATTCACTGGAGCAGGTTATCAAACAAAACAATCTGTTTGTAGAATCAATTAAAAAGGTACTTACCGGAGATCTGGACTATGCTAAACTGAATAAGGATTCAATTAAAGTTGAAAACAAAGCAGGCGAGGATGCACCGGATCTGAATCCGTCGAAAACCGATTTAAAACTTCGGGAACAGGTTCGACTGGAAGATAAATACAATGTTTTTGAAAAAGCAAAACCAAGAGTAAACCTGGTTCTATTGCCACCGGTTAAAGGCCATATAATCGAAAAATACAATGCTAAAAACAAGCATTACAATATCAGTATTGCACTGACTAAAAACACACCGATCAAATCGATTGCAAACGGAACGGTTGTTTTTTCCGATTGGACACCTACAAACGGACAAGTGATTATTATTCGGCATAACGACGGAATTATTTCGGTTTATAAACGTGCTGCATCACTGACGAAATCAGAAGGAGATGTTGTAAAATCCGGAGAAGTAATTGCATTAGCCGGAATTACAGGAACTTATCCGGATGTACAACTTTACTTTGAACTCTGGAAAGACGGTTATCCGATTGATCCGACACAATTTATTGATTTTGAATAATATGAAGTGGACAGAAAACCTAATGCAAATGCCTTTGTTATGCGGAGGTATATTTATACTAACCGGTTTGATACTGTATTGTTTTCCACCTAAAAAAATAAACGGGCTGTATGGTTACCGAACATCGGGTTCAATGAAATCACAGGAACGATGGGATTTTTCACAAAAATATTCGGCTATCGAATTAGCCAAAGGCGGATTGATAGTGTTGCTTCTGGCTTTTCTGCCGTTTGTTGTACCGATTGAAAAGAGCATAGAAAAAGGAGTAAGCATTGCGATAATATTAGCCTCGGTTTTTATCCCGATATACCGAACCGAAAAAGCATTGAATAAAAAATTTGCCGATAATCATAAATAAAATCAAATGTCGATAAAATCGATTATTGCTAAATTATTAGCAGGGAAAATTTATAAAAATACACGTAAATGGGCCGATAATCCCGTAGCAACTCAGCAAAAAGTTTTCTGGGAATTAATCCGTACGGCACAACATACGCAATTTGGAAAAGACCATCAGTTTAACTCCTTTACTTCGGTCGAAGATTTTCAAAAACAGGTTCCGGTTCGCGATTATGAACAGTTACGTCCTTATATAGACAAGATGCTGACCGGTGCTGAAGATGTACTGTGGAAAGGGAAACCGATATACCTGGCCAAAACGTCGGGTACAACTTCCGGGGCAAAATATATTCCGCTTACCAAAGAATCGATGCCCTATCATATTGAAGCGGCCCGAAATGCAATATTGCATTATATCCATGAAACCGGAAATGCTTCGTTTGTTGACGGTAAAATGATTTTCCTGCAAGGAAGCCCGATATTGGAGGAGAAAAACGGAATTAAACTCGGACGTCTTTCCGGAATTGTAGCGCATTATGTTCCGAAATATTTACAAAAAAATCGGATGCCAAGCTTGGAAACTAATTGTATTGACGATTGGGAAACCAAAGTAGATGCGATAGTAGAAGAAACATTCCACGAAAATATGATGGTAATTTCAGGTATTCCGTCGTGGGTTCAGATGTATTTTGAAAAATTAAAGGAAAAAGGAAATAAACCGGTTGGCGAAATCTTTAAAAACTTCAACCTCTTTATTTACGGAGGGGTTAATTATGAACCGTACCGGGCTAAATTCGAAAACCTGATCGGACGAAAAGTAGACAGTATTGAATTGTTTCCGGCTTCAGAAGGTTTCTTTGCATATCAGGATTCACAAAAGGAAAAAGGAATGCTGTTGCTATTAAATGCCGGTATATTTTATGAGTTTATTAAAAGCGATGAATTCTTCCAGGAAAACCCGAAAAGATATACGATAGGGGAAGTGGAAATGGGAATCAATTATGTATTGATCATTTCTACAAACGCCGGTTTATGGTCTTACAATATCGGAGATACTGTTCAGTTTACCAGTTTAAAACCGTATCGGGTGATAGTGTCGGGACGAATTAAACATTATATTTCCGCTTTCGGAGAACACGTTATCGGTAAAGAAGTTGAAGCAGCTTTAAAAGCAGCAATGGAGAACACCAATATTCGCGTTAATGAATTTACCGTGGCACCGCAAATCACACCAAATGAAGGATTGCCGTATCATGAATGGTTGGTCGAGTTTGAACAGGAACCGGACAATATGACTGAATTTGAACAAAAACTTGACAAAGCAATGCGTCAACAAAATGTGTATTATGATGATCTGATTTCCGGGAATGTTTTAAGAACTGTAGTTGTGACGCGTGTAGCCCGAAATGCATTTCAGGAATATATGAAATCGGAAGGAAAGCTGGGAGGACAAAATAAGTTACCGCGACTTTCAAACGATCGGAAAATTGCGGATAAACTGGTGAAAAAATAAGATGCATAAAATAGTCGTTTTACTGTTATTTATTTCAGCTAATGTTGTAGCTCAGGTAAAAGGAAAAGTGGCAGACGAAGCTAAAAATCCGGTAGCTTATGTAAATATTTGGGTGGAAGATGAAAATAACGGAACTACTTCCGATGCGAACGGAGATTTTACTATTTTAGAAAAAAATAAAGAAAAGATTCTGGTGTTTAGTGCCTTGGGATTTGAAACGAAAAAAGTCCGCATTTCCGAAGCCGAACAGGTTATTTTAAAATCGGCTCCGATTCATTTACAGGAAATTGTGATTGCCGGAAAAAAGCAATCCAAAACGATAACAATAGGAGATTATAAAAAAGGAGGTATCAGTCATTTCTTTTCCAGTGGGAAAAATCCGTGGATTGTAGCCCGATATTTTCCGTTTGATGTTAAAATGGAGCAAACACCTTATATTAAGGAATTGACCATTATGACCGATTCGGAAGTAGATCAGGCCAAATTTTTACTGCATTTTTATGAAGTTACAGCAAACGGAAATCCGGGAAAAGATCTTACTCCCGAAAATAATCTGATTACGGTAGAAAAAGGACAGCATAACACTACGGTAAAACTGGAACATCAAAATTTAAAAATTCCGGGAAACGGTGTTTTTGTAGCAGTAGAATGGCTTATTATTGCAGAAAATAAATACGATTTTTCGCCTTCATTAAAAGATACCGCTTCGGGAAGTTATACCGTTAGTAATTTTTCAGGAATCCGGTATGAACCCAGAATAGGAACGGTACCTTCCGAAGAAAGTACATCCTGGCGGTTTACAATGGGACGATGGACAAAATTTGATAAACCAAATGTGTCGAATATCGGGAAATATAACAACAAGTTTAATGAACTTGCGATAAAGTTAACTTTAACAAACTAAAAAATAAAAATCCTACATTTGTGGGTTAGTAAATAGAAAGACTTATGAAAGAGATTAAAAACATTTCGCGCTCACGCGCACAGGAATCATCAGCAGCAATTGAACGTTTGTATATTACCATGCGTCATTTGTTTAATAGAGGATTCTATAAACCGATGGGTGTTTCGGGAGAAACCCTGCGGGAAGCTTTATTGTCGTTACGTCCGGAAATATACGGGTCGATAGCGGAAGAAAAAGTAGAATTAAACGGATTATTATATGTAATAGAACGTTTACCAATTGGCATAGAAGAATGTCGCTATATTAATCTGACATCGGATGAAGGCTATTCAAAATCGCATTTTCAGGCGATAGTCCCTCCGAAAAGAAGAAGAAACTGTTATCGTATTGACGACGAGCAGATGAATATCGAAATCACCCGCGGACGTTCGGATATCTATGATATTTTAACGCACCTTACGTTTATCTTTATCGAATCCCATAAAATCAAAGACAGAGTATTGATCGATGAAGACGGTCGTCTGACACGCGATTGGGAAAAACTGGAACAGGTGATTCTGCAAAATAAAAAACTAACGTTAGTTGAAAGAGAGAAAGCGATTTCACACGTTTCGAATATTTTAGGAAGAACTTTTGCTGAGGTATTGGATATTTACGACAGTTTTGCAACGCAACAGGCTCCGGAGCGTTTTCTTCATATCATTTACTGGTTAGGAAAACTGGCTATCGAAGAAGTAGTAGACAACAATAAGAGAACGATTACTTTTAGCCCGATTTTAAGAGAGCGTCTGGGTCACCATATTCACGGTGAAATCTGGGCGAATAACATTAAAAATGTATTACAGAAAAATAAATTAATTCACAGACCGATACATGTGATTAGTGCGAATATGCACAGTGTAATGAATTCTCTTTTTGCGACTCACGTATTAAAAGGAAAATTCAAAGACCAGTCGGATTTTGTGATTTATGAAGAATTAAGTAAATCGTCTAACAATGATTTACGTGCCAAAACGGAAGAGTTTGCGATAAAACACGGTATGATTTCCCTTCCGGACACGTCGGGAACTAATATTGATGTGCAGATTTTCGATACGGCTAAAGTGGACTGGAATAAATCGGCATTCCCTAAAGCGAAAGTCGAAGGTGAACATCCGGTAATCATTGTAATGGATTATGCTTTCGGAGAGCAGGCTTACGAAACAATCGACGAATTATTAAAACCGTATAAAGACAAGGAAGGCAATAAAGTATTCCTGAATGTGGAATCGGTTTCGATTATGGGGAAAGCCGGTATTTTAGAAGGCGGAAAAGGAGACATCATGATTCCTTCGGCGCATATCAATGAAGGAACCGGTGATAACTATCCGTTTGACAACGAACTTTCGGCTGAAATGTTTGAAGGAAATGAGATCCCGGTTTTTGCAGGACCAATGATAACGGTTTTAGGAACCTCCTTACAAAATAAAGACCTGTTGAAATTTTTCCATGAATCAACATGGGGCGTTATCGGTCTTGAAATGGAAGGGGCTTATTATCAGAAAGCAATCCAGTCGGCGTCCAAAATCAGAAAAAGTATTCCGCCAAATGTAAAAGTGCGTTATGCTTATTATGCATCGGATAACCCGTTGGAAACAGGAAGTACATTAGCCTCCGGAGGATTAGGAACAACCGGAGTAAAACCAACTTATTTAATTACGATTAAGATTTTAGAACAAATTTTTAATATCAAATAACCTACTATTTACTATGAATAACAACTCTAATACGACGAATTCTGAAGATCAGGAAATCGATTTATCACAAGTTTCCAAGAAAATAGGAAATGCTTTTCAGTCCTTTTTAGATTGGATTTTTGATGGGATTTTATTTTTTAAGAAAAATATTATTATCATATCGATTTTATTTGTGATCGGAGCCGGATTGGGCTTTTATGTGGATAAGTCTGAAAAAGTATACGACAATCAGATAATTGTAATCCCGAATTTTGAAAGTGTGGATTACCTGTATTCGAAGGTAGAGTTGTTAAACGCTAAAATTAAAGAGGGTGATTACGCCTTTTTAACCCGATTGGGCGTTAAAAATCCTAAAAAAATAGCGAAAATAGAAGTAGAACCGATTATCGACATTTATCGTTTTATCGATAACAGCGAAGAAAACTTCCAGATGATTAAGTTAATGGCTGAAGATGGCGATATGCAAAAGATATTAGAAGATCCGGTTACCAGTAAGAATTATAAATTCCATACGATATCATTTTTAACACTGGGGAAAACAGATAGAAAGCAAACGTTAGAACCGTTGATGAAGTTTTTTAATGACAGCGAGTATTATAAAACGGTTAGAAAGGAAAGAATGACCAATCTTTATTTAAAAATTAAAACGAATGAAGAAACCATCAATCAGATTAATGGTATTTTAAATCAGTTTTCAGCAAATACCAGTTCACAGCAAAAAAGTGATAAGTTGGTATATTATAACGAGAACACACAGTTAAACGATGTTATTAAAACAAAAGATCAATTAGTAAACGAGTTAGGGTACTTGAATATACAGATGCACAACTTCACCGATATTATTAAGGAAAGTAGCGCTGCATTGAACGTACGAAACACCAAGTCGATTAACGGAAAAATGAAATTGATTTTACCGGTATTGTTTGTAGGATTGTTTTTACTCTTCGGAATGGGACGATCATTCTATAAAAAACAAATGATAAAAAGAAACTTAGCGTAAGCATGAAAAACATACTGATAACCGGAGGAGCGGGATTTATAGGCGCCAATTTTGTAACCTATTTTATAGAGGAAAATCCGGATATAAACGTAATTAATTTAGATAAACTTACCTATGCCGGTGATTTAGCCAATCTGGAAGAAGTAGCCGGTCATAGTCGTTATACCTTTGTACAAGGTGATATTTGCGACAGTGAATTAGTAAAAGCATTATTTGAAAAATATGATTTTTCGGATGTTATCCATTTTGCAGCAGAGTCTCATGTGGATAATTCCATTTCCGGACCGGAAGCGTTTATCAAAACCAATGTAACAGGGACATTTAATTTACTGGATGCTGCACGAAAACATTGGATGACAGGACCTAATCAATATAAGGAAGGATATGAAACATCGCGTTTTCATCATATTTCAACTGATGAGGTTTACGGTACTTTAGGCGCTACAGGATTGTTCACAGAAGAAACACCGTATGCACCCAACAGTCCTTATTCGGCATCAAAAGCCGCTTCGGATATGATTGTGAGAAGTTATTTCCATACCTACGGAATGCAGGTGGTCACAACAAACTGTTCCAATAATTATGGTCCGAAACAGCACAATGAAAAACTGATTCCAACCATTATCCGAAAAGCTATTACCGGCGAAAATATTCCGATTTATGGCGACGGACAAAATGTGAGAGACTGGTTATATGTATTAGATCATTGTAAAGGAATCGAGTTGGTTTTTAAAAACGGAAAACCGGGTGAAACCTACAATATCGGAGGGCGAAATGAACGAAATAATCTTTATATCGCCAATACCATTTGTGAAATACTAAATGAATTACAACCAAAGGAAACAGGAAGTTATAAAGACCAGATTGTTTTTGTAAAAGACCGCCCGGGACACGATTTGCGTTATGCTATTGATGCAACAAAGATTGAAACCGAACTAGGTTGGAAAGCCGATGAAAATTTTGAAACCGGAATCCGAAAAACAATTGCCTGGTATCTGAATAAACTGGACAAAAAATAATAAGCAGATAAACCGTATAAAAAATGAAAGGGATAATATTAGCAGGAGGCTCCGGCACCAGATTACACCCGCTTACGCTAGCTGTGAGTAAACAATTAATGCCTATCTATGATAAGCCGATGATTTATTATCCGCTGTCTACATTAATGTGGGCTGGAATCCGTGAAATATTGATCATTTCCACACCACATGATTTACCGTTATTCCGACAATTATTGGGCGACGGAAGTAAACTGGGATGTCATTTTGAATATGCGGTACAGGAAAATCCCAACGGATTGGCCGAAGCGTTTATTATCGGAAAAGAGTTTATCAAAGACGATAAAGTTGCTTTGATCTTAGGTGATAATATATTTTACGGAACCGGATTGGCTGAATTGCTTCAGAAGAATAATAATCCGGACGGAGGTATTATTTATGCTTATCATGTACTTGATCCGGAACGCTATGGAGTCGTAGATTTTGATAAGGACGGAAAAGTACTTTCGATAGAAGAAAAACCGATTTATCCGAAATCCAATTATGCCGTACCCGGAATCTATTTTTATGATAACGATGTCGTATCAATTGCCGAAAATATAAAGCCAAGTAATCGGGGAGAACTTGAAATTACCGATGTAAATAAAGAATATCTTGAAAGAGGTAAACTTCAGGTTAGTATTTTAGATCGCGGTACCGCGTGGCTGGATACCGGAACGTTTCAGTCGTTAATGCAAGCCGGACAATTTGTTCAGGTTATAGAAGAACGTCAGGGATTAAAAATCGGTGCTATTGAAGAAGCCGCATACCGTATGGGATTTATTGATGCCGAACAATTGCAATTACTGGCAGAACCGTTATTAAAAAGCGGATATGGAAAACACTTATTAAGTATATTAGAATAAGAATGAATTTTATTCCTACAAAACTATCCGGTTGTTATATACTCGAACCTAAGATTATTCAGGATTCGAGAGGTTATTTTATGGAAAGTTTTAATGAAAAAACATTCCGGGAGGGAACAGGTCAGGATGTCCGTTTTGTACAGGACAATCAGTCTTTTTCCGCTCGTGGCGTACTACGCGGATTACATTATCAAACCGGCGATCATGCTCAGGCGAAACTGGTTCGTGTTTTACAGGGAGAAGTTCTGGATGTAGCTGTCGACATTCGACCGGAATCGGAAACGTATGGTCAGTATGTTGCGGAACTATTATCGGCCGAAAATCAGAAACAATTGTTTATTCCGAGAGGTTTTGCACATGGATTTTTAGTACTTAGTGAAACGGCAACGTTTTTCTATAAATGTGATAATTTCTACAATAAAGAATCGGAAGGCGGAATCATTTATAATGATGAAAGTCTGGCAATTAACTGGCAAATGGAATCGGCTGCTTTGTTGATTTCAGACAAAGACAAAGAATTGCCGTCATTCGATAAAGCCCGTAAAGTATGGTAGTACTGGTAACCGGAGCAAACGGACAATTAGGTCAGGCGCTACAGTCTGTTGCTAAAAAATATCCGGAAATCAATTTTATTTTTGCGGCTTCATCTGATCTTGATATAACCGATAAAGAAAATGTTGCGACCTATTTTGACTCAAAAAAGCCGGATTATTGTATAAATGCGGCAGCATATACAGCTGTTGACAAAGCCGAAAGCGAGCAGGAACAAGCTTTTTTAGTAAATGTAAAAGGACCGCAAAATCTGGCAGAAGTAAGCCGGAAAACCAATACTGTTTTACTTCATATCTCAACTGATTTTGTTTTTAACGGAGAAAGTAATCATCCGTATACAGAAGAAGATACACCCGACCCAAAAGGTGTTTATGGCAAAACGAAATTAGAAGGCGAACAGACAATACAACAAAGTACAGCGCAATATTACATTATCCGAACCTCATGGGTATATTCCGAATTTGGGAATAACTTTATGAAAACTATGTTGCGACTCGCATCAGAACGGGATACACTAAATGTGGTAAACGATCAGATCGGAACACCTACTTATGCTGTAGATCTGGCTGAAGCTTTAATTGCCATTATCCGACATGATTCGAATACAGAATCAAAACCTTACGGGATATATAACTTCAGTAATGAAGGACAATGCAGCTGGTTTGATTTTGCTAAAAAAATATTCGAAGTAAATAAAGTAGCGATTCAGGTGAATCCAATTCCTACTTCAGCTTATCCAACACCGGCACAAAGACCCGAGTACAGTGTATTGGATAAACAAAAAATAAAACAGGCCTTTGGTATTACAATCGCAGATTGGGAAACGGCATTACGAAGTATTACGATATAGCCGTATTCTTTTCCTCCTTTTGTGCCAGATAGGCATTCACAAATGTCATAAAAATCAATTGGTAGAAAAATATTCCGTAATGTCTGTAAAAGAAATCTTCCGTAAAACAGATAATGAAAATATTGGAAACCATGATATAAAGCAGGAACCGGTTCACTTTTAAAATTATCCGGAGCGATTTATAACAGTAAAAAAGAAAAGCGATAAGTCCGAAAATTCCAGCCGAAAGGAAAATATAGGCAAAATAATTATGCGTCATATATTTAATGGTCTCATAGAAATTGGAATTATAATTGGCCTTATAGCATTCATCCAAAGTATCCTGAAGTTTATCAAAACCAACACCAAAAACATAATTTTCTTTAGCGATTTCAGCTGAACAGCTCACAATTGCAATACGAATATTAGTAGAATCATGTGCTACTCCTGTAGGTGGTTTGTTGTAGCTGTTAAGAATTTCAACAAATCTGTTTTTCAATCCCGGAACATAAATAATAAGTACAATACAGGTAAGAATAAATGTTAGTAACAAAACCGCTTTCTGTTTGTAGTTAAAAAGTTGGGAACGAAATAAAATCATACAACCGATTAAAACCAATAGTAACAGAATGTTGATTTTAGCAACCAACATAAAGGTAATGCCCATAAACACCAGGAGGTATAATA
This sequence comes from Flavobacterium cerinum, assembly GCF_024496085.1. NCBI lineage: Bacteria > Pseudomonadati > Bacteroidota > Flavobacteriia > Flavobacteriales > Flavobacteriaceae > Flavobacterium > Flavobacterium cerinum. Next base: position 760,167 of record NZ_CP101751.1, on the reverse strand, counting down.
TTTCGTAATATTTTCGTCTCTTTAATAAATTCTCAAGAGAAAAAGCGGCACAAAACAGCACCATCGATGTAAAATAAGTGGGATGTATTCTAAAAAAGGGAGTGTCATTATAAACAAAATCCCGGAACCTCGGAACCTCATATCGGAACATAAAAAATTCCCAGAAATAATGATATCGGAGGAATAAGACAACATAACTAATTGAAATAACAGCGCATATATTTTTCAGAATCGTCAAATACAGCCGGACTCTTTTTTCCGAGAAATAGGACAATGGCAGGTAAGAAAAAACGATCGGGAATAACAGAAAAAATAAAGCGTTTTTAACATGTCCGAAACTATTCGGTTCACCGATATCAAATAAGCTACGAAAGAATATAATCCAGAAAGGAATCGTTAAAAGCAAGATATACTTGTTTTTCAGGCTATAATTTCCGGAAGAGACAGTATATATAACAGTAAAAACACTAAGGATTATAAAAAATAATGACGAAAAATTTTCTTTAAACAAAGGGAAAGTGAAGAGTAACGGTATAAGCCAAAATAAAGTTTTTTCACTGATTTGTTTCATGCGTCGTATAAATAAAGATTTAAGTAGCTGTATTGTATTTTGATCATTCGTTATCGAAAGGACATCACTATAAATGTTCCGATAGGGCTGATCGTTGCAAATATATGCTTTTTGGGATAAGAACAGAGCTATTATAGTGGTTTAATGATAATAGAAATCAGGAGTAAATGATCATTCGTAAAAGATTGAAGCTGTATATAATATTGTAAAAGGAAACCTATAATTCTTAAGAATAATATGGCTAAAAAGGATATGAAATTTTAATTGAAAAATAATTTTAACAATTCATTTTAAATAATAAATTTGCTTAATAAAAAATAGACAAATGAAAAAAATATTAGTAATGTTTGTTGTGGTCTCCTCAATCATTGCCTGTGGTGGAGATAAATCCAAAAAAGCAGCTAAAGAAGCAGCTATTAAAGAAACAGTAAATAAGTATGCCATGGAAATGGATGCTGTTTATGAGAAAGACGACAGCTTGGTTGTTTTTTATCAAAAAGATAATCATTATCAATATGACAGACCTATTAGTTTAAAAATCAAAGGATCACCGGTGATGCAAAGACTAATTCTTAACTTACCGGAAGGTGAGCCTGTTGAAAACATAAAAATATCAGTTAGTAACAGCAAGGATCAACAGTTTTTAACGGTTAAAAATATAACGATTAAAAACGGAGATAAAGTGGTTGTTGACGGTGATAACGGAAAACACACTGATTTTTTTGTAACGGATGAAGGTTTTTCATGGGATCCTGAAAAATCAAGATACATCTTACACCACGATAAAAAATATCCGCCTAACTTTGTAGGAAATGATAATTTACTAGTACAGTTATCGAAATAGTAAAACACCATACTAATAATTTAAAGAGAGAAGTTTTAACGGTAATCTGTTAAGACTTCTCTTTTGTTTTTTTAAGGCATCGGAAAAGTGAAAATCATATTTGACAATATCGTATATAATAAAGCAAGTAACGGAGGAGTATCTAATTATTGGTTTGAACTAACAAAATATTTGTTAGAACAACAGAAGGATGAGCTTCTTTTTTTTGATTATAACAATCAGCGTAATTTTCATCGGAATAATCTCGAATTACCGACTGAATCCATAATTACGACTTCTGAAAAATTGTCTTTTTTGGAACGAATCTATCCGATTTCTTTTAAAAGTGATGAGAAATTTATTTTTCACTCCAGTTATTACAGAAGTATTAGCGGAACCAAAAATGAAATCGGTATCACAACCGTGCATGATTTTACACATAGTTACTATTCGCCCTTTGTAAAGAAAGTACTGCATAATAAAATTAAATACGGTTCAATCAAAAGTTCAAAAGGTATTATCTGTATCTCAAATAATACCTATAAGGATCTGCTAAAATTCTGCCCGCCCAAAAAAGATCAGAAAGTAGCGATAATTCATAACGGTGTAAGTGATGAATATTTCCCTATCGTTGAAAACCGAACGTCAGAAAAGGAATTCTTACAGCGTTTTCAACTGGAAGAACAAAAATATTTGTTGTACGTGGGAAGTAGAGCCAATTATAAAAATTTCCCGTTGGCCACCGCATTATTAAACAAAACAACGGATATGAAACTCGTTGTAGTGGGAGGGAATTTTACAAAAGCGGAACTGCAAACATTAGATCAGAATCTGTTGAAGCGGATTGTAGTGATGACCGATATTGATAATGCAACACTGAATGTATTGTATAATTTCGCCAATGCGTTTATTTATCCGTCAAGTTATGAAGGATTTGGAATCCCGATTATTGAAGCGATGAAAGCAGGTTGTCCGGTATTGTCGTTAAACAATTCTTCGATAACGGAAGTTTCCGGAGGTGTTGCTCTTTTGTATGATCAAATCAATGCAGATGATTTTAAAAAAGGGTTAGACCGGTTGAATGACAAAAGCTATCGTCAGGATATAATTGAAAGAGGCTATATTCAGGCCGGAAAATTCAGCTGGCAAAAGTGCTGTGAAGAAACCCGTTCCTTCTACCAGGAAAATTATGATACCAATTAAGCAGTCTGATTAGACTGCTATTTTTTTGGAATTATTGTAGCTTTTTATAGAATAATATAAGAGCCAGATAAAGAAAAACAATTCCGGAGGGAAATAATGACCGTCACGGAAGAGTTTTAGTAGGAAATAGATAAATATTCCCTGACATAAAAATAACTCATCGGAACGAAAGCATTTCACGGATTTATATAATAAATAAAGGACCAGAATAAACCCGAAAATTCCCATTTCAGAAACCATTCTCGTAAATAAAGAATTGGCATCTGTAGCATTTTCATAATGTTTTTTCTGTATTCTAAGATATTCCGGCGGACGTGTTTCTTTTAGATAGACCTTTTTATGCATAAATACGTGACTACCGATACCGGTTCCAAACGGATGATCGGTTATATTTCTTTTAGCAATATGAAGATTACTGATCAGCGCATAGGAACTCAGATTGGTTTTTTCATCAAATTTCCCGGTATTAATTACATTTAAAGAGTCATACGTTTCCTGAACCCGCATTTTAAAAAAGCTATACTCATTATAAACATAAATAAAGGATATAACGACTACAGGGATTAAGGCGAATAAATAAAGTACTCTTCGAAACGATATGTTCGGAACAATAAACATTAAAGCACATCCGATATAACCTAGTGAGGAATTCGAAAGAATAAGAGTTCCGAAAATAATAGCAAAATTGAGATACTGCTTTTGTTTTAAATAGTAGTAACAAGCCGGTAACACCACAATTACATAATGCGCCGGTTCTTTAAAAATACTCTGTAAACGACCGTCGTTCAGATTAATCTTAAAGAAATAGAGAAAATAACCTAGAATAGCGACATAAAGCGAGATTTTAATGTAGACGGATGTAATCTCTTTTTTATCAAATAAAGGGATAAAATTATAATAATAAATACCTACAATACTAATTCCGATTATCTGGGAAATCATCAGATTGGGTGGTACGCCAACGAGCAAACTGGTTATCGCCCCGTGTATAAACAATCCGATTAATAAAAACATAAAATATTTATTGACTCTTAATTTCTTCTGAGTAACAGCCAATAAAGCATAATTTAGAATAATAATCAGATACAATAATTTCCAGTCGATAATATAATTAAAGAAGAAAGCTTCTGTAAAGATGGCAAATACAGAAGAAAACAATAAGTATTTTTTAATCGAAGGGTTCACGGAAATTATTTATAAGCCCAAATATAGTTGTTCTTAGGGGTTTTATTAAAATATTTTTTGCCATTAAGTGTAATAAATTCCTGATTGATGTGATCCGAAACGATTAAGTCGACTCCGGATTCATCCTGTGGAATTTTTTGACTAATATTATGAATGTGTATTGCCGTTATTTTCAGAGGATCATAATAAAAATTATATAAAAGCGGATATTCCCATTCATCCATAATCATTCCTACATTTTGACTATCATTATCATAAACAATGTTCAAGACATCTGCATATTCATTTTGTAACGATAGTTTATTTGAAAAATACTTTTTAAATCGCGGATCTTCCGGACTCACTTTTACCGTTAAATGACGATCGAATAGAATAGGTCGGGTATTATTATAGATAAAAAAGAAAAAGAAACTAAAATATAAAACAGGTAGAGTTGCGATAATAACATATCGAAGCCCTTTTGAATGATTTGCAGTCAGAATAATAGCGGCGATACTTAGTAAAAACATCGGGATATGAAGTCGGGTATGCCAGGGTTGCCATTTCAGATAGGCACAGAAAAAGATGATTTGCAATAAAAGCACCAGGGTTATAACAACTGCCGGAATATTCTTTTTGTAATTTTTTATGCAGGAAATACCCAAACATAGCAAGGCAAAAGCAAACAGTAAAAAATGAACCGTATTGGACACAAGGTCTTCATGGGTAGGGATTTTTTTAGATGCTTCATAAGGAGTGCCGTAATAACTGGTGTCCGGATTATCTAAAGGCGTATTTATTTTGGTATGAATTATTTTGAGAACCGCATCCGATTGGTCTGAAACAGGGTAACCTAAATGTAAAGCGGCATTTTTTAAAAAATTAGATAAGAATAATTTTCCGTCCATTTTCTGATTGGAATACGCCTGAGCTTCCGCTTTATCGATATTCAGAATATCCCCGTCAATTTTATAGTTACGACTATAATGTCCGATATTTAAAAGAATAGCCAAAATTATAACGACACCACCATATAACAACGGCGAACTGTTTTTCGTCTTAATAATGCGTACAAGAATAAATAACCCGTAGCATAATAATATTGGAGCCAAATACAGATAGGCTGTTCCTTTTGTCAGGAAAGCAAGACCTAATGATAAACCTAAGAAAACAAAATGATTGAACTGTCCGGATAAATAAGACTTTATACAGTAATAAGAGGAAACAAGAACAAAAAAAGCACAAACGATATCATTTTTTGTTGTGGTTGCCTGTAATTCGACGGATGGAATTGTGATAGCGAGTAAAAGGGCTATACATTTATATAATCGGGGTGTTTTAAAAAGATCAAGAATAAGCCATAAAACAATACAGCTGTTAACCAGGTAAAAAGTCTGTATACTGTTTGACAGATAATCATTGCCATTTACTAAATTAACATGCATAATAAAGTATTCGGCTAATGGCGGCTGGTATAAATCTCGTATTGTATGCGTAGGGAAGTGTGCTACCGATTCGTTACTGATCCAGTACATAATCCGCGGCATATGATAGGTTAGAGAATCCCAGTTATTAGGCGGATAAATAATTCCCTGAAACAGTAAAAGAAGAATAAACACGAAAACCGACCATAACAAGAATTTTTCGTAAAAAAATAAAGCTTTATAGTTTTGTATCGTGACCTTTTTTTGAATGGCGAAATGAGAAAATACTTCTTTACGCGATCTGAAAATTAAAAAACATAAAATGGCTGTAATACTTCCCCATACCGTTACAACAGAAAAAAGATTAATCGATTTTACAAGACTCAGCAATTCTGTAATAACCACAATACCTGTAGAAAACAACAAGGTTGCTCTTAGTATAATTTCTTTAAAAGAAGCCGACTTATTGAATCGAATCAGATAGACTAATAGTAACAGGTAAGTAATAAAAACCAGCATTGCTTATCGTTTTAGGAGACCATATTTTAAAATGCAATAAATCGCTCGGAAACCATCTTTCCAACCAATTTTTTTTCCTTCTTCATAGGTTCTTCCGTAATAGGAAATACCCACTTCATAAATACGGATATTCGGTACTCTGGAAATTTTAGCGGTTATTTCGGGCTCAAATCCGAAACGTTTTTCTTTAAGCGGAATACTTTGAATGATTTGTGTATTAAAAAGTTTATAACAGGTTTCCATATCGGTAAGGTTCAGATTCGTGAACATATTAGACAGGAAGGTTAGGAATTTATTTCCGATGGTATGCCAGAAAAACAGGATACGATGCGGATTACCACCCATAAATCGGGAGCCGTAAACCACGTCGGCAAAACCGTTTAAAACCGGTTTTAGTAGTAAATTGTATTCTTCCGGATCATATTCCAAATCAGCATCTTGTATGATCAAATAATTTCCGGTCGCTTTTTGAATTCCGGTGTGTAAAGCAGCTCCTTTTCCTTTATTGACTTCATGTTTGAAATACTGAATATTTATATCAGGATTTGTTGAGATATAATGTTGAATTGCTTCTTCAGTATTGTCTTTGGAACAGTCATTTACAATGATGACTTGCTTTTGCATGTCGCCAATAAGCGTAACGGCTTTTAATTTATCCAGAATTAAGTGGATGGTTTTACCTTCGTTATAGGCAGGAATGATAATCGAAAGGGTGTTTTTCATATTGAAATACGGAAATAGGCTCCGTAGCTGATTTTACATATTGAATAATTACAACAAATAATTTATTTACAGACAGTTCTGATCTATTCTGAGAATCAGAATAAAGACTTAAATCTGATCAACGAAGATAAAAATATTGGGAATTATTTTCCTTCTTTTTTAGAATATAAATAAATATTTATTGTGATATTTTCAAATGTAGAATTTTTATTTTCCATATTTAAAACCATCCTGAAAATCGTCTCCCTTCATATTGATATTGTAATCAAAAGTAGGTGTACAAGGAAATTTATCATAACATTGAGCATGTTCAATACTTGGAGCATATATTTTAAAATCCTGATTATCTGTAGATTTAACGGTAAAATCTTTATACTTAATAAATCTTTTCTCTTTTATAAAATAGATGTCTTCGGGCAAATATAAGTAAGACAAATCGGTTTCTTTGCGATAATCATGTTGAAATAAAGCATATCCTTCCTGTAAAAAAGTATAAAAGAAAAAAAGAGTAAAGGCAATTACAATCGGATAAAGAACGTTTTTAATTTTATCGATAAGTGGCTGTAATATAAAAAGAGGAAACAATGCTAAAACCAAAATAAACGCTAGCGAAAATCGGACATCAGGAGCACTGAAAAACCAAAAAGCAAGGCCTAAATAGGCTACAATGACAAAAAATAACACCGCTTTTTTTCTTTCTTTTTTGCTGATTAACAAATACAGGCCATAGAAAACAGGTGCTAAAACAGCTAAAAGTAAAAAACAGCGGGTTTTGAAAATTGCCATTTTCCACCATATTGAAAACCATTCGTTAAAAGACAGTTTGGCTACTTCATGAGGATTACGCATTGGAACTTTAGCCCAGTTATAGATTGCGTTTTTGGTTGCTATTACATTTTCTTTGGGAACTTTCCAGTCAAAATTAAAAAAGTCAAGCGTGTCCATTGGATATATCAGATATCCGGTTAAAATAACATTTCGAACCAGCCACGGTAGTATCAGGAAAGAACCGACGGTGAATAATTGTGTGAAGGCGAATCGTTTATTTTGATGCTTTTGATATAGTGCGATCAAACCTAAAAAAACCAAAGGGAAAATTGATAATTTAAAGGTGATGCCGAAAAACGGTACAACAACAAATAGCAGGTATTTTTTATTTAAGGAATCGGTGTCGAATAGTAAAGAAAATAAAATATAGGCAACAAAAATATTAGGGATCAGATCGGTTCCGGGTGAAGATATATTCTTGGCATATAGTTGGGTAAAGAAGTATAGAAATAAAATAGCGATCATACCCGTTACTCCTTTTTTATAATATATCAGTTGTAAAAGCCAGATAAAGAATACAAGAAAGACAATTGCACTTAAAGCAAAAATATATTGATCGTAAATGGCGTTAAATGAAAAAGCAGCACTCATTACCATCATCGATGAATTGAACCCGAAACGGTCGTGAAGATTGGCTAATCCGGGAACAGCACGATACATTTCATTCCATTGAATGGCATTAATATGATAGAGGTAAGTATCGTAATTTTGCGGATTGATTACAGCAAAAAGTAATACACTTACTATGGCAATAATCGTGACAACGAAAAATATCTTTTCAGATTTTAGTAGTGAAACACCGGCTTTTAACTTTGAAATAAAATGTTTCGAATGAATAAAAAAGAGCGCCAATGACAGCAGACTTACGAATAATAAGGAAAAAACATCCGTTGGCAAAAAGAGCGACCAAATGTTTAGTAATGCACCGATAAGACATAATCCGATAAAAAATGAATCGACAACCGAATAGTTATCCTTTGCGTTTTTGTCGAAATATAAAATAAAACTCTCTCCAGATATAATAAAGATAAAACTGATAATCAGAAAGCAAACAAGAAGTATATACATGTTATTTTATTTTAAATAAGCCATATTTTAAAATGCAATAAATCGCGCGAAAGCCATCTTTCCAACCGATTTTTTTTCCTTCTTCATAGGTTCTTCCGTAATAGGAAATACCTACTTCATAAATACGGATATTCGGTACTCTGGAAATTTTAGCGGTTACTTCAGGCTCAAATCCGAAACGCTTTTCCTTAAGCGGAATACTTTGAATAATCTGAGTATTAAAAAGTTTATAACAGGTTTCCATATCGGTAAGGTTCAGATTCGTGAACATATTAGACAGGAATGTTAGGAATTTATTTCCAATGGTATGCCAGAAAAACAGGATGCGATGCGGATTACCACCCATAAATCGGGAGCCGTAAACAACATCGGCAAAACCGTTTAAAACCGGTTTTAGTAGTAAATTGTATTCTTCCGGATCATATTCCAAATCAGCATCTTGTATAATCAAATAATTTCCGGTCGCTTTTTGAATTCCGGTGTGCAAAGCAGCTCCTTTTCCTTTATTGACTTCATGTTTGAAATACTGAATATTTATATCAGGATTTGTTGAGATATAATGTTGAATTGCTTCTTCAGTATTGTCTTTGGAACAGTCATTTACAATGATAACTTGCTTTTGCATGTCGCCAATAAGCGTAACGGCTTTTAATTTATCCAGAATTAAGTGGATGGTTTTGCCTTCATTATAGGCAGGAATGATGATCGAAAGGGTGTTCTTCATATTAAAATCCGGAAACGATGCTGTTACTTTATAAATATCTATTTACTTAAAAACAAATTGTCTTGATTGAATACTATTAACCTGAGTAAATGAGAGAACGAAGATATAATATTGTACTCTTTTTTCTGTTTTTTTAGCTTTAAATATAAGTTTATTGAACTATTTTTCTAATCAAAAAGCAGCAATTAAGTTGGGAGATTTTAAATAGCAGCTTTTAAAAAGTAATGTACTGCTTATTGCTCGGGTTATTGTACATTATTTATAGAAAATTCCGTCGACTTCTAATTGCATACCGGTTTTTTTATCATAAAAACCATTCTCTATGGCCACAAGGTTAAAATCCAGATCATTAAGTCGTTTTTTCATTTGTTCAAATGTTAGCGTTCCTTTATAGGAGGGAATAAATGACATTTCGATTTGGATTCCTTTTACGGATTTCAAGGATTCTTCCGCTCCTAATAAAACCATTTCTTCATATCCTTGTGTATCGATTTTAAGATAAATATTTTTATTCTCAATATTGAGTTCTTTAAAAACACTATCCAATTTTCGGATCTGAATAGTTTCTTTTTCAATAAACCGGGCTTCCGGTGCACTTTCCGTTAATTGTGGAAGGTCTTCTAATAAGGAACTGCTAACAGAGTTTTTAGAAATATTAATTGTAGTCTCTCCGTCTCGTTCACCAATAGAATAATTATAAACACGCCATTGGGAATCGCCCGAAGCATTTTTAGATAGTTTGGCAAAGGCATCTTTTGTAGGTTCAAATGAAATAATTTCTCCTTTATAACCTAAGTTTCTCATCTCTCCGCCAAATTGACCAATGTTCGCACCGATATCCAGAATTACATTAATTTGATTGTGATGGAGTAAAGCGATTCTTCGTGCCAATTCGTCGGTAGGGTATTTGGTAATTTCTATCCCGGTCGTTGCATTAAAAAAACGTTTAATTTTTAATAAGAAGCTTTTGTTTTTATATATGAAATGATTCATTTAATCAGCCTGTTTATGATGTTTTCATTCCAATTAAAAACATCGGTTTCTTTATATAATGAGTGGCATTTTAAAATAGTCACGATCAGATAAGAAGTGACTATTTGGAAATATTACGAATAATACTATAACATTCGTAAGGAATAAAAATGATCCAAAAAAACAAAATAAAGACCGTTGATAGGGCAACACTATTTATTCCGTAACCTAAAGATATTAAAAAATAAGTTAAAGGAATTTTTATAATTAAACTTAATACAATAATAATTGTATAGCGGTTTAATTTGCCGATACCGTTAAGGAAATTAGTGTAGAAAGTAGTAAAAATCCGGATAGCGGTTATTATGGCTATTAAAAGGATTAAATAATCAGGAATTGCTAACGGTTCTTTAATCCATATCGCAATAAGAAACGGACAAATAAGAGCCAAAACAGCAATGGAAACTAGAATTCCTATAAAAAACAGATTGAAACGTTTAAAGCTGGATAGCAAATTTTGCTGATTTTTTTCGATATAATCTTTGGCAAACATCGACCACATAGGTGATAATGCCGCAAACAATACCATTACCGGAAGTTGAAAAATTTTATTTACAGAGTCATAAGGAACAACATCTTTCGGACTGAAATTATTCGATATAATATAATTATCAACCGTAAAAAACAAGATCATCCCCAATTGGATAACCATAAATTTCATACCGATTTTGAGTGTTTCCCGAATAAATTCCTTTGGCGGTTTTAATTCTGTATTCAGATTTAACCGTTCCATTTTAAAAAATCGAATCGTATATCCGATATTGACCAATAAACAGAAACCACCGTTTAGAACGGAAACTAATAAAAGCTTATATTCCGGACGGATATCAGGAAACAGGAGCATCGCTATACCAAACAGAAATAGAAAACCGAACTGATTTACGGCAAGTGATTCTTCTGCATATTTACCTTTTAAATAGGCAACGTATAAGGATTTATGGATACCGGCAATCAGATTACTGCAAAAGAAAAAAATGTTGACGGTAAAGAGCAGCCAGACAAACGACCGGGTATGAAAAGAAATATTTAAAGCTTCTTTTATATCGGCCAGAGAAACATAGGCCGTGGCCAGTATAAAAATACATAAGGCTATATAAGCACCATATTTATAGGTGCTTTTAATATAGCCTTTAATTAATTCGGTTTCGTTATTGTGAAGCAATATCGGAATTTTTGTTTTCAAGGCACTCTGAATACCAAAATCCATTAGTAAAACCCATTGAAAAACAGTAAAAACCAATACCCAGATTCCATAATCTTCATTACCCAGATATTGTATCAGTAAGGGTATTGAAATAAATAGGGCCAGTCCTGAACCGCCTTTGTAAAATCCACTCATCAAAAGATGATTGTTTTTTAGTTTTTGGAATAAGGCCAAAGGACTTTTACTATTCATATCGTGTGGTACGCATTTCAAACTGAATTTGAAATTTCGATTTGCTTCGGTCGAAAATTATATTTTGTAACTGTTTTCCAGAACCATCTGATTGATCCAGGTAAATGTTTTAACCATTCCGTCGCGTAGCGGTTCTGATACTTCCCAACCGATTTTTTCTTTATACAAACGGTTGTCGGAATTACGACCTCTTACACCGGTAGGACATTTAAAACCATATTTGTCGAAAAACGCCTGACCTTCAATATTGTTGATGGTAATATCTTTTCCGGAAATAGCAATTGCCATTTCAGCCAGCTGGTTGATCGTTACCATTTCTTCAGAACCGATGTTTACCGGGCCTAAAAAGTCAGATTCCATTAAACGTAAAACGGCTTCAACACATTCATCCACATAAAGGAACGAACGGGTTTGCTGACCGTCACCCCATACTTCAATTTTTGATCCCGGTTCTGATTCGGCTACTTTTCGGCACATAGCTGCCGGTGCTTTTTCTTTTCCGTCTTTCCAGGTTCCTTGCGGACCGAAGATATTGTGAAAACGAGCAACGCGAACATCCAGTTTATAGTTACGGTTAAACGCTAAGAATAAACGCTCTGAAAAAAGTTTTTCCCAACCGTATTCTGAATCCGGATTAGCCGGATAAGCCGATGATTCTTCACAATTCGGGTTAGAAGGGTCTAACTGATTGTATTCCGGATACATACAGGCTGAAGATGAATAAAATACTTTCTTCACCTTTTTAACAACGGATTCTTTAGCAACATTTAAGTTGATCATTGCGGAGTTATGCATCACATTAGCATCATTCTCTCCGGTAAAAATATAACCGGCACCACCCATGTCGGCAGCAAGCTGGTATACTTCATCAACTCCTTCATCGATTACCTGTGCAACTAAAACAGGATCTGTTAAGTCTCCTTTTATAAATTCGTCACAGATTTCATCGTGTGAAAAATATTCATGGTTTTTTATATCACAGATTCGGACAAAGTTTCCTTCATTTTTTAATCTTTTCGCCAAATGGCCTCCAATAAAACCGCCTCCGCCTAAAACTATTATTTTTTTCATAATTATATCGTTATAGAGTATTGATTTTTTCAATAAATGAATTTAAAATCATGTTTTTAGAGAAATTCTCGACCATATAGGCCCGCGCTTTTTCTCCGGTTTCTTTTTGTAAGTTTTTATCATTTTTTAAAGCCAGTACTGCATTGTAAATAGCATCACTGTCATCATTGGTATAATAACCCCATCCTTGTGATGAGTTAATATGCCGTGCAACTTCCGAACTCAGATCACCCGTAATAATAGAAGGTCTGGCACTACTCATCATCCCTAATATTTTTGACGGCATAACCGAATCGATTACATCGGATTTCTGAAACAGCAAATGTAAATCTGCACTACACAGTAAATTCGACAGATCTTCATACGGGATCGGCTCATAATATTTGATGAATCCCATCAGGTTATTATCTTTTAAAACCTGAAGTAATTCCTGTTTATAAGCACCTTCTCCTACCAATATAAATTCAATATCCGGAAATTGCTGTAACTTTTTGGCTAAGTTAATATAAACTTCCCAATTTTGTTTCTGACCGATATTGCCGGAATACAAAACAGTAAATTTTTCTTTCGAAATATAGTCGTGCTGACTGTAATTGTTCGGGTTTATAAAATCGACATCAACCCAGTCCGGAAAAAAAACAGGATTGGTTTGAGGGGCTTTCAGTTTAATACGATCCACCATTTTAAAACTGATGGAACTGATAATATCCGATTTAACATACAGATAGCGTTCAATTTTATAAAGCAATTTTTTAAAGGCACCGGAAACGGGATTTTGTTTTAGTAAACCGGATTCATATGCGGCATCAAACTCAAAATCTTTAATGGAAGTCCATAATTTTGCCTTCAATCGTCTTTTTAAAAACAATCCTAAAACCACATTGGTTGTAAATGGGATATTACAAAATACCAAATCGGCTTTTTTGATTTTTCTCAGATTAAAGAAATTTCCGAAATTAAAAGAGAGTATATGGAGAATACGATGGAAAAAATTCTGGTTTTCCGGTACGTAAAATTTATAACGGTAAATTTTTACACCATTAATTTCTTCGGAATAAAAACGCGGTTTATCCTGATAATTCTCCGGTATTTTCCACATCGGATAATATGGAAAACCGGTGATTACGGAAACATTATAGCCTTTTGTAACTAAAAATTCAGCTAACTGAGAAGTATATAAACCAATAGCGGTATCTTCAGGGGCGTAATTAACGGTAATAAAAGTAATATCTTTGATCATAGTGATTTCATAATATTGACTGAATATCAGTACGCATGCATACCTTGATTGAAGTATGAATAATTATTGATATTTACAATATTTTATTTTTTCTGTAAGGATAAAATGCGAGGATTGTAATATCAACAAAATGTTAACAAAAAAACTTTTCGTGTTTTTTACAAAGCTTTTCAAACAAAAGCGGGTAAAATCAAGAACAATCCGACAAAAAATAACATTATATCCCAGCTACATCAGCCTTGCATTGCAAATATAATTTTTAGAATGAAATAAAAACAGTTTTATTCTTTTTAATTGAATGTTTCTAATTAACGCGATTTGTACCCAATCGTTAATTCTTGATTTTTGTTAATTTTAACTAAAATCAGACCAAGGTTTTTTTATATATTGCAACCATTAATTGTAGTACATGAAAAGAATATTAATTACAGGCGCAGCAGGGTTTTTAGGATCACATTTATGCGACAGATTTATTGCCGAAGGATACTTTGTGATCGGAATGGATAACCTGATTACGGGAGATTTAAAAAACATTGAGCATTTGTTTAAAAATCCGAATTTTGAATTTTATCACCATGATATCACAAAATTTGTACATGTACCCGGACAATTAGACTATATACTACACTTTGCTTCACCGGCTAGTCCGATCGATTATCTTAAAATTCCAATCCAAACATTAAAAGTAGGTTCATTAGGGACGCATAATCTTTTAGGATTGGCAAGAGTGAAAAAAGCAAGAATTCTAATAGCTTCTACTTCTGAAGTATACGGAGATCCTTTAATACATCCGCAAACGGAAGAATATTACGGAAATGTAAATACAATCGGACCGCGTGGTGTTTATGACGAGGCCAAACGTTTCCAGGAATCAATTACGATGGCGTATCATACATTCCACGGAGTAGAAACCCGTATTGTAAGAATTTTCAATACCTATGGGCCAAGAATGCGTTTAAATGACGGTCGTGTAATTCCGGCATTTATCGGTCAGGCATTGCGAGGAGAAGATCTTACGATTTTTGGTGACGGTTCGCAAACCCGTTCATTCTGTTATGTTGATGATCAGGTGGAAGGAATTTTCAGATTGTTGCATTCCGATTATGCATTGCCGGTTAACATCGGTAATCCGGATGAAATTACAATTAAAGACTTTGCCGATGAGATTATAAAACTAACCGGAACGGAACAAAAAGTCGTGTACCATCCGCTTCCGATTAACGATCCGCTACAACGTCAGCCGGACATTACCAAAGCAAAAGAAATTCTGGGATGGGAACCGAAAGTATCGCGTTCTGAAGGAATGAAAATTACATATGAGTATTTCAAATCTTTGTCAACAGAAGAATTATTAAAAGAAGAACATAAGGATTTTTCTAAATATATATTTTAGTGCGTAAAACTACGGGCCGGTACTCCGGATATATTAGACCTTTTTCCTATCTGCTGGATTTGATTATTATCAATATCCTGTCGCTGTTTTTATTGCCGGAGTCGATAGGACTATTCTATAATGTATTCATCAGTATTGCATGGGTTGTCATTGCATTGAATATCGGTTTTTACGAAGTATATCGTTATACAAAAGCGATTGAGATTTTAGGTAAAATACTAAAACAGTATGTGCTGTTTCTGGTCTTCAGCTTTGCGTATATCGGTTATTTCTCCAAATATTCAGAACCTTCCGAAACAGTAGAATATTCGACTATCGCAATGACGCTCGTCGCGGTTTTTAAATTCGCCGTTTTTTACTTTCTGAAGCGTTTTAGGGTGGTTTTTGGCGGTAACTTCCGTAGGGTAATTATTGTCGGACAAAGTAAAAATGTCTGTCAGCTACAGGATTTTTTTGCTGAAAATCCGGATTATGGCTATAAATTGGAAAAAGTATTCCATTTTGATCAGGATGAATCTGATGAAAGTATCTCAGCCTGTTTTAAATTTGCACTCGACAAAAACATTGACGAGATTTATTGTTCGCTTTCCGATTTGTCCAATACGCAAGTCAATCAATTTGTCGATTTTACAGATAATAATCTTAAACTACTCAAGTTTTTGCCGGACAGTAAAGAAATATTCTCCAGAAATCTGGTTTATGACTACTATGGCTATATACCCATTATTTCAATGCGGAATATCCCATTGGACACGTCATTTAATATGATTGTAAAAAGAGTATTTGATATCTTCTTTTCTTTGTTGATCATTGTCGGGGTGTTATCCTGGTTAACACCATTATTAGCAATACTGATAAAATTGGAGTCAAGAGGACCGGTGTTTTTTAAACAAAAAAGAAACGGTCTTAACTATAAGGAATTTAATTGCTATAAATTCAGATCTATGCGTCCGAATGAAATAGCCGATTTGGAACAGGTTTCTAAAAATGATCCGCGTATTACAAAAATCGGACGATTTATACGTAAAACCAGCATCGACGAATTACCGCAGTTTTTTAATGTAGTATTGGGAGATATGTCGGTTGTAGGACCAAGACCACACATGGTGAGTCATACCGAAATGTATGCCCGAAGTGTTGATAAGTTTATGGTGCGTCATTTTATTAAGCCGGGAATTACAGGATTGGCACAAACAAACGGCTACCGCGGTGAGGTTGAAACCAATTACGATATTATTAACCGGGTTAAATACGACATTTTCTATGTTGAAAACTGGTCGCTTTTATTGGATATAAAAATTATATACCTGACGGTTTATAACGCGATCAAAGGAGACGAAAAAGCATATTGATGGGAAAATCGGTTTCTATAATAACCCCCACATTTAATTCAGCACGCTATATAAGCGAAACTATTACTTCCGTTCAGAATCAGACTTATCAGGATTGGGAAATGCTAATTGTTGATGATTGTTCGACAGATGAAACCACAACGATTGTAGCAGCATTTGCAACTCGGGATAATCGGATTAAACAGTATGCTCTGGAGCGAAATTCAGGAGCAGGTGTAGCAAGAAATTATGCATTAGAGCAAGCATCGGGTCGTTATATTGCTTTTTTGGATGCCGATGATTTATGGAAACCGGAAAAACTGGAAAAACAACTTCATTTTTTAGAACAGAATCAACTTTCGTTTACTTTTTCATTTTACGACTGTATCGATGAAAACGGTGTTTCATTGCGAAAACGAATTAAAGCACCTCAAATAGTAAGTTACCGGCAATTATTCTTCTGTAACTTTATCGGAAACCTGACCGGAATTTATGATACGGATTATTTCGGAAAAATTCCCATTTCCTCTTTTCGGAAAAGACAGGACTGGATCGTTTGGTTAACCATTCTGAAAAAGATAAAAACAGCACGTCCGGTTCCGGAAAGTCTGGCCGTTTACCGGGTGCGAAAAGATTCTATTTCCGCTTCAAAATGGACATTGATAAAACATAACTATCGAATTTACCGCGATTTTCATCAGAAAAATAAAATTCAGGCGTTTTGCTGTATGATCGGTTTTTTATTTACACAATTGGTTATAAAACCACGATATACAGAGCAACTATAACAGCGATTGAAATTGTTTTAGCTTCCCTCTTTTCGAACGGGCTAATGTTGCTTTCCGGTTAAAAATGAAAGTCAGTCCTTTTTCAAGATATAAAGAAATTGCCTCTTCGGTTTTTGTTATTTGTTGCTGACTGAGTTCGGTTGTACTCACATAGTCAATTTCAAAAATATCCGGTTTAACTTGCTTAATGATAAATTCTTTTACGTTACCGTCATCTTCTATAATACTTTTGGTAATGTAATAGAAAGTCAGTCCCGGCGCTTTTTTTCCGCTTGGTAAAACGGCTACATCGTTCGTTCGCCCGATCAGATTTTTTAAAATGGGTTTTTTAGCCGTACTGGATTCGTCCAGTGAACCGATATCACCGATATCATAACGAATAAAAGGATGGGCTTTATTATAAAGTGAAGTAATCACAATACGTCCTTCCTGTCCGTAAGGTAACGGTCGGTTATTGTCATCCAGAATCTCAACAAATAACGTCTCGGAATTGATTTGCCATTCGCCTTCCGGATTTTGAAAAGCAATTAAATCCAGTTCGGAAGCACCGTATTCATTAACAACAGGAATACCGAATTGGGTTTCCAGTAAGCGTTTGTCTTCTTCAAAAAGCATTTCAGAAGTGACCATACAAACCTTGAGTGTCGGACAAATCTCTTTTAATATAATATCCCGTGACTTGAGGAATTTGGCAAACAAAACGATAGAACTCGTATAACCGTTAATATAGTCAAACGAGCTGTTTCGGAATTTTTGCAACACTTTTTCCAAAAAGGAATCCGATAAGTCAAATATCGGAAACCGGTAACGATTGCCCAGAAAATCTTTTAGCCGTTCTTTATAATATCCGATCGATTCCAACGGAATACCATAGAATCGAGCCTGATAAGACGTATTAAAATCAATGCCATACCAGCCGAATCTGTAAAAATAGGAGGCCCACGTAATTGCGTGCGAATACTTGTCTTTTGCGAAAATAAAAGGATCGCCGCTGGATCCCGAAGTTTTATTTACAAACGTATTTTTAATCGTATAGCCTTTCGAAAGCCGATCCTGTAAAGGTTGTTGTAAATCTTTTTTGGTCAGCACCGGTAAATCCGTCCAGTTTGTAAAAGAATCCGATCCGTGAAGGGCACGATAAAAAGAATTGTTTGCCAGATGAAAATGAGCAATTTCCGTTTGTTTGGATGCAATATAGTCCGGATAAGAAACAGCAGGAATTGCCAGTATAGATGCAAATTCCGACTGGGCTTTTTTCATCGGGAAACCACTGATTTTTAAAGAGAAATCGAATAGTCTGAACACAGGTGACAATTTTACCCAAAGTTAGAAAAACAAACTAATCGGAAAGACGTCATTCAAACTTTTTAGCATTAAAATTATAATATCCATTCAAAACAGAGTATTTTTGACCTTTCAAAAAACAACACAACAAATGACAATTTTATTATTAGGATCCGGCGGAAGAGAACATGCTTTGGCCTGGAAAATGTTACAAAGTGAACACTGCTCAAGATTATTGGTTGCACCCGGAAATGCCGGAACAGCAGCAATAGCAGAAAACGTCAACATCAACCCGAACGATTTTGAAACGGTTAAAAACCTCGTTATAACCGAAAAAGTAGAAATGGTAGTGGTAGGACCGGAAGATCCTTTGGTAAAAGGAATTTTCGATTATTTTCAAAATGATGATGTGTTAAAAGATATTCCGGTAATTGGTCCGTCTAAAACAGGAGCACAACTGGAAGGAAGCAAAGAGTTTGCAAAAGAATTCCTTGTAAAATACAATATCCCGACAGCAGCTTATGACAGTTTTACAAAAGAAACAGTTGAAGAAGGGTGTCATTTCCTAACTACATTACAACCGCCATACGTTTTAAAAGCAGATGGATTAGCAGCAGGAAAAGGTGTTTTGATTATTCAGGATCTTGCCGAAGCACAACAGGAATTGCGCAATATGCTGGTAAATGAAAAATTCGGAAGTGCCAGTGCAAAAGTTGTGATTGAAGAGTTCCTGGACGGAATTGAGTTGAGCTGCTTTGTATTGACCGACGGAAAGAATTATAAAATATTACCGACAGCAAAAGATTATAAACGAATCGGAGAAGGCGATACCGGATTAAACACCGGAGGAATGGGCGCTGTTTCACCCGTACCGTTTGCGGATGCCGTTTTAATGGAAAAAATAGAAACCCGTATTGTAAAACCTACAATCGAAGGATTACAACAAGAAGGGATTCCTTATAAAGGATTTGTTTTTATCGGATTGATAAAAGTAGGAGATGAGCCGTATGTGATCGAATATAACGTTCGTATGGGTGATCCGGAAACAGAAGTGGTTATGCCGCGATTACAGTCGGATTTAGTGACCTTATTTAAAGCAGTTGCATCACAGACATTGGATCAGGTTGATTTAGAAATCGATCCGCGTAGTGCAACGACTATTATGGTTGTTTCCGGCGGATATCCGGAAGATTATGAAAAAGGAAAAGTGATTTCCGGATTGGATAAAGTGGACGGATCAATCGTTTTTCATGCCGGAACAGCATTAAACGGAGATCAGGTTGTAACAAACGGTGGCCGAGTTTTGGCAGTAACATCCTATGGAGATACGTTCCCGGAAGCCATAAAAAAATCTTATCAAAATATAGTAGAACTAAATTTTGATAAGATGTATTTTAGAAAAGATATTGGTTTCGACCTTTAATATTATTTTAAGAACGAGTGGGCTGTAGTATCCTGAGCATCCTCACCGCTATCTTTGTGTTTCTTTAATTCTTTAATCCAATACCAGGTAGCACCACAACAGATGATGATGAAAATCCAGTTTAAAAGATTTGCAGCCCACCAGTTTGATAATTCTAAGTTTCGCATCAAATCCATAGGGGCGAAAAGTATGTCTACGAATAAGTACTGTATTCCTTCAAAAAATGCTTTCATTTTTGTTTAAGTATTATATTTACAGTCACAAAAATATAAAATATCTACATGATAGCAAGCCTTTTTAATAAATCTAGACCGTTAAATTATGCGATAATTAGTTTATTACTGGTTTTATTCTACTTTTTATACCTGACCAAGTCTCCGGAATGGACAGAATATTATACAACGGTAATACAAAAAGTAGGCTTGTTACTAATATTGACGGGGTCTTTATTTTTAGTTCGTTTTATTACAAAAAGAAACGGATTGAGTAAAGATAACAGCTACGCGGCATTCTTATTTTTGCTTTTTCATATCCTGTTTCCGTCTGTTTTGGTCAACACGAATATTATCCTGGCGAACTTTTTTATATTATTAGCATTAAGGAGATTAATATCGTTACAATCTTTGATAACACCTAAAGAGAAGATATTTGATGCATCGATATGGATTTTTGTGGCGACATTATTTCATTTCTGGAGTATTCTCTTTTTGATTCTGGTATTCGTATCAATCGTTTTTCACGTGTCAAGAGATTATCGAAACTGGATCATTCCGTTTATTGCCCTTTTTACAGTATTAATTCTTTTTGGAGTGGCTGTTTTAGCGGGAGAGCGAGATTTGCTTTTTATTGTTTTAGACAAAGCCTACATTAGTTTTGATTTTACCTATTTCGAAAATATTTACCAAAATATCGCTTTAGCCATCTTTTCATCGGTAGCGGTATTGTTTTTTGTTACGCAGTTGCTGGCACTTTCAAACCGACCGTTAAACATGCAGTCGTCTTATAAAAAGATTCTGTTTTCTTTTTTATTAGGAGTCGGAATTTATGTGTTGTCAGCGAGTAAAAACAACAGTTTCCTGGCTTTTACCTTTTTTCCGTTAGCAGTAATGGGAACCAATTTTATTGAAAGTCTGGACAATAAATGGGTTAGGGAAAGTGTAATGTACTCCCTGATAGTGATCAGCTTTTTTATCTTTTTTGCTCAGGTATTATAATTTACTGCCGTAAGCAAGATCACCGGCATCACCTAATCCCGGAACGATATAATTTTTAGCATTAAGACCTTCGTCAAGTGCGGCTACCCAAAGATGACAATTGTCCGGCAAGTTATTTTCAAGATATTCAATGCCTTCCGGAGTGGCAATAACCACAGCAATATGGATTTCTTTCGGGGTTTCTTCCGACATTAGTTTTTGGAAAACGGCAACGAGTGACTGACCGGTTGCCAGCATCGGATCGATTAGGATAAGGTTTTTATTTTCAAAAGACGGAGCCGCCTGATATTCGACTTTGATCTCAAAATAATCATCATTATTCGGATGAAAACGCATCGCCGAAACAAAACCGTTTTCAGCATCATCGAAAAAATTCATAAATCCGGTATGCAACGCCAGACCCGCTCTTAAAATGGAACATAAAACCACATTGTCTTCCAACGCTGTTGTCTTTTTTATCCCTAAAGGTGTTTGAACATCAATCTCTTTATAAGTCAAAATCTTGCTTAATTCATACGCCATCACTTCACCGATTCTTTCGATGTTTTTGCGAAAACGCATACTGTCTTTCTGGATGGTTACATCACGGATTTGCGATAAGAAATGATTTAAGATACTATTGTTTTCAGAGATATAATGGATGTGCATTTTCCGGGTAAAATTTGTATTAGTAGGATAAAAGTATAAAAACTATATTTGTAAATAAAATTTAAACTATGTTTTCACAATTTGCCTTCTCGATTTTCGAGGAAAGTATCAACGATTATCACAAATATGATAATGTAGATCAACCGATTAGCAATCCTTATCCGAAAGATAAGATCGAACACTTGTTGTATCTTAAAAACTGGATTGATACGGTACAATGGCATTTTGAAGACATTATCCGTGATCCGCAGATCAATCCGGAAGCCGCTTTGGTTTTAAAAAGAAGAATTGATGCTTCCAATCAGGAAAGAACGGATATGGTTGAATATATCGACAGTTACTTCCTTCAGAAATATGCGGATGTTACGGTAAAACCGACAGCAAAGATCAACTCGGAAAGTCCGGCATGGGCAATCGATCGTTTGTCGATTCTGGCTTTGAAAATTTATCATATGAACGAAGAAGCGAATCGGATAGAAGCATCAGCAGAACACCGTGCAAAATGTCAGGAAAAGCTAAACGTTTTATTAGAACAGAAAAAAGATCTGACTACGGCGATTGATGATTTATTAACCGATATCGAAAACGGTGATAAATACATGAAGGTGTATAAACAGATGAAAATGTATAACGACGAGGAATTGAATCCGGTATTATATCAAAACAAAAAGTAGACATCAGATACATGTCTAAGATCAAACATATTTTAGTAATAAGGCTTTCGGCAATGGGAGATGTGGCTATGGTCGCACCGTTGCTTCGTGCATTTGTTTCACAATATCCGCATGTAAAGATTACGGTTGTATCCCGACCGTTTTTTAAACCTTTTTTTGCTGCCATTCCTAATGTGGTTTTTTTTGATGTCGATTTACATGGACGTCATAAAGGACCAAAAGGATTATTGCGTTTGTTTTTGGACCTGAGAAGGTTAAAAGCCGATGCTGTAGCCGATTTACACAATGCCATCCGATCTAAAGTGATCCGTAAACTGTTCGGTCTGATCGGAAAAAAAGTCGTGTATATGGATAAGGGACGTAAAGAAAAAGAAGCCCTTACCCGAACCGAAAATAAAATATTCCAACCCCTTTTATCTACTTTTGAGCGACATGCACTGGCGTTTAAAAAATTAGGTTTTCCAATCGATTTAAGTCACCCGGTTTTTCCGGCTAAATTGGAATTGAGTGAAATCAGTTTAAATGTAACCGGTCCGAAACAAGGAAAATGGATCGGAATTGCGCCTTTTGCACAATACGACACAAAAATGTATCCGTTAGATCTGATGCAACAGGTTATTGACGAATTGGCAAAGGATGCTACTGTTAAAATATTCCTGTTCGGTGGTGGTCAGGATGAAGTGGATCATTTGGAGACGATGAAAAAAGAGCATCCGAATGTTATCGTAATTGCCGGGAAATTGAAATTACAACAGGAAATGGAAGTTATCAGTAACCTGGACATTATGGTCAGTATGGATTCCGGAAACGGACACATTGCGGCGATGTTAGGAGTGAAAGTAATTACGATATGGGGAGCAACCCATCCGTATGCCGGTTTTACACCGTTTAACCAACCATTGGAAAATTCATTAATACCGGATCGGGAAAAATATCCGTTGTTACCTACTTCGGTTTATGGAAACAAAATAATAGAAGGCTATGAAGATGTTATGCGAACGATAACACCCGAAAGCATTATCCGAAAAATAAAATCATTTATCTGACAGGTTTCAAAACCTGTCAGATATAAAAAGAAACGCCCTTCTTAGAAGGGCGTTTCTTTTATATTATACGTCATCATAATCGACATAAAGTTCATCAGAAGTCGGATGGGCCTGACAAGTCAGGATTAATCCTTCAGCGATTTCACGGTCGGTTAGGATCGAATTCTTTTTCATTTCAGCCGATCCGTTTGTGATTCGCGCCAAACAACTGCTGCAAATACCACCTTGACAGGAATACGGAGCATCGATTCCCTGTTTTAGAGCCGCTTCTAATACGGTCTGTTTCTGCGCCATTTCAAAAGTGGTTTCTTCATCGTCAACCAAAACTGTAATTTTAGTATGGCCGCCTAATGTTTTTTCAATTTTGGTCTCATTTGAAGAAGTTGAAAAAAGTTCGAACTTAATGTCTTTTTCGGCTACATTACTCTCTTTTAAAACACCGCTTACGGTAGCGATCATTTCTTCCGGTCCGCACAAATAGTATTTGGCAAAAGAAAGAGAAGCGTGTTTGTTTTTTACCACAAAGTTGACTGTAGAACGTTCAATTCGTCCGAAAAGGGAATCGTCAACTTTCGCTTGACTAAACACATAGTGTATGAAAAAACGACCTACATATTGTTGTTGTAAATCATGTAAATTTTTATAAAAAATCGTATCCTCCGGAGATTTGTTTCCGTAAACAAGAACAAAAGTACTGTTCGGTTCATTCTCCAATACCGATTGAATAATCGCCATAACCGGTGTAATACCGCTACCCGCAGCAAATGCAGCATAACTACGTTGATTGTCCGGTTTCGGCTCGAATGTGAATTTTCCTTCCGGAACACCCACTTCTATTGTGTCACCCGCTTTCAGCTTTTCATTAGCATAAGTAGAAAAAGAACCATCCGGAACCGCTTTAACAGCGATACGTAATTCACCGCTATTAGGAGAGGAACAAATAGAATACGCCCTGCGGATTTCTTTTCCGTCCTGTGAATATTTTAAATTTAAATACTGACCTGCGATAAACCGGTACTCCGATTGTAAGGATTCCGGAACATCAAATAAAACAGAAACCGCCTTTGCTGTCTCTCTTCGAACTTCTTTTACTGTTAATGCGTGAAATGTTGACATGGTATGTTTGTTTGCTACAAATGTACTAAACCTTAACCCGTTTCGTAAAGCTTATGATAAAAAATAATACATAATATTTATATGCATAAAAATCTTATGTATATATTTGTTTTTGAAACAAAACAGCAGATGAAAAATTCACAATTATATAAAGGAAGCCTTACGACAATAATTATGAGACTGTTAGAAGACAACGGAAGAATGTACGGCTATGAAATAACGCAAAAGGTAAAACAGATTACCGACGGCGAATTACAAGTAACCGAAGGAGCACTTTATCCGGCTTTGCATAAACTGGAAGCGGAAGGCTTTTTAGAAGTTGAAGTGGAAAACGCCGGAAACCGACTGCGAAAATATTATAAGCTTACGGAAAGCGGTGAAAAAGAAACGGTCAACCGACTGGCTGAGTTGGAAGCCTTTATTCGAAATATGCAGGCTTTAGTGAAACCGAATTTAGAATTTTAAAAAGGCTAATAAAATCAGATGAAAAATACAAAAGCTGAAATAAGAGTCGTGAATGAAGCCGAAATCGAAAAGCTTTACGCCTTTACCGACAAACATTATATTCCCTATTATGATCTACAGACTGAACTGGTTGACCATTTAGCGAATGCAATCGAAGCACAATGGGCAATTAATCCGGAACTTTCTTTTGATGAAGCCTTGCAGATTGAATTTAAAAAGTTCGGCATTTTTGGATTTACTACGATTCTGGAACAACGACAGGCAGCACTCACAAAATACTATTGGGGAAAAATTTTTAGTGGCTATTTTACATTCTTTCGCTTTCCGAAAATTGTATTACTACTTATTATGACCGGAGTACTCTATCGGACACTGTTACTGAGCAGTTATAATAATTATATTATTCTGACTTTGTTTGCTATGATGGGTTGTCTGGAGATCGTAACAGCATTTAGATGGCAGGTCAAAATTCGGCAGCAACAAAAAGTGACGGGAAAAAAATGGTTGTTGCACAGTATTATACGAAACATATATATTATGATTCCGGTTATAATGTTTGGGAATAGTTTGAATTTTTTATATAAAATTGCTGTAAACGGAACTTACGGCCATTGGCAGATCTTAATTTTTACATTTATAATAATACTTCTTGGTTTTTTGGAATATGTAAGAATATTCAAAATGCCGCAGCTGATTGAAAAGGAAACGGATAAAACGATTAAAAGTCATCAGATCGTAAAATAATTTGTAACAAAAGCAAAAAACCTGCATCTAACTTTATAACTAATCAACCGAAAAACTCATGTTAAAACACTTTATTACCCTGGAATGGAAATCTTTTGTCCGGTCGGCATCGTTCGGTTCGAGCATGGTCATCAAGATTTTTATGATGTTAGGAGCCTTGTATTTTATTGCGCTTTTTTTAGTGATGGGAGCAGGAGCCTATTATTTACTCGAAGAGCAAAACCTGAAACCGTTTTCCATCATCAATACTTTTCTTATTTATTATTTGTTTATGGATATCTTAATGCGGTTCTTTTTACAGAAAGCACCCGTGATGAATATTAAACCGTTAATGTTTATCAACATCCGGAAAAACAGTATTGTGAATTATGGATTAGGAAAAACAGCCTTATCTTTTTTTAACCTGGTTCACTTGTTTTTCTTTATTCCGTTTACGATTGTCCTTATAATAGAAGGTTTTACACCGCTTAATGCTATTTGCTGGTTATTCGGAATGGTATGTCTAATCTTTGTGAATAACTACCTTAACGTTTTGATCAATAAAAACGACTACTTTTTTTACGGTATTGCAGCGTTAATTGTTTTGGTCGGTGTTACGCAATATTATGCTGTTTTTGATCTGACGTCTTATACCGCCCGATTTTTTAACGGATTATACAATATGCCGTGGATGGTTGTAACACCATTGATGCTTTTGATAGGTTTGTATTCCTTTACGTTCCGATATTTTAAAAAGAACCTGTATCTCGATGCCGGTTTAGCGGTAAAACACGAAGTAGCCAAAACAGAAGAGCTTACCTGGTTAAACCAGTTCGGAACATTAGGGACCTTTCTTAAAAATGACATTAAATTATTAAAACGAAACAAACGTTCTCGCACAACCATTATTATGAGTGTTTTGTTCCTTTTCTACGGATTGCTGTTTTTTACAAAAAGTATTGAAGCGTATCAGGCGCCGCTTTGGCAAATTTTTGCTGCCATATTCGTAACGGGTGGTTTTCTGTTGAATTTCGGACAGTTTGTTCCGAGTTGGGATAGTGCTTATTATCCGCTAATGATGAGTCAGAATATCAAATACCGGGATTATTTAAGTTCAAAATGGTGGTTAATGGTAATTGCAACCATAATCTCAACTTTATTGGCTTCGTTTTATCTGTATTTCG
The DNA here is from genome assembly GCF_024496085.1 of Flavobacterium cerinum. NCBI lineage: Bacteria > Pseudomonadati > Bacteroidota > Flavobacteriia > Flavobacteriales > Flavobacteriaceae > Flavobacterium > Flavobacterium cerinum. The sequence continues at coordinate 733,092 of NZ_CP101751.1, read as the reverse complement.
GTATCGAAGTTTATTTGGCTATTCTTGTTGGTGCTATTTATAATTTAGGCGTTAATGCGCATGTCGTACTTTGGGCCGGAGCTTATATCAAAACACCGATTGATTTATCGTCGAGTAAAAATGCCTTCGGAGACAAACAGGCCTTTAATGTTAAAACGTTCTTACTGGCCTTGCCGAAAATTGTAATACCGCTTCTTTTATATGGTATAGGATATTATACTTTGGGAGCCAATTTCGGATTTGCATTGGTAGCCGCTGCCGGAGTTGCCGGATTTGCTTTCCGTAATAAAGTGTTTTCAATTATCGAAAAGACTTACAAAACGGAGAAGTATAAAACATTGGCGGCATACAAGCAAAAAAACTAACACCAACTATTAAAAAGACATACATATGATACAAGTTACCAATCTGTCAAAAACATATAACGGAACCACCGTATTAAATATAGAAAACCTGGAAATCAAAAAAGGAGAAAGCTTTGGATTAGTGGGGAATAACGGAGCCGGAAAAACAACTTTTTTTAGCCTTTTACTGGATTTGATCCAGCCTACAACCGGACATATCGTTAGTAATAACGTACAAATTAATCTAAGTGAAAACTGGAAACCGTTCACCGCTGCTTTTTTGGATGAAAGTTTTTTAATCGGTTATCTGACACCGGAAGAATATTTTTATTTTATCGGTGAATTACGCGGACAAAACAAAGCGGATGTAGATGCTTTGCTACGCGAACACGAAGATTTTTTCAACGGAGAAATCCTGAATAATAAAAAATATTTACGTGATCTTTCAAAAGGAAACCAGAAAAAAGTGGGAATTATCGCAACATTGATCGGAAATCCGGAAGTGATTATTTTGGACGAACCGTTTGCTAATCTCGATCCTACCACACAGATACGATTGAAAAAAATTATCAAAAAACTGGCCGATAATCCCAATGTAACGGTATTGGTTTCGAGCCATGACTTACTGCATACCATTGAAGTGAGTGACCGAATCGTTGCTTTGGAAAAAGGACAAATTGTAAAAGATATTCACACGAATGAAGAGACGCTGAAAGAACTTGAAACATTCTTTGCCGTATAAATTAATATCCCTCCTTAGTGAGGGATATTCTTTTTTTAGGATCAAATTTTCCCCATATCAAAAAGAAACGTATTTTTACCTCTCTTTATACTAAAAAAAGAAATTGGAAGTTAAAGAACTAAAAACGTTTTTATATTGAAAACCAATCTGTTTAAATACGCATTAAGCGTTGGGCTTTTCCTTTTTTTGCTGGCTTGTTCCACAAAGAAAAACTCATTTGTAAGACGAAACTACCACGCGGTTACTACCGAATATAATATTTTGTATAACGGAGGCATTGCTTTCGATAAAGGAGTAGAAGAACTAAAAGGGACATATAAGGACAACTTTTGGGAAACACTGCCGGTTGAAAGAATGCAGGATGCTGAAGCCGGAACACTTCCCGGTCAGGCTAAAAATGCCAATTTTGACCGAGCGGAAACCAAAGCCATCAAAGCCATCCAAAAGCACTCGATGTATATAGAAGGCGGAGAAAAAAACCCGCAAATAGATGAAGCGCACCTTTTATTAGGGAAAGCACGATATTATGATAACCGCTTTATCCCGGCTCTTGAAGCATTTAACTATATCCTTTATAAATATTCGAACAGCGATAAAATTTATGAAGCTAAAGTATGGCGGGAAAAAACGAATATCCGTTTGGAAAATGAAGTTTTAGCCATTAAAAACTTAAAAAAACTTTTAGAAGACCAGAAATTAAAAGGACAGGTTCAGGCTGATGCCAATGCTATTTTGGCGCAGGCTTATATGAATTTGGGATCGATTGACAGCGCACTGGTTAATTTAAAAGAAGCAAAAGACCTTACCAAACACAATGAAGAAAAAGCTCGTTACCATTTTATTATCGGGCAATTGTATGAAAGTCTGAATTATCCTGACAGTGCTTACGCTTCTTTCCAGTCGGTTATTGATATGAAAAGAAGATCGCCGCGTCGTTATGTAATTCAGGCACATGCAAAACAGGCTCAGCAGTTTGATTCTAAAAAAGGCGATACACTGGCTTTCCTTGAAAAATTCCACAAATTGGCAGAAGACCGTGAAAACCGCCCGTATCTGGATGTAATCAATCATCAGATGGCGTTATTCTATGATAAAGAAGGAAATAAAAAACAGGCAAAAAAATACTATAACAAATCGTTGCGATCAGGATCACAGGATAATTACTTGATGGCATCCAATTATCGTAACCTGGCTGAAATCAATTTTGATGATGCTAAATATTTGGTTGCAGGACAATATTATGACAGTACAATGTCAAAATTAAATCCGAAAACAAGGGAGTTTATAGCAATCAAAAAGAAAAGAGAAAATCTGAACGATGTAATTAAATACGAAGGTATCGCACGAGTTAATGATAGTATTCTATATGTTACAGCGCTAAATCCGAATGAGCAACGTAACTACTATGAAGAGTATATCGCAAAACTGAAAATAGAAGAAGCGAAGCGAGCGTTAGAAGCTGAAAAAATGAAAACCATGGCTGAGAACAGTGGCTTTTCGGATCCGAGTACACCCGGCGTTGGCTCTAATGCTGCTACAAAAAGTGAAATGATGCAATCGCGTCAAATGCCGCCGGAAGCTTCTGAAACGACAAGCCCGAAACAAAGCGGACTTACAAATGCCGGAAGCATACCGGCCGGAAGCAGTACGTTTTATTTTTACAATCAATCAACGGTAGCTTTCGGAAGAACCGAATTTAAAAAGAAATGGGGTAACCGACCGTTAAAAGATAACTGGCGTTGGTCAACACAGGATATTATTGAAAAAGGAAACGATAATAATTCGGATGCAGTTGCCGTAGCCGATGAAAATCCAAAAGACAAAGCCGAAGACGAGCGTTTTACACCGGATTATTATATCAAGCAATTACCAACCGACCAGAAAGTATTGGATAGCTTGGCTAAAGAGCGCAATTTTGCCTATTTCCAATTGGGAACAATTTATAAGGAGAAGTTTAAAGAATATAAATTAGCAGCATCCCGTCTGGAAAAATTATTGGTGAACAAACCGGAAGAAAGACTGGTATTGCCGGCGAAGTATAATCTTTTCAAAATTTATGAAATTATCGATCCGGCAAAAGCAGCTGTAATGAAGCAACAAATCATCAGTGAATACCCGGATAGCCGTTATGCGCAGATATTATTAAACAATTTGTCGGAAAGCACAATTGCAGGAAGCCCGGAAGAGGTCTATAATAAATTGTTTAAACAATTCGAAAAAGACGAACTCCAGGATGTATTGGCACAGTTGGATCCGGTTATCGAGAATTTCAACGGAGAAGAAATGGTTCCGAAGTTCGAATTATTAAAAGCAAGCGTAATCGGAAGGTTAAAAGGACTGGAAGAATATAAAAAAGCATTGAATTTTGTAGCCTTAAATTATCCGAATGCAGAAGAAGGAAAAAAAGCAGAAGCTTTGCTTAAAGCCGACATTCCGAAATTGGAAAAACTGGAATTAGGAAAAGAAAGCCCGGCCAGCTGGAAAATTGTTTTCCAGGTTCCTTACCCGAATGCAAACGATGCTAAAACCAAAGCACTTACTGAAAAACTTAAAAAGTATGTTGCCGATCGTAACAGCAACAAAATCACGTTGTCTAACGATGTGTATACAGCGGATAAAAGTTTTGTAATTGTACACGGTTTTAATAGTAAAGAAGCAGCGCTTTCAACGATAAGTGTGTTAAAAGATTTTAAAGGGTATAAAGTGTCTGAAAATGCATTTGTAATTTCGAATGAGGATTATAAAGTAGTTCAGATCAAAAAAAATCTGGAAGCATTTCTGGCAACCCTTAAATAACTTTTAAAAAGAAACGGATAACAGTCGCAGTTTTATTATTCCTGTGACTTTTAAAGAAATAGTGACATGTTTGAAAAACAACAGAAAAAGTCGTATACCGATTTATTAGGAAAAACAAATCGAATAGTTGAAGGAACAATAATTAAAGGTGATATTATTTCGCAGGCGGATTTCAGACTTGACGGAAGCCTGATCGGAAATTTTAACTCAAAAGGACGACTGGTTATCGGACCGGCCGGAAGTGTAACCGGAGATATTCAATGCAAAACAGCCGATATCGAAGGAAAATTCGATGGTAAAATCGAAGTAACCGATATATTAAGTATCAAGTCAAAAGCTTCAATCAAAGGAGAAGTTATCGTCGGTAAACTGGCAGTAGAACCCGGCGCTGATTTTAGTGCAAGTTGTATTATGCAACCGGAAGCCGGAACAAAAGCAAACCTAACACCAACAAATAATGAATCAGGATCAGGAGAGAAAAACGCGTAACAAATGGTTAGCATTGATTAATATCCCGTTTCAAATGGGAATTATAATCTTTGCTTTTGCGTTTTTAGGAAACTGGCTTGACGAAAAATACCCTAATCCAAAAGACCTGTATGTAAAAATACTCACATTGTTGGGCGTTTTTATTGCACTATATAATGTGATCCGACAGGTAAATCAGTTAAATAAATAAAATAAATATGAGCAGGAAAAAATATGCTGTAATTCTTCGTTTATTTCAAATCGCACCAATCATAGCACTGCTGCATATCCTTATTTTTAAATTCAGTATTTCGGACACGGTTTACAAAGAATTTCAGTACCCGCTTTACGGCGTGTATCTGTTCTTTTTTATTCTTTCATTAGCAATAATGTTGTTTTTAATCCGGATAAAGGAAACAAAACCGGAACAAATAGGCTTCGTATTTTTAGTGCTTATCACCATTAAATTTGCGTTAAGCTATGTCTTTTTAATGCCCGTACTGGAGCAAGGTACAGCCGGTGCATATATAGAGAAAGTAAACTTTTTTGTGATTTTTATTATTTTTTTGGCAGTAGAAGTGTTTTTAACATCAAGATTATTAAACGATAAGTAACAGATGTGCTTAAAATTCATAAATACAATAAAAAATAATACCAATCATCTTGAAATATTAATTAAAAATGTACCTTTGCACCAAATTTAAGGACCGTAAAAATTAAGATATTTAATAAGGTATGGTGATTTCAAAAAAACCTGTCAGAATTATTCTAGCGACTTTTGCAGGGCTGTTGTCTACAATAGCTTTAGCAAACCCGGTAGTAGATACTACACATGCACAAACAGCAGTGGCGCACGAAGCCCATGCAACAACTGAAGTTGCACACAATGAAGCTTCTCACGGAGACGAGCATGAAGCTCAGGATCCAAAAGACAAAGTAACGGCTTATATTGAACACCATTTACAGGATTCGCATGATTTTGTCTTCTTTTCAGATGAGAAAGAAGGTAAACATTACGGATTCTCATTGCCGGTTATTTTAATCGATAACGGTTTGAAAATTTTCTCTTCTTCGAAATTACACCATGGAGAATCAGTTGCTGAAGTAGACGGTAACTATTACAAATTATACCACGGTAAAATTTATAAAACCGATGCTGCCGGAACTATTAGTTACGATGAGCATCACCACCCAACCAATTTAAAACCATTAGATTTTTCGATCACTAAGAATGTAATGTCTATGTTGTTTGTATCGATCATATTGTTTCTGATGTTTACAGGATTGGCAAAATCATACAAAAAAGGCGCAATTCCAACAGGATTCGGACGTGTATTAGAACCATTGATTCTTTTTATCCGTGATGAAATCGCTATCCCGAATATCGGTGAGAAAAAATACAGAAAATATATGGGTTACCTGTTAACGGTATTCTTCTTTATCTGGTTGTTAAACCTTTTAGGAATGACACCACTTGGAATTAACGTAACCGGAAATATTGCAGTAACAGTATGTTTAGCGTTGTTTACGTATTTCATTACACAATTCAGTGCAAACAAAGATTATTGGGGTCACATTTTCTGGATGCCGGGTGTTCCGGTTCCGATGAAAATCATCTTGATGCCAATTGAAATCTTAGGAACATTGACTAAACCATTTGCGCTATTAATCCGTTTGTTTGCTAACATTACAGCGGGTCACGTAGTAATTATGAGTTTGATTGCAATGATCTTTGTTGGTAAAAACATTTATGCAGATATGCCAATCTCTTTAGGGTTAACTTTGTTTATCTCGGTTATTGAGATTTTAGTAGCATTTTTACAGGCATTTATCTTTACAATGTTGTCATCATTATTTATCGGAATGGCAGTTCAGGATCACCACCATGATGAACACGGACATGATAAAGAAAATGTAATTATTTAATTTAGAAGTTTAATTTTTTAATATATACTTATGGGAAGTCTTAATTTAATCGGAGCTGGTTTAGTAGTAATCGGTGCAGGTTTAGGTTTAGGTAAAATCGGTGGATCTGCAATGGATGCTATTGCTCGTCAACCAGAAGCTGCTGGAAAAATTCAAACAGCGATGATTATTATCGCTGCTTTATTAGAAGGTTTAGCATTCGCTGCTTTAATCTTAGGAAAATAATAAAGAACAAGACAATACCTGTAACGGTTGGTTGCAGGTGTTGTTTTATTTAGTAAGAAAAAATTAAATCATAATATATTCATTATAATGGAGAAATTAATTAACGATTTTTCATTCGGTTTATTCTTTTGGCAAGCCCTTATCTTATTAGTATTAATTTTACTTTTGGTAAAATTTGCATGGAAACCAATCATGGAGTCAATCACAGCTCGTGAAGAGGGAATTAGAAACGCTATTGCTTCTGCAGAAAATGCGAAAAAAGAAATGCAAAACCTAAAAGCAGATAATGAAAAATTATTAGCTGAAGCAAGAGCAGAAAGAGATACAATGATCAAAGAAGCTCGTGAGATCAAAGATAAAATGATCGCTGATGCAAAAGCAGAAGCTCAAGCTCAGGGTGATAAAATGATCGAGCAGGCTAAAGCTACAATTAATGGCGAGAAAAACGCTGCAATGGTAGAATTGAAAAACCATGTGTCGTCTTTATCTTTAGAGATTGCTGAGAAATTATTAAAAGAAGAACTAGCTAACAAAGATTCTCAAACTAAATTAGTTGAGAAAATGTTAGATGACGTAAAATTAAATTAATCGTTATGGCAAGAGCAGCGATTAGATATGCAAAAGCAATTTTAGATATTGCCAACTCAAACGGTCAGGCCGCTACGGTGAACAACGATATGAAATCGATTGTTACTGCAGTAGAAGAAAGTAAGGAGTTAAAGAATTTTTTAGCGAGCCCGGTAATTAAGGCCGATGTAAAAATTGCAGCTTTATCTGAAATATTTGCTTCTGTTCAGTCAGAAACAAAAGGATTATTCCGTTTACTTTTGGAAAACAAAAGATTTGAGATCTTGTCGGAAGTGGCAGCTCAATACATCGCATTATTTGATGAGATGAACGGAATTGAAGTAGTAAAAGTAACAACTGCTTTCCCTATCACAGCTGAATTAGAAACAAAAGTATTGGCAAAAATCAAAGAATTTTCCAATAAAACCATCACATTAGTGAATACAGTAGATCCGTCGATCATCGGAGGATTTGTTTTACGAATGGGTGACAAACAATACAATGCTTCAATAGCAAACAGATTAAGAGAATTAAGAAGAGAACTAAGTAATTAATATTTACCACACTGAAAAGTGTTTAAATTATAAATCAAGATGGCAGAAATTAAGCCTGCTGAAATTTCAGCAATATTAAAGAAACAATTATCTGGTTTTGAATCAGGAGCCACTTTAGAAGAAGTGGGAACAGTTCTTCAAGTGGGTGACGGTATCGCCCGAGTTTATGGTTTATCTAATGCACAATACGGTGAGTTAGTGCAGTTTGAAAACGGGTTAGAGGCAATTGTGTTGAACCTTGAAGAAGATAATGTAGGTGTGGTATTATTAGGTCCGTCTACTGGAATTAAAGAAGGATCAACTGTAAAAAGAACACAACGTATTGCTTCATTAAAAGTAGGTGAAGAAATGGTAGGTCGTGTTGTTAACACATTAGGTTTCCCAATCGACGGTAAAGGACCAATCGGTGGTGATCTTTATGAGATGCCATTAGAAAGAAAAGCTCCTGGAGTTATCTTCCGTCAACCGGTAACAGAACCGTTACAAACAGGTATCAAATCAATTGATGCGATGATCCCGGTTGGACGTGGACAACGTGAGTTGGTTATTGGTGACCGTCAAACAGGTAAAACAACTGTTTGTATCGATACCATCTTAAATCAAAAAGAATTTTATGATGCTGGAAAACCAGTATTCTGTATATATGTGGCTGTAGGACAAAAAGCGTCTACAGTTGCTGGAATTGCTAAAACATTAGAAGAAAAAGGAGCAATGGCTTATACGGTTATCGTAGCAGCAAATGCTTCTGATCCGGCTCCGATGCAGGTTTATGCTCCTTTCGCAGGTGCAGCAATCGGTGAATATTTCCGTGATACAGGTCGTCCTGCTCTAATCGTTTATGATGATTTATCAAAACAAGCTGTAGCTTACCGTGAGGTATCGTTATTATTACGTCGTCCACCAGGACGTGAGGCGTACCCTGGAGACGTTTTCTACCTTCACTCAAGATTATTAGAGCGTGCTGCTAAAGTTATTGCTGATGATAGTATCGCTAAAAATATGAACGATTTACCGGAGTCTTTAAGACCAATCGTTAAAGGTGGTGGTTCATTAACAGCTTTACCGATCATTGAAACACAAGCTGGTGACGTTTCTGCGTATATCCCGACTAACGTAATTTCGATTACTGACGGTCAGATCTTCTTAGAGTCAGATTTATTCAACTCTGGGGTTCGTCCGGCGATCAACGTAGGTATCTCTGTATCTCGTGTAGGAGGTAACGCACAGATTAAATCAATGAAAAAAGTATCCGGTACATTAAAATTAGACCAGGCACAATTCCGTGAATTAGAAGCATTCGCGAAATTCGGTTCTGATTTGGATGCGGTAACATTAAACGTAATCGAAAAAGGTAGACGTAACGTTGAAATCCTTAAACAGGCAGTAAACGATCCGTTCAAAGTAGAAGATCAGGTTGCGATTATTTATGCAGGAACTAAAAACTTATTAAGAAATGTTCCGGTAGCGAAAGTAAAAGAATTCGAGAAAGATTATTTAGAGTTCTTAAAAGCAAAACATAAAGATACTCTTGATGCTTTAAAAGCAGGTAAATTCACAGATGAAATTACTGACGTTTTAGAAAAAGTAGCTAAAGAAGTTTCTGCAAAATATTAATAATTAGATAGTCTGAAAATCTGAAGGTCGAAATCTTCAGATTTCAGATTGTTTTATTTCAAATCGACAAATGGCAAATTTAAAGGAAATACGTAATAGGATTACTTCAGTTTCATCTACGATGCAAATCACATCGGCGATGAAAATGGTATCTGCTGCAAAGCTGAAAAAAGCACAGGATGCAATTACAGCAATGCGCCCTTATGCCGAAAAATTAACGGAGTTAATACAAAATTTAAGTGCATCACTTGAAGGTGATGCTGCTGGAAAATTTGCTGAGCAACGCGAAGTGAATAAAGTATTAATTGTTGTAATTACATCAAACAGAGGTCTTTGTGGTGCTTTTAATGCTAACGTAATTAAGCAGGTTAAAGTTCTAACAGATGCATATGCCGGAAAGAAAATCGATGTAGTTACGGTTGGTAAAAAAGGTAACGACGTTCTTAAAAAAACCAATAATGTTATCGATAATCAAAGTGCTATTTTTGATCACTTAGCTTTCGAAAATGTAGCTACATTGGCTGAAGAGTTAATGAATAAATTTGTTGCCGGTGATTATGATAAAATTGAGTTGGTATACAACCAGTTTAAAAATGCAGCAACTCAGGTAGTTGTTACAGAACAATTTTTACCGTTAGCGCCAATTGAAGGTGCTGAAACAGTTTCATCTGATTATATTTTTGAACCTTCAAAAGAAGAAATCGTGTTAACATTGATTCCAAAATCATTGAAAACACAATTATACAAAGCGATCAGAGATTCATTCGCTGCTGAACACGGTGCACGTATGACAGCAATGCATAAAGCAACCGATAATGCAACAGCTTTAAGAAATCAGTTAAAACTTACTTATAATAAAGCACGTCAGGCTGCTATTACAAACGAAATCCTTGAAATCGTTGGTGGAGCCGAAGCTTTAAAGAACTAATTAAGATTCCAACTCGTTCAAAATATCTAACCGCAGAATTTTCTGCGGTTTTTTTGTTTATATATTTCATAGCATTATACCTGTCAGGTCTTCAAGTCCTGACAGGTATTTTCCATAGATTTTATTATATATAAGAGTATACATCTTGAGAGTAAGGAAGAAGATATTCTTGTTTTTTAATATTACATTTAAATGGTTGTCCTTATAGATATGTTGTTGTTATTTTCCCTCAGAAAATTTTCGAAATAGGACGTGAGAAATTTGAAAAGGAAAAGATGTTCTGGCGATTTAGAAATTATCTGGTCAGATTTTCAAATCAACAATATTTCTAAAATCACGAAGTGTTTCCTCTATATATACGTAGAAAGTTTTCTTTTTCCCGGAAAGCTTTTCAGTCAACTCCGATTCACGTATAAAAAATTAAAACTATGGAAATATAAGTTGTTCCTGATATTAAATTTTGAATTTAAAAAGATTTCCAAATTACGGAAATCATACTCTTAGTATATAGTAACCCTTTCTTTTTATCTGAACACTTTTCAATTTTGGTACTGTTTTATTTTTTTTAAATGAAAAGATAAAACCAGAACTTCTGTAATAAGAGATGTACCGAAATCTTAAAAATATAGATGTCAAATTTTAAATTTGAAATTCTGTTTTAAAAATTTCGAATTACTCTTTCTATATATTATGTAAATACCGGGCTCTTTTATTTAATTTTTTTAGCTCGGTTCAGATTTGAGTTTAATAAAATAAAAATTAGGAAAAAAAATTACGCTCATTTTGATGGTTACCTAAAAAAATGATATCTTTTTATTGCTTATTTTTTAGTGATTATAACTCTTTTTTCATTTTTCTTTCTTCTTTTTTCGGCATGATTAGCATTAAAAACCGTTATATATATAGGAGAAGCTCTCTTTTCTCTTTCTTCTTTTCTCTTAGCTCTTATGATTGCAGAAAAAAAGGATTAGTATTAACAAATGGTAATGAGGGAGTTAAAAAATAGTTTTAAAAAAAGGTTTAATAAAGTTTGCGAAATCGGAAAAAGGTTCTAGTTTTGCAGCCGCAATAAGGAAGTTCATTGAGAGTTAGCAGCAGATTGGAAATTGACTAAGGAATAGAAAAAAAGTCAAAAAAAGATTTGCGAGAAACAAAAAAGCGAATTATCTTTGCAGCCCGCAAAACAGGGAAGTTCTTAAAGATATTGGGTAAGAAAAACGAAGAAAATTTTTTCAAAAAAACTTCAAAAAAATCTTGCACAGTTTTAAAAAAGTTTCTACTTTTGCAGCCGCTAACCGAGAGAGGTTAGTTGGAAAAAGAGAATGACACGTTCATAGACATATTGGATTGACAGCATACAAAGAGAGAGTAAGATTTTTCGAGTATAAAAAATTAGACCTGAGAATTATCGACAATATTAAAAATATACGATGAAGAGTTTGATCCTGGCTCAGGATGAACGCTAGCGGCAGGCCTAACACATGCAAGTCGAGGGGTAGGATTAGCTTGCTAATCTGAGACCGGCGCACGGGTGCGTAACGCGTATGCAATCTACCTTGTACAGAGGGATAGCCCAGAGAAATTTGGATTAATACCTCATAGTGTTTTAGAGTGGCCTCACTTTATTACTAAAGTTCCAACGGTACAAGATGAGCATGCGTCCCATTAGCTAGTTGGTGTGGTAACGGCATACCAAGGCAATGATGGGTAGGGGTCCTGAGAGGGAGATCCCCCACACTGGTACTGAGACACGGACCAGACTCCTACGGGAGGCAGCAGTGAGGAATATTGGACAATGGGCGCAAGCCTGATCCAGCCATGCCGCGTGCAGGATGAAGCATCTATGGTGTGTAAACTGCTTTTATACAGGAAGAAACCCTACCACGTGTGGTAGATTGACGGTACTGTAGGAATAAGGATCGGCTAACTCCGTGCCAGCAGCCGCGGTAATACGGAGGATCCAAGCGTTATCCGGAATCATTGGGTTTAAAGGGTCCGTAGGCGGTTTTGTAAGTCAGTGGTGAAATCTGGTCGCTTAACGATCAAACGGCCATTGATACTGCAGGACTTGAATTACCAGGAAGTAACTAGAATATGTAGTGTAGCGGTGAAATGCTTAGATATTACATGGAATACCAATTGCGAAGGCAGGTTACTACTGGTTTATTGACGCTGATGGACGAAAGCGTGGGGAGCGAACAGGATTAGATACCCTGGTAGTCCACGCCGTAAACGATGGATACTAGCTGTTGGGCGCAAGCTCAGTGGCTAAGCGAAAGTGATAAGTATCCCACCTGGGGAGTACGAACGCAAGTTTGAAACTCAAAGGAATTGACGGGGGCCCGCACAAGCGGTGGAGCATGTGGTTTAATTCGATGATACGCGAGGAACCTTACCAGGGCTTAAATGTAGAGTGACAGATTTGGAAACAGATTTTTCTTCGGACACTTTACAAGGTGCTGCATGGTTGTCGTCAGCTCGTGCCGTGAGGTGTCAGGTTAAGTCCTATAACGAGCGCAACCCCTGTTGTTAGTTGCCAGCGAGTGATGTCGGGAACTCTAACGAGACTGCCGGTGCAAACCGTGAGGAAGGTGGGGATGACGTCAAATCATCACGGCCCTTACGTCCTGGGCTACACACGTGCTACAATGGCCGGTACAGAGAGCAGCCACTGGGCGACCAGGAGCGAATCTATAAAACCGGTCACAGTTCGGATCGGAGTCTGCAACTCGACTCCGTGAAGCTGGAATCGCTAGTAATCGGATATCAGCCATGATCCGGTGAATACGTTCCCGGGCCTTGTACACACCGCCCGTCAAGCCATGGAAGCTGGGGGTACCTGAAGTCGGTGACCGCAAGGAGCTGCCTAGGGTAAAACTAGTAACTGGGGCTAAGTCGTAACAAGGTAGCCGTACCGGAAGGTGCGGCTGGAACACCTCCTTTCTAGAGAAAGATAAGCATCAGGTTTATGATACAAGAGATTTTACTCTCGCTGTTAGTTCAAAAAAAAGAAAAGTAAAAAGAGTTTAAACTATTTTTAGAGGAAAATGTGAGTTTTAATTTAAAATTCAGCATTTAAAATTTAAAATACGTTAAAAATAGTCTCGTAGCTCAGCTGGTTAGAGTACTACACTGATAATGTAGGGGTCGGCAGTTCGAGTCTGCCCGGGACTACAACTTTTACTTAGAAGGAAATTCTGGAAGTTGGGATTTGGATTAAGGGTTATTAATTCAAAATTCGAAATTCAACATTCAAAATAAGAAAGAATGGGGGATTAGCTCAGCTGGCTAGAGCGCCTGCCTTGCACGCAGGAGGTCATCGGTTCGACTCCGATATTCTCCACGATTCCATAATAATGGAAAATAGTTCATTGACATATTGAGATAAGAAAACAAAAAAATTAGAAAGCACAGAATTTAGGGTGCATCGTAAGATGTATTTTAAAAAAGTAAGTACAATAAGCAAAATAAGGGCGTATGGGGGATGCCTAGGCTCTCAGAGGCGAAGAAGGACGTGATAAGCTGCGAAAAGTTACGGGGATTGGCACATACGAATTGATCCGTAAATATCCGAATGGGGCAACCCACTATGTTGAAGACATAGTACATCGATAGATGGGCGAACCCGCTGAACTGAAACATCTAAGTAGGCGGAGGAGAAGAAAACAAAAGTGATTCCGTAAGTAGTGGCGAGCGAACGCGGAAAAGCCCAAACCAGTGCTGTTACGGCAGTGCTGGGGTTGTAGGACCACGACATTTCTTGCGGATTGAATTGGAATAACCTGGAAAGGTTAACGATATAGGGTGATAGTCCCGTACAAGTAAGAGAAGATAAGAATAGTGGTATCCTGAGTAGGGCGGGGCACGTGAAACCCTGTCTGAATCTGGCGGGACCATCCGCTAAGGCTAAATACTCCTGAGAGACCGATAGTGAACCAGTACCGTGAGGGAAAGGTGAAAAGAACCGTGAATAACGGAGTGAAAAAGATCCTGAAACCATACGCCTACAAGCGGTCGGAGCCCTTAAGTGGGGTGACGGCGTGCCTTTTGCATAATGAGCCTACGAGTTACCGTTGCTGGCAAGGATAAGCACTTCAGGTGTGGATCCGTAGCGAAAGCGAGTCTGAATAGGGCGCCATAGTCAGTAGTGGTAGACGCGAAACCGTGTGATCTACCCATGGGCAGGATGAAGCTGTGGTAACACACAGTGGAGGTCCGAACCGGTTGACGTTGAAAAGTCTTCGGATGACCTGTGGGTAGGGGTGAAAGGCCAATCAAACTCGGAAATAGCTCGTACTCCCCGAAATGCATTTAGGTGCAGCGCTGATTTAGTTATATAGAGGTAGAGCTACTGATTGGATGCGGGGGCTTCACCGCCTACCAATTCCTGACAAACTCCGAATGCTATATAATGATTTTCAGCAGTGAGGGCATGGGTGCTAAGGTCCATGTCCGAGAGGGAAAGAACCCAGACCATCAGCTAAGGTCCCCAAATGTATGCTAAGTTGAAAAAACGAGGTTTGTCTGCCCAGACAGCTAGGATGTTGGCTTGGAAGCAGCCATTCATTTAAAGAGTGCGTAACAGCTCACTAGTCGAGCGGACGAGCATGGATAATAATCGGGCATAAGTATACTACCGAAGCTATGGATTTGTATTTGATACAAGTGGTAGGGGAGCATTCTAAACTGGGTTGAAGGTGATATGTGAGTATTGCTGGACTGTTTAGAAAAGAAAATGTAGGCATAAGTAACGATAATGCGGGCGAGAAACCCGCACACCGAAAGACTAAGGTTTCCTCAGCTATGCTAATCAGCTGAGGGTTAGTCGGGTCCTAAGGCGAACCCGAAAGGGACAGTCGATGGCCAACGGGTTAATATTCCCGTACTACTTATAATTGTGATGGGGTGACGGAGTGATGAAAGTACCGCGAACTGACGGAATAGTTCGTTAAAGCACCTAGCTATAGGTCCCGTAGGCAAATCCGCGGGAACTGGTGAAATGCGATAGTACACGGAGTCTTCGGACAAAGTGATAGTGTACCTAAGGGCTTCCAAGAAAAACCTCTAAACTTAGATTATAAGTACCCGTACCGTAAACCGACACAGGTAGTCGAGGAGAGAATCCTAAGGTGCTCGAGAGATTCATGGCTAAGGAATTAGGCAAAATAGACCTGTAACTTCGGGAGAAAGGTCGCCAGCAGCAATGCTGGCCGCAGTGAAAAGGTCCAGGCGACTGTTTATCAAAAACACAGGGCTCTGCCAAATCGTAAGATGAAGTATAGGGCCTGACACCTGCCCGGTGCTGGAAGGTTAAGAGGAGATGTTATCTTCGGAGAAGCATTGAATTGAAGCCCCAGTAAACGGCGGCCGTAACTATAACGGTCCTAAGGTAGCGAAATTCCTTGTCGGGTAAGTTCCGACCTGCACGAATGGTGTAACGATCTGGACACTGTCTCAGCCATGAGCTCGGTGAAATTGTAGTATCGGTGAAGATGCCGATTACCCGCAGTGGGACGAAAAGACCCTGTGCACCTTTACTATAGCTTAGTATTGACCTTGGATAAGTGATGTGTAGGATAGGTGGGAGACTATGAAGCGGCTTCGCTAGGAGTTGTGGAGTCATTGTTGAAATACCACCCTTTGCTTATCTGAGGCCTAACTCTTCGGTGAAGAGGACATTGCTTGGTGGGTAGTTTGACTGGGGTGGTCGCCTCCAAAAGAGTAACGGAGGCTTCTAAAGGTTCCCTCAGCACGCTTGGTAACCGTGCGTAGAGTGCAATGGCATAAGGGAGCTTGACTGAGAGACATACAGGTCGATCAGGTACGAAAGTAGAGCATAGTGATCCGGTGGTTCCGCATGGAAGGGCCATCGCTCAAAGGATAAAAGGTACGCCGGGGATAACAGGCTGATCTCCCCCAAGAGCTCATATCGACGGGGGGGTTTGGCACCTCGATGTCGGCTCGTCACATCCTGGGGCTGGAGAAGGTCCCAAGGGTTGGGCTGTTCGCCCATTAAAGTGGCACGCGAGCTGGGTTCAGAACGTCGTGAGACAGTTCGGTCTCTATCTACTGTGGGCGTTAGAAATTTGAGTGGATCTGACTCTAGTACGAGAGGACCGAGTTGGACAAACCTCTAGTGTATCTGTTGTCCCGCCAGGGGCACCGCAGAGTAGCTACGTTTGGAAGGGATAAGCGCTGAAAGCATATAAGCGCGAAACCCACCACAAGATGAGATTTCTTTAAAGGGTCGTGGGAGATGACCACGTTGATAGGCTATAGGTGTAAAGGCAGTAATGTCATAGCCGAGTAGTACTAATAACCCGTAAGCTTATGTACGTGTCCTTCCGCCGCAAGGCGGAAGGGAAGTCTTTCTGACTGATGTTTTTGATTTTTTATCTCAGTATGTTAAAATATTAGTGTCTCGTTTAGAGAACGAGACCAACGATTTAAGGTGGTTATTGCGGCGGGGCTCACCTCTTCCCATTCCGAACAGAGAAGTTAAGCCCGCCTGCGCAGATGGTACTGCAATCCTGTGGGAGAGTATGTCGCCGCCTTTCTTTTAAAAACCCTATCATTACCGATAGGGTTTTTTGTTTTGTATTAAATCGGATTTTATTCGCTATAAAATATATTGTGATTAAAATATCTTAGCTGTATAAACAAAAAGAATTAACTATTTTTGTTCGTTATTAGTTATAAGCAAATATTTTGGGATTATATAAAAACCTATTCAAGCAAACATTTATTTACGGCGTAGCAACGGTATTACCAAGAATGCTAAGCTTTTTACTGGTTCGGCTTCATACGGACCTTATGCCTAAAAGCGATTATGGTAACGTAACCATAGTGCTTTCCTGGATGGTGTTTTTTAATGTGATCCTTTCTTATGGAATGGAAACCGCTTTTTTCCGCTTTTATAATAAAGAAGAGGATAAAAAAGGTGTTATCGAGACCACTACTATTTCGCTATTTTGGTCTTCAATGCTTTTCCTGGCTATGGCATTACTTTTTAGAAGTACGCTCGCCGGATGGGCGGATGTTGAAACCCAATTTGTGACCTATGCAATCTGGATTTTGGTTTTGGATGCATTAGTCGTTATTCCGTTTTCAAAACTCAGAGCTTTCCAGAGGCCGATTAAATATGCGGTAATTAAAATAGCGAACGTTACGATTAATGTCGGACTCAATATTTTCTTCTTGGTTTTCCTGCCTAAAATCGCGAAAGCGGATCCTGATAGTTTTATAAGCAGTTTCTATTTGCACGATTATCAGGTAGGTTATATTTTTATTGCTAACCTTATTGCAAGCTTAGCGACCGTAATCGTATTTTTACCGGATTATATTCGATTAAAATGGCATTTTAATTTCCCGTTATGGAAAAAAATGATGGATTATGGACTGCCCATTTTATTTGCCGGACTTGCTTTTGGGATTAACGAACATTTTGATAAAATCTTATTAGGGAAATTACTTCCGCACAATATCGCTAAAGCCGAAGTTGGAGCCTATTCTGCCTGTTATAAACTCGGCTTGTTTATGGTATTATTCCGAACAGCATATACCTTAGGAATTGAACCGTTCTTTTTTAATCATGCAGATAAAAAAGATGCACCGCAAACTTATGCAGTAGTAACAAAATATTTTGTGATCTTCGGTTCGATGATTTTATTAGGTGTAATCGTTTTTGCCGATATTCTAAAACAAATTCTGGTTCCGAACAGCAGCTATTGGGATGCTATGAAGGTTGTCCCTTTGATCATTTTAGCAAATTTCTTTCTGGGTATCTATACCAGTCTTTCGGTGTGGTACAAATTAATTGATCGTACGAAGGTGGGAGCTTATATTTCTATTGTTGGTGCCGTGGTAACATTAGTACTTAATTATGCGTTAATACCAACGTATAGTTATATGGGTTCAGCTATTGCAACACTGGCAGCCTATGGGACAATGATGACAATATCCTATTTTATGGGAAATAAATACTACCCTATTCCATACGATAAAAAAAGAATTATAGGCTATTTAAGTGTATCGTCTTTATTAGCCGGACTTTCATTTTATGTGCCGGCACTGCATAATTATTATTTCGGCATCCTGGCAATCTTGCTTTTCGGATACTTTATCTACCGAAATGAAAAAGATACTTTATTAAGAATGATCAAGAGAAAAACAGCTTAATCTTTCTAATCGCATAAACAAAAAAACATAAGTAAAAAACGAATAAACAGAATGACCATTAAAATAATAAATAAATCAGCGCATCAATTACCTGAATATGAAACAATAGCCTCTGCCGGAATGGATTTGAGAGCAAATATTACAGAGTCGATAACATTGAATCCGTTAGAACGTGCTTTAGTGAAAACAGGACTTTTTATCGAATTACCATTAGGTTATGAAGCTCAGGTAAGACCAAGAAGCGGATTGGCATTTAAAAAAGGAGTAACAGTATTAAATAGTCCCGGAACAATTGATGCCGATTATAGAGGTGAAATAGGTGTCATTTTAGTAAATTTATCGAATGAACCTTTCCTTGTTGAAAACGGTGAACGAATCGCACAGTTGGTTATTGCAAAACATGAAAGAGCCGAATGGGAAGAAGTTGAAGTGCTTTCTGAAACAGTGAGAGGTGAAGGTGGATTCGGAAGTACCGGTGTCAAGTAAACTATAAAAAGAAAAATACCGTTTATATAATAAAAATAAAAAGAAACGGAAGCCAGGATGCTTTTGTTGACCCTAAATAATATAATAAATGAAGATAATTGTCCCTATGGCGGGTCGTGGTTCACGACTTAGACCACATACGCTTACTGTACCAAAACCTTTGATTCCAATAGCCGGTAAACCGATCGTTCACCGTTTAGTGGAAGATATTGCCGGTGTATTAAACCAAAAAATTGATGAAATTGCATTCATCATTCACAAAGACTTTGGTAATAAAGTACCGGGCGAATTAATTGCTATCGCAGAAAAACTAGGTGCTAAAGGAACTATTTATTATCAAAATGAACCTTTAGGAACAGCTCATGCTATTATGTGCGCGAAAGAGAGTATGTCCGGACCTGTTGTTGTGGCTTATGCCGATACACTTTTCAGAGCCGATTTTACTCTAGATACGACAGCTGATAGTGTGATTTGGGTGAAACAGGTAGAAGATCCAAGTGCTTTCGGAGTGGTTCAGTTAAATGAAAAAAACGAAATTGTTGATTTTGTAGAAAAACCGACAACATTTGTTTCGGATCTGGCCATCATCGGAATTTATTACTTTAAAAGCGGTGAGACATTAAGAGCCGAATTACAGTATTTGTTGGATAATAATGTAGTTAAAGGAGGAGAATATCAGCTGACAGACGGATTGGAAAACATGAAGCAAAAAGGACTGAAATTCGTTCCCGGAAAAGTGGACGAATGGATGGACTGCGGAAATAAGAATGTAACAGTGGAAACCAATTCCAGAATGTTAAACTTCTTACATCAAGATGGTGTGAACCTGATTTCAGCCGAAATTAAAAATGAAAACGCGACAATTATTCCACCGTGTTTTATCGGGGATGATGTCGTATTGATAAATGCAACCGTTGGACCTAATGTTTCTTTAGGTAACGGAACAACCGTACAAAACAGTATAATTAAAAATAGCTTGGTACAAACTAATGCTACAATAAAAAACGCTACATTAGATAACGCAATGATAGGAAATCATGCCTCATTTGATGGCAACTTTACCAGTATTAGCATTGGAGATTATTCCGTTTTAGAATAATATGAAAATAAAAAGGCAACTCATAATTTTTACATTACTTGGTTTTCTGAGTGTTCCGCTACAAATGGCAGCACAACAGGAGCCGGACGCTATTGCTTTGGAAGATAATGAATTTCAGAATAATTTCTACGAATCATTAAAGCAAAAAGGTATTGAAAATTATGATAAGGCTATTCAATCACTTTATAAATGCCTTAAAGTGCAACCGGATAATCCGGTTATTCATCACGAACTGGGGAAAAACTTTTTAGCACAAAAAAATTACGCTGAAGCCGAAAAATCATTTCAGAAAGCAATTGAGCTCGATCCGAAACAACGTTGGTACTGGAATGGTTTGTATGATGTGTATTATGAGACAAAAGATTTTAATCGGTCGATTCCAGTCGTGCAAAAACTAATCGGATTTGATAAAAAATTTCAAGACGATCTGGTTTCCTTATATATGTATACGCAGCAGTTTGACAAAGCTTTAGCATTGATCAATGAAATGGATGTGACCACGGGATTAACAGCAACGTTGGAAATGTATAAGTTGCAGATATTGAGTGATGTAAAATTCAGAAAACCGGAAAAAGATACGCTCGAACAAGCGATAAAAAACAATCCGAATGAAGAAAGTAATTACATTCAGCTGATTTATCTGTATTCTGAAAGTAATCAGGAAGATAAAGCACTGGAAGTAGCGAAAAAGCTTGAAAAAGCAATTCCGACTTCAGATTGGGCACAAGTAAGTCTTTTTAAGTTTCATCTTAATAACAGAGAACCGCAAAAAGCAGCCGAAGCAATGTTTCTGGTATTAAAAAGTAAAAAAATTGATGCTAAAATCAAGCACCGGGTTTTGAATGAATTTCTGATTTTTTCCAATAATACGAATTCGTTTAAAAAGGAATTGGCCCAGGCGGTCGATTACTTTGAAGAGGATCCGACAGTAAATGTGCCGAAAGAGATCGGGATATTTTTTCTGGAGAAAAAGAAAAATACCGATGCTATAGCCTATTTTGAAAAAAGTTTGGCACGCAAAAATGATGATATCAGTACGATCGAATTATTGCTGCAAGCCTATACGGATAACGGGCAATACGATATAGTGAACAAAAAGGCAACCGGTTACCTCGATTTATTTCCAACACATGCGAAGTTGTATTTTTTCGCAGGTATGGCACAAAATCAACTAAAAAATTATAAAAAAGCAATTGAACTATTACAAACAGGAATGGATTTTGTGGTAGAAGACAGGGCTTTGGAAATTAACCTGAACATCCAGTTGGGTGAAGCCTATCACGGTTTGGGTGATGAAAAGAAAAAAGAATCGTATTTCATCAAAGCCGATCAATTGTTAAAACAAAAAAAATAATGAAACAAATAAGTATCCTACTGGCTTTGGTTATTTTGGTGTCCTGTAAATCCAAACAAGCTGTAGTAGCCGAACAAGGTGCCTCCGAAAATGTTGAAGTTTCGAAAATTATTCAGGGACATTACGGAAATAAACTCGATTTCCAGACAGCCAGTATCAGAAGTACTGTAAGTTATGAAGATGAAAAGACATCATTGTCAATTAGTTGTGACATCCGAATAAAAAAAGATGAAACAATTTTAGTAACCGCTCGTGCTTTGGGTCTTATTACAGTAGCAAAAGCACTGATTACTCCCGAAAGAGTGAGTTTCTACAGTAAAGACGGACGCTATTTTGACGGAGATTATCGTTTGCTAAGCAAATGGCTGGGAACTGATCTGGATTTTAATAAAGTGCAAAACCTTCTTTTGGGAAGAACAATCGATGATTTGACAAAATCAAAATACAACGTTTCTATCGAGGGAGATAAGTACAAGTTAAAAACAAAAGAAAAGAATAATATTATCAAAGAGTTTTTGTTTGAAGGAGCAAATTTCCTTTTAAAGGATCAGATTGTTTCGCAACAAAATCCGCTGCGTTCTCTGGAAGTGAGCTATCCGGCATATAAACCGTATGATAAAGGAAATCTGCCGGCAAGTATGATTATTGAAGCATACGAAAAAGGAAAAGTAAAAATCGAAGTGGGCTATAATAGCATAAGCTTTGATGAAAAACTGAGTTTTCCGTACAGTATTCCGGAAGGTTACGAACAAATAATTATTGATTAAATTTGAAAAAAATATAAAAATGTACAAAACCCGCTTTAGTATATTGCTGTTATTACTAACTGTAATGGGCTGGTCGCAAACAGAAGACAAACAACGTCAGCTGGAAGAGCGAAAAGCACAAATCCAGAAAGAAATAAAAGAAGTTCAGAAACTCCTTCAAACGGAAAAGAAGAAGGAAAAATCGGTATTGGTACAAATATCACAACAGAACACGAAAATCAAACTAAGCGAAAAATTAATCAATACAACGCAAAAGCAAACCCGGCTTTTAACAGATGATATTTATTTAAAACAACTTGAGATTAATAAATTAGGGAGAGAGCTTACGGTCTTAAAGGAAGATTATGCTAAGATGATCGTAAAGTCGTATAAAAGCCGTTCGGAACAAAGCCGAATTATGTTTGTCCTGTCTTCCGAAAATTTCCTTCAGGCTTATAAGCGTATCCAGTATATGAAACAATATGCCAGTTTCAGAAAAATGCAGGGCGTGGAAATCAAAAATAAAACAGTACAGCTTCAAAGTGCTACTACAGTATTAGAGACAAAGAAAAAAGTCAAAGAAAAATTGTTGGTAGAAAGTGAAAAAGAAAAACACGAACTGGAAGAAGACAAAAAAGAACAGGAAAAATTAATGAAGGTAATTCAGAAAGATCAGAAAAAACTGAGTGCCGATATTAAGAAAAAACAAGAAGAATCAAGAGCAATCGACAGGCAAATTCAGCGTTTGATTCGTGAAGCAATTGCCGAGGCCAATAGAAAAGCAAGAGAAGCGGCAGCTGCATTAGCAGCAAGAAATAAAGCAGCCGGTAAAAAAGTAGAAAAAACAGAAACAGCACCGGCAGCAGCAGAATCAACAACAAAATTCTATCTGACACCGGAAGGAAAAGCGTTGGCCGATAATTTCAGAGCGAATAAAGGACGTTTGCCGTGGCCGGTTGAAAAAGGATTTGTATCCTTAGGCTTCGGAGATCAGCCACACCCGATTCATAAAAGTTTAATTGTTCACAACAGTGGTGTAGAAATCAGTACCGAACCGGGAACCAATGCCAGAGCCGTTTTCGGAGGTGAAGTAATCCAGGTACAGGTGATTTCAGCAAATAACAGAGCGGTATTTATTCAGCACGGGGATTATGTTACAGTATATCTGAACTTAAGTAAAGTATTTGTCGGAAAAGGCGATAAGGTTTCGATCAAACAGAGTATTGGTGAAATCCATACCAACTCGTCGGGAAGAGCCGTTCTGAAATTCCTGATCTCACAAAATACAACGACGCTTAATCCGCAGAGTTGGTTGGCTAATATGTAGTATAAAATAAACATATATATGCACCTGATAGGTTTTGAGAACCTGTCAGGTGTAAAAAGAAAAATCCCCGATTTCATAGTCGGGGATTTTTTTTATTCCTGCATAAACAGGGCTTTTAATTCGGTAGCTTCATTCGGTTTCATTTTACCGGCAAGGACAAGGCTTAATTGCTTACGTCGTAATGCCGCTTCAAAACGTTTTTTCTCTTCTTCCGTTTGCGGAACAATAGCCGGTACTTCTATAGGTCTGCCGGTTTCATCAACAGCAACAAAAGTATAAATAGCCTCGTTTGCTTTATTTTTTATACCGGACTCACGATCTTCAATCCATACATCAATAAAAATTTCCATAGATGTTTTAAAAGTGCGGGATACTTTTGCTTCTACCGTAACAACACTTCCTAACGGGATTGCACGATTAAAAGCTACGTGGTTTACCGAAGCAGTAACACAAACACGACGTGAATGTCTTCTGGCGGTAATACTGGCTGCACGATCCATACGCGCTAGTAACTCACCTCCGAAAAGATTATTTAAAGGATTGGTCTCACCCGGTAATACCAAATCGGTTAAAACAGTAACCGAATCGGAAGGAAATCTTTCTTGCATCTTTTTTTCTTGCAAATATAGCAATAGAAGCATAAAAAAATCCTGAATTTTTCAGGATTTGATAATTTTAAAGCTCTTTGATAAGTACCCAGGCTTCTTTATTGTGATTCTTGTGAATTTCTTTTAATTTTTCCTGAGCTTCAGTATAGGAAGTAAAACTACCGTATAAAACCGGATATAAACCAAAGCTGTTTTTTTCCAGACGAACCGGTTGATATCCTAAACGGGTTAATTCGTTAAAAATACGTTGCGCATTGGATTCACTTCTAAAAGCACCGGCCATAATATGATACGGTTTGGCTACTTTTACCGTATTGTCTTTTACATTTAAGGTTACCGGTGGTAGCGGACTTTCAATGAAAAAAGTAGCTTGTTGAATCTGATGCTGTACTTTTTCCTGTACGGCTTTTTCAACCAGGATATTTTCGTTTGTAATTTGCTGATCGTAATAAGATTTGTACGTTGCACCGCCAACACCTAATGATAAAACGAATACAGCTGCATATTTAAGGAAAGAATAGTTTTTCTTTCTTTCCGGTGTAAAAATAATCGGTGCTTTTTCTTCCAGTTCTTCTACCTGTGCTTTTAATACCTCGCGTTTGATGGAAGGCGATACGACAGAAGATAATCCGAAAGAATCCGATAGGTAATTTACAGAAGTAACCGGTTCGAAAACCCAGCTAAATTCTGAATTAACCGATATTTCACCTATGTTTTTTAAGGTTAATGATTCACGACGTTGCAGTTTTTCAATCCAAAGTCCAACTTCAAGCTGAATAGATCGAACCGCTTCATCATAAGTGATGTTTTCCTGTAAGGAAACGTGATTGGCCAAAAGTCCGTCATTGTTTTTTAAATGCGGATTAAAAGACACCAACTTTTTAGGGGGATAGAATGTATTCGTACTTCCATTCAGTTGTGCCGATTGGATTTCTGTTAAAAATGCGCCAAACCCGGGAACGGTAACACATTGATAACGATATAACAAAGCCGAGATGTAGTTTTCTATCTTCATATCTACAAATTTAGATATTCAATAGCGAAACCCAAATTTTATCAACAAATTTTATTAACAATCAACAATTATTTGTAAACTATTGGAAGTTAGTTACTTGTTGTTTTTTTGTTTTTGATTTACAGGAATTGGACTTTATAAGACATGAAGATCCTTTATAAAGAAGCTAATCGGAATTTGTAATGCTAAAAAAGTATATTCTAATCATTTTTTGAAATATACGCCATGGAAGATAAGGAACTGTTTTACACATTAGCACTACTCAAAGTAGAAGGAATACGGGATATAATTGCCAAAAGACTTATAAATCATTTTGGAGACGCTGAAAAAGTTTTTAAAGCTTCAAGAAATGAATTGTTGACAGTTGAAGGGATCGGAAAAGTTATTGTTGATAAAGTAAGGAATACAACTGTCTTTAATAGTGCTGAAACCGAAATGAAATTTATTAGAGACAATGGAATTCGAGTAGCATTTTATAATGATTCGGAATATCCTCCGCATTTGAAATATTGTAATGACGGTCCGGTTTTACTTTTTTCAAAAGGAGCTATCCGGTTACAGCGATCGAAAGTGATCAGTATTGTCGGTACACGTCAGTTAACAGGACACGGAGCTGATTTTTGCCGAAAACTGATAGCAGAATTAGCACCGTGGAACCCGATTGTTATAAGTGGTTTTGCCTATGGAACGGATATAACGGCGCAATTAGCGGCGATTGAAAATAAGCTACAGACCATTGCCGTTTTGGCACATGGATTAAACAGGATGTATCCTGCATCACATCTGAAGTTCCGGGAAAAAGTTATGCAGAACGGCGGGTTTTTAACGGAATTCTGGAGTACAGCTAAACCGGAAAGAGAACATTTTATTCGTCGAAATCGAATTATTGCCGGAATGTCAGAAGCAACAATTGTAATAGAAAGTGCTGAAAAAGGAGGTGCGTTAATCACGGCTTATATGGCAGACGGTTACAATCGGGATGTTTTTGTTGTTCCGGGAAGACCAACGGATAAATTTAGTATAGGCTGCCATAAATTACTGAAAACACATCGGGCACACGTATTAACCGAAACAGCTGATTTGGTTGAAGTACTCAATTGGGATCGGTTAGTAGAAATGGAAACAACCATTCAGAAAGAACTTTTTGTGACGTTGGAACCAGAAGAACAGATTGTCTACGATTTTCTGGATCAAAATGGAAAAGAATTACTGGATTTGATTGCGCTAAGTTGCGGATTTCCGGTTCATAAAGTAGCCACATTATTAATGGCTATGGAGTTAAAAGGAGTAATCCGTTCTTTGCCGGGTAAAGTTTTTGAGATTTTATAAAAACAAAAAAGAGAGGAATCCCTCTCTTTTTATTATGCGTATCCTAATTTTTCACGAACTCGTTTTAAAACACCATTAGCAATAACACCTGCTTTTTCAGCTCCTATTTTCAATAGGGCATCAACTTCATCCAGATTATTAATGTAATACTGATACATTTCCCGTTCTTTTTTGAATTTTTCAACAATCAATCCAAATAAAGCTTGTTTGGCATGACCATAACCGTAATTTCCGCCCAGATAATTATTGCGCATCGTTTCGATTTCTTCCGGTGTTGCCAGTAATTTGTAGATAGCAAAAGTATTACAGGTATCCGGATTTTTCGGAGCTTCCAGTGGTGTACTGTCCGTTTCGATACTCATAACCTGTTTGCGAAGCGCTTTATCTTCCAGGAAAATATTGATAAAATTATTTCGGGACTTACTCATTTTTTGACCGTCTGTTCCCGGAATAATCATAATGTGTTCCTCAATTTTAGCTTCAGGTAAAACAAAAGTCTCTCCCATCTGATGGTTAAATCGCGAAGCAACATCTCGTGTAATTTCAAGGTGTTGTAGCTGATCTTTTCCAACAGGTACGAATTCGGCGTCATACAATAATATGTCGGCAGCCATTAACATCGGATAGGTAAATAATCCGGCATTAACATCACTAAGGTGATCCGCTTTATCTTTAAACGAATGCGCCAGTGTTAAACGCTGAAAAGGGAAAAAACAACTCAGGTACCATGCAAGTTCAGCGGTTTGCGGAACATCCGACTGACGGTAAAAGGTAACTTTGTTAATATCCAAACCAAATGCAAGCCAGGTTGCAGCGACACTATAGGTGTTTTCTCGTAATGTTTTCCCGTCTTTTATCTGGGTAGCCGAATGTAAGTCGGCAATAAAAAGAAAAGATTCGTTCTCAGGCATATTGGCCATTTTAATAGCCGGTAAAATTGCACCGAGTAAATTTCCTAAGTGTGGCGTTCCTGTACTTTGAACACCGGTTAAGATTTTTGCCATTGTTAAATTATTTTTTGCAAAGGTAACGGTTTTGGTAAAAAGTTTTGGAGAATTCTTACTTTTGATTACCGGAAGGAAAGGGATTTCATTTCCATATAATCGAAAACAATTTATTACACTGATGAAAATAGTAAAAATCCTTTTTTGGACCCTTTGGCGAATTTGGTTCTATGTGCTGGTAACGGTTCCTATTATTCTTTTGTTTCCTTTTTTATTTCTGTCTATAGTATCGGAGAAAACGTATCCGCAGTTTTTTGTTCTGGCAAGAATCTGGGCTAAAATTATATTTTATGGAATGGGCTTCCGATATACACTGGAAAAAGAAGCGGAACTGGAAAAAGGGAAAAGCTATATGTTGGTAGCAAATCATACTTCTATGATTGATATCATGTTGATGCTGATGCTGGTTAAGGATAACCCGTTTGTTTTTGTCGGAAAAAAAGAGTTGGCCAAAATTCCTATTTTCGGATTTTTCTATAAGCGTACTTGTATTTTGGTGGACAGAAGTAGTTCTAAAAGTAGATTTGAAGTTTTTAAAAGAGCGCAAAAGCGATTAGAACAAGGGTTGAGTATTTGTATTTTCCCCGAGGGAGGCGTTCCGGATAACGAGAATATTATTCTGGATGAATTTAAAGACGGTGCTTTTCGTTTGGCTATTGAACATCAGATACCAATTGTACCAATGTCTTTCGGTGATGTAAAAGAGCGTTTTTCTTTTACGTTTTTTAGCGGAAGTCCGGGAAGTATGCGAATCAAAATTCATCAACCCGTTGATACGACTGGAAAAACACTGGAAGATAAAAAGGAGATAAAAGATAAAGTAAGAGAAACCGTTTTGAGTCAATTACTGAAATGGGATAAAAACAAAAAAGCACTCTAACCCAAAAGAGTGCTTTTTCAACTTAACTAAAATTCAAGCTAACTAACTAAAAGCTTAAAATCTATAACTAACACCGGTGTACAAACCAAACATATACGGTTTGAAATTGCCGGCATCATTACTGAACATATTCAGTTGATATTTAAAAGTAGGTTCAAAGTTGGCTTCGAATGCTTTTGCGAAGCGGTATTTAACACCTACACCTATATTGCTGCTAACGTGTACATCATTTAGATTGTTGGCTTCACCGATAGTAGTTTTTAACTCCGATGATATCAGGTCAATCTTGTTCTGATTTAAAAATAATGTACTGAAACCTCCAATTAATTCAACACCGAATTTCTTGTCGATTAGTTTATATGATAATTCCATTGGTACTTCAATATAACCCATACGTTGGTTTAATGTGCCGGAATTCATTTTATCTGCAACTCCGCCATTTGATCCGTCCGGCAGATTGTTATAATCCTTATTCTGGATCTGGATGTTATTTTTAGTCTGATTTACATTTTGTAAAGAACGTGCGTTTGTACTTTCGTAATACACAATATTATTCGTATTGTATTCAAAAGACAATCGGTTAATACCGGTTCTCAAAGTCAACTTATCATTCAGTTCATAACGAAGACCAAGTCCGTAACTCATAGTACTCTCATAATCTTTCGAGTTAGAAGCAAACTGACTGTCAATCGGAGATCCGTTTGAAGTAGAGCTAAAGAAAATCGGAGTAGCTAAAGCGGCAACAGACCAACGGGAAATTTTAGTTTCTTTATCTTTTGCTTTTTTCTTCTCAGCTACCAGGAATTTTTCTTTCTGGATTTTTTCCAGTGCATTCTCCTGCTCTTCAACTTTAGTGATATCAGTGCTGTCTTTTTTAGGCATTACAATATAATTCGCGATGTTGTTGTTTTTCTTAAAATTGAACTGTTTAAAACGTCCTGTATTTTTAGAATTACCATCGTTATTGTTGCCTCTTGAAGTCAGCATCGCATCCGGATTACCGTTGGATTTTTTAGATCCGTTTGCAGATGCGATGTGATGATTACGCTGTTTTTTATTGTTTTTTTGAGAGTTTTTATTGTATGGTTTTTTAGCAGAAGCGTTTGTTTCCGAATCCGAATTAGAAACGGAATTTTTGCTGTTGCCGGTTTTTTCATTTGTTACAATTGCATTGTCTGATCCGGAAGGAATAACAACATCTTTATTGATAAGGGAGCTATCATCATTAGTCACATTCGTTTTCCCTTTTGCATTTTGTCCGTTACCGGAGTCAGAGTTCACAACAGGTGATGTACTGCTGTTTTCGGAACCCGGATTGGAAATAAAATAAGTCGCTGTTAAAAATCCCAATAGGAAAACAGCTGCTATCCCGGAAAGTCTCAGCCAGAAAGGAGCAATAAACCTGCGCTTTTTCTTTTCACCTTCCAATTCAGATAGTATGTTACTCCACGCGTTTATTGGAGGAATAGCTTCAAAATCTTTGAATTTTTCCTGAAATAGACGATCTATGTTTTTTCTTTCACTCATTGTATTGAGGGCACTGCTTGTCTGTTGTGTTGTTGTGATTCAATTTTTTCTTTTAAAATCATTCGGGCTCTGGCCAGATTTGATTTTGAGGTTCCGATTGTAATGTTTAACATTTCAGCGATTTCCTTATGTGAATAATCATCCATTACATACAGGTTAAAAACCAATCGGTAGCGATCCGGTAATTCATGAATAATAGAAATGAGATAATCCAGAGATACATCTTCATCATCAAAGTCTACCGTCGGATTGTTGTCAATAATATTGTCATTTACTAATTCATAAACACCTTGATTCCGGTATTTCTGTAAAATATTATTAATCATCAATCGTTTTGCCCAACCTTCAAAAGAACCTTTAAAATGATACTGGTCAATTTTGTTGAACAGTAAAATAAAACCGTCTTGTAAATTGTCTTCTGCTTCGGCATAATTACGGGAATATTTCAAACAGACGGCATAAAGCTTTTGGGAGAGGAGCTTATAAAGCTGTTCCTGGGCTTTGCGGTCGTTATTCCTACAATCATATATTAGTTGCTCGAAACTCAAACGAATTATATTTTATTCTTATTCTTGTACATCAATCTCCCGGATTAGGAACTGGTCTTCACCCTGGGCGTTTTTTCCTTGCCAAAATCGTAGCACGTGAATCCCCGAAGTTTGAAGGAACAATGGATAGCTCACCTCAAAAAGATTCTCGTTAACGGCTTCACAATTACTCAGGTGTTGTCTGAGGGCATCAATCGCCATTGTAATGGTGTTACCGTTTTTCTCGTAATAAATACCATTAAACGAATAGCAATTAGTAGGTCGTTTATATTTCAGATAAATTACCGTTTGTTGGCCTGCTTTAAAAGTATCTGGTAATCGGACATCCTGAATGGTTAACAATTCGAATGAAGTATTTTCCATGTCAGAATCCGAAGAACAGGCACTTAAAAACTGAATACAAAAAAGCAGAACCAATATCTTTTTCATCTTGTATTACTTTCGTTATTTATTAGTAGATATACGAAAATAAAAAAGGTTGCGTCATAAAATAAAAAAACCCGAAAAATTTTCGGGTTTTTTTATTTTATGCATCCTGTTGTTTAATAAGGTCTTTGATTTTGGCCTCTAACTCATCCATTAATTCAGGGTTGTCTTTAATAAGGTATTTTACAGCATCACGTCCTTGTCCCAGTTTGGTATCGCCGTAGCTAAACCAGGATCCGCTTTTCTTGATGATTTCAAATTCAACGGCAAGGTCTAAAATTTCACCTACTTTCGAAATTCCTTCACCATACATAATGTCGAATTCGGCTGTACGGAAAGGTGGTGCTACTTTATTTTTAACGATTTTTACTTTGGTTCGGTTACCGATAACATGTTCGCCGTCTTTAATCTGAGACGATTTACGGATATCTAAACGTACGGAAGCGTAAAATTTCAAAGCGTTACCTCCGGTTGTAGTTTCCGGATTTCCGAACATTACACCGATTTTCTCACGTAACTGGTTAATGAAGAAAACGGTACAGTTGGTTTTACTGATGGTCGCTGTTAATTTTCGTAATGCCTGTGACATTAAACGGGCGTGTAATCCCATTTTTGAATCTCCCATTTCGCCTTCAATCTCACTTTTCGGAGTTAAAGCAGCAACGGAGTCAATAACTACGATATCGATAGCTCCGGAACGGATTAAATTTTCCGCAATTTCCAAAGCTTGTTCACCATTGTCCGGTTGTGAAATGATTAGGTTGTCAATATCAACACCCAATTTTTGCGCATAGAAACGATCAAAAGCGTGTTCCGCATCGATAAAAGCAGCAATACCTCCGGCTTTTTGCGCTTCGGCAATAGCATGAAGGGTTAAAGTGGTTTTACCTGATGATTCCGGTCCGTAAATCTCAATTATTCTTCCGCGTGGATAACCGTTTACACCTAAAGCCAAGTCAACTCCTAAAGAACCGGAAGGAATAGCTTCCACTTCTTCTACAGCACTGTCTCCAAGTTTCATTACGGTTCCTTTTCCGTAGGTTTTATCTAACTTGTCAAGCGTTAATTGTAACGCTTTTAATTTTGCTTCTTTGTCTGCACTCATCTTTCTTTATCTTAAAAATTGGCTTTTATTTTCTGTAAAAATAGCGCTTTTTTTTAAGTTTCAAACAGCATGTTATTAACATCCGGAATTATATTTCCGATTCAACGGATGGAGTAGTGCATAATAGCCGATACTGTTGAAAGTGAATGAAGTGCAAAATAAAAAGGACTTTTTGTTTCCGAAATGATTTTTGTATCTTTGCGCCCGAATTCTTCCATTTAGAGTTCAAAACATATATCTCACTTAAACGTTTATAGCATGCAACTGTATAACACCTTAAGCGCAGAAGAAAGAGCTCAGCTTATTGACGAAGCGGGCAAACAAAGACTTACTTTGTCTTTCTATGCGTATGCACACATCGAAGATCCGAAAAAATTCAGAGACGACTTATTCTTAGCCTGGAACCCGTTAGACGTTTTAGGACGTATTTATGTAGCAACCGAAGGAATTAATGCCCAATTATCGGTTCCTGCCGATCATTTTTATGAATTTAAAGATACAATTGAGGCTTACGATTTTATGAACGGAATCCGCCTGAATGTAGCGGTAGAACAGGATGATCACTCGTTTTTGAAATTAACGATCAAAGTACGACACAAAATTGTGGCCGATGGGTTGGATGACAGTACATTCGATGTGACGAATAAAGGAATACACTTGAAAGCAGCAGAGTTTAATGCGATGTTGGAAGATCCGAATACGATAGTAGTGGATTTTAGAAACCATTATGAAAGCGAAATCGGACATTTTGTCGGAGCGATTACACCGGATGTGGATACTTTCCGTGAATCATTACCGATTATTGAAGAACAACTTACCGATTATAAAGAAGAAAAAAACCTTTTGATGTATTGTACCGGCGGAATCCGTTGCGAAAAAGCCAGTGCTTTCTTCAGACATAAAGGTTTTAAAAATGTATACCAGCTGGAAGGCGGAATTATCGAATATACCCGTCAGGTAAAAGCCGAAGGACTGGAAAGTAAATTTATCGGTAAAAACTTCGTATTCGACCACCGTTTGGGCGAACGAATCACCGATGATATTATTTCACAATGCCACCAGTGCGGAAAACCATGTGATAATCATACCAATTGTGCGAACGAAGGTTGTCACCTTTTATTTATTCAATGTGACGATTGTAAAGCGGCTATGGAAAACTGTTGTTCAGCCGAATGTCAGGAGATTATTCATATGTCTTTAGTTGATCAGGTAAAATTGCGTCGCGGAATCAAAAACGGGAATATGATTTTCAAAAAAGGAAAATCAGAAGCGCTTAAATTCAAAAAAACGGAAACATCTGCGGAACAACCGCTTGCTGTTGCCGTTGCTGAAAAACCGAAATCGATCCGTCAGCGTATCGCAGTAAAGAAAGTACTGATCGGAAAAGGAGAACATTACTACCCGAAAGCACAGGTGGGACAATTTACAATTGAAAACGGAGAACTGAATCTGGGAGATACGATTCTGATTGTAGGGCCAACAACCGGAGAACAGAAAGTAACCGTTGAAAAAATGCAGGCTAACGGTAGTGCTGCCGAAAAAGCGGTTAAAGGAGATAAAGTGACATTTGCGTTGCCGTTCCGAATCCGTTTGTCTGATAAATTGTTTAAAATCATAGAATAAATAGCGATGACTGCATCCGGAAAAATGGAACTCATGGCTCCCGCAGGGAACTTTGAGTCGCTTCAGGCTGCGTTGGATAATGGTGCTGATTCCGTTTATTTCGGAGTCGAGCAGCTCAATATGCGCGCACGGTCAACGGTGAATTTTACAATCGATGATCTGCCGGAAATCGCCAGACGCTGTGAAGTTAAAAAAGTACGTACCTATCTTACGTTAAATACCATTATATATGATCACGATTTGTCGGTCGTGAAAACATTGCTGACTAAAGCGAAAGAAGCCGGTATCACAGCCGTAATTGCATCCGATCAGGCGGTAATTGCTTCAGCGCGTTCACTTGGAATTGAAGTGCATATTTCAACTCAGTTAAATGTTACCAATATTGAAACCGTAAAGTTTTACAGTCTTTTTGCGGATACGATGGTGCTTTCCCGCGAATTGAGTCTGCGCCAGGTGAAAAAGATTACGGAACAAATCGAGAAAGAACAAATTAAAGGACCGTCCGGAAATTTGGTAGAAATTGAGATTTTTGGTCACGGAGCCTTATGTATGGCGGTATCGGGAAAATGTTATTTGAGCCTCCATTCGCATAATTCTTCAGCAAACCGCGGAGCTTGTAAGCAAAATTGCCGGAAAAAATATACCGTTATTGATCAGGAATCGGGATTTGAAATCGAAATCGACAACGAATATATGATGTCGCCTAAAGATTTATGTACAATTGATTTTTTGGATCAGGTAATTGATTCCGGAATACAGGTGCTGAAAATTGAAGGAAGAGGAAGAGCGCCGGAATATGTAGCAACAGTGATCAAAACATATCGCGACGCTATTGATGCTTATTACGACAAAACCTATTCGAAAGAAAAAGTAGCCGAATGGATGGAAGCTTTGAATACCGTTTATAACCGCGGATTCTGGTCCGGATATTATTTAGGTCAGAAATTAGGGGAATGGAGTGATAATCCGGGATCAAATGCAACACAGAAAAAAGTGTATATCGGAAAAGGAACACGTTTTTATCAGAAAGCCGGAATCGGAGAATTTAAGATCGAAGCCTATGATATTAAAAAAGGGGACACGATTTTAATAACAGGACCAAGTACCGGAGCACAGGAAATGACAATTGATGAAATGTTTGTGAATGAAGCGGCAGCCGATAAAGCCACTCGTGGTGATAGTTGTACGATCAAATTGCCGTTCCGTATTCGTTTGTCAGATAAGTTATATAAAATTGTAGAAGCGTAATGGTTGTTATAACATTACAACGAAACAAATGTATCGGCTGTAATTACTGCGTGGAAATGGCGCCGGGTCAGTTTCAGATGTCTAAAAAAGACGGAAAAACCGTGTTGTTAAAAGCGATTGATACCAAAGGATTTCACACCTTAAAATCACCGGATCATACAATAGCCGAAAGTTGCGAAATGGCAGCCAAAGCGTGCCCGGTAAATATCATTACGGTAAAAGAAGTGTTTTGAAATGTTCTTAATTATTTAGGTGTTATTTTTGTTTTTTAACAAAATAGTTGTGAGCTTAATTTATTTGTATATTTTTGATTGTAAAATATATCGATAATGAAAATGAATGGATTAAATGAACTACTTGAGGAAGAAGGGAAGATTAGTGCCGAAGAAGAAGGGAAGATTCTGCAAGCACTAAATGATTTTAACATATGGTTGAAAGATTTAGATATAGTTGAAGATATTTATGATTTAAAGAAGATATCGATAGAGCCATATTCAGATGGAGATTGGGTGATGAAAGTGGAAAAAGAAGGGAGTGCGGTTTCATTTAATCCACAGGTTTTAAGAAAATCTAATTATGATTTTTTTGAAATTGTAATTTTGCATGAGTTTTTTCATTTAATTGTACAAGGGGTGCCAAATAAGGAAGACGCAACTCAGATCAAAGATTGTTTCGGATCTGATTTTATGAGTTTAATAGATATTGAGGCGGATTTTTATGTTGCATCATATTTAAAAAATAAAAAAAATTTTGATGCTAATAAATATTGGAAAGCATATTATGAAGGAACATCTGTCTTTAAGGATAAATGGGTTAGGAATAAAAAGTTTGAGAGATTTTTAGGCTCTCTTTTGACAGTGAATAAATTATTTAATACGATAGGAAAAGAATCATTTGATTTGTATCTGCCATCGATTTCTCCATTTATAACGGAAGGATATCTAAAGGTGTTAGTTATAAAACGGGATTATATTACGTTTAAAGAGATAACGTTAAGTTATGATGATTTTAGAGATATTAAAGAAATCTATAAAAAACCGTCAAAATATAATGTTGATTCTTATGTGGGAGCAATATGTGAATTTTCAGAGAAGGCTCTAAATAATAATAAAAACTTAAATTAGCTATGATAGATTTTAAAGATAAAGTTGAGGTTGTCAATGACTGGTTAGAGGATAATGATTTCTTTAATATTAAAAGGTCTAGCGATAATACGTTTATTAGAGCTGATGGCTATAGTAGTAGGATTATTATTGCTGTAAAAGAAGATGAGAGTACAGTAATTAATGTTCAAGAAATAATACAGTTTTCTATAAGGACTCATAGACAGGTATGGATTGCAAGTGTTCAAGATACAGATAGGCATATACTTTGGGAAATAATATGATTTATTTGTAAGCAAAAAAATAGTAATGTTATATTGACAAGCCTGTTGCGTTATAAAAAATGCAACAGGCTTTTAAATTTTTCATAATTTGGTTACCGTCACCGGCTACGGTATATGAATGATACTAAAAAATAGTATCTTTACACACAAAAACATTTTACGAACAAGTAGTGACACGGTCACGATCTATATATATTCAAGCATATGGCATGTACAAACTGTTCCACCGGGAGCACCAAAGACGGAACTCCTAGGGGATGTAAAAATAATGGAACCTGCGGGACCGATAGTTGTAATAAACTGACGGTTTTTGACTGGTTATCCAACATGAGCCTGCCCGGAGGCCAGGAACCGTTCAACTGTGTTGAGGTTCGCTTTAAAAACGGGAGAAAAGAATTTTACAGAAATGCAGAAAAATTAACGTTAAGTATCGGTGATATTGTAGCAACGGATGCTTCACCGGGACATGATGTCGGAATTGTAACATTAACCGGCGAACTGGTTAAAATCCAGATGAAGAAAAAGAATGTCGATCCGGACGGAGAAGTTGGGAAAATTTACCGTAAGGCGACACAAAAAGATATTGATATCTGGATCGAAGCGCGTGACAGAGAAGAACCGATGAAAGTTCGTGCCCGTGAAATAGCGATTAGTTTAAATCTGGAAATGAAAATTTCCGATATCGAATTTCAGGGAGATGCATCAAAAGCAACCTTCTATTATACGGCTAATGACAGAGTCGATTTCCGACAATTAATTAAAGATTTCGCTAAAGAATTCAACACGCGTATTGAAATGAAACAAGTGGGTTTCCGACAGGAAGCGGCTCGTTTAGGCGGTGTAGGTTCTTGCGGACGGGAATTGTGTTGTTCAACCTGGCTAACGGATTTCAGAAGTGTAAATACATCGGCAGCCCGTTATCAGCAATTATCCCTGAATCCGCAGAAATTAGCAGGACAGTGCGGGAAATTGAAATGCTGTCTGAACTATGAATTGGATACCTATCTGGATGCGTTAAAAGATTTTCCGGAAACAGAAACCAAATTATATACTGAAAAAGGAGATGCCGTTTGTCAGAAACTGGATATTTTTAAAGGATTAATGTGGTTTGCCTATACCAATGATTTTGCACATTGGCACGTATTGCAAGTGGAACAGGTAAAGGAAATCATCGCGATAAACAAACAGAAAAAGAAAATTGCTGCACTTGAAGAGTTCGCTATCGAAGCACCGGAAGAAGCAGTAGAAAATAATTTCCAGAATGTAGTCGGACAAGATAGTTTGACTCGTTTTGACAGACCTAAGAAAAAGAAAAGACCGAGTAAAAAACGCAAACCTAATAATTCGAATCCGAATCCAAATCCGAATTCGAATTCTTCAAAAGAAAAAAATGCTCCGAAAAAATAATTTTTTAGTTGTAGGATTACTGTCTGTAATGCTCTTTTCTTGTGATAAGGAGAGGGTATTTGATGAATATCAGGAAATAGACGGATCGTGGCATAAAAATCAGAAAGTATCATTTGCTTTTGATCAAAATGATACGATAGCGAACTATAATATGTTTGTTAATATAAGAAACAACAATAGTTATCCGTTTAATAATCTGTTCCTGATTGTATCCATGTTACAACCCGATGGTGTTACTAAGGTAGATACGCTGGAATATCAGATGGCTAAAGAAGACGGAACGCTCTTAGGAGATGGTTTTTCCGACATTAAAGAAAGTAAGCTGTGGTATAAGGAAAATACAAAATTTCCTAAACAGGGAAAATATACGGTAAGTATCCAACAAGCTGTTCGTGAAACCGGAAAAGTAAATGGTATAGAGCAGTTACAAGGTGTTTCGGAAGTAGGATTTAGAATTGAAAAAGCAGAATAATTCAATAAAATGGCACAAAATAATAAAAATCAAAAAGAAGATTTTTCACCTTATGTAAAGAAATTCTGGAAATTTTTTCTTTACGGATTCGGAGGTATAATTTTATTCTTCCTTTTTGCCTCATGGGGTTTATTCGGAGCGATGCCCTCGTTTGATGAGTTGGAAAACCCGAATTCCAATGTGGCAACCGAAATTATTTCATCTGATGGTGAAACGATCGGTAAATTTTACCTGGAAAACAGAACACCTATTAAATATGCAGATTTACCGGATCATTTGGTAAAAGCATTGATTGCAACTGAAGATGAGCGTTTTTATGAGCACTCGGGAATTGATTCCAGGGGAACATTACGTGCCGTTTTAAGCTTCGGAAGTAGCGGTGGAGCCAGTACGTTAACACAACAGTTGGCAAAATTATTATTCCACGGAGAAGGATCGAAATTCTTACCGTTCCGTATTATCCAGAAAGCAAAAGAATGGATCATCGCAACGAAATTGGAACGTCAGTATACCAAACAGGAAATTATTGCCATGTATCTGAATAAGGCCGATTTTGTGAATACCGCTGTAGGAATCCGTTCGGCAGCTAAAGTATATTTCGGAAAAGAACCGAAAGATCTTACTGTAGATGAGGCCGCAATGTTTGTCGGTATGTTGAAAAACCCGTCGTTGTTTAATCCGATCAGAAGACTGGAAAAAGTAAAAGACCGTCGTAATGTAGTATTACGCCAGATGGAAAAAAACGATTTCTTAACGAAAGAGAAAAAAGAATATTACCAAAATCAACCGATTGTATTAAAATTCACTCCGGAGAGTCATATCGAAGGAAAAGCAACTTATTTCAGAGAATATTTGCGTGAGTTTATGAAAAAATGGGTTAAAGAAAACCCTAAAAAAGACGGTGGCGGGGAATATGATATTTATCGTGACGGATTGAAAATTTATACGACAATCGATTCCCGTATGCAACAATATGCGGAAGAATCAGTTGATGAGCATTTAGCGAATCTGCAGGAAGAATTTTTTATTCAGCAAAAGAAAAACGAAAACGCACCGTTTATCAATATCACGGCCGATGAAACGAGAAAAATCATTGAAAGATCAATGAAAAACTCGGAGCGTTGGAGAATTATGTCGGAAAAAGGTATCGCTGAAGATCAGATCAAAAAATCATTCGATATTAAAACTAAAATGTCTGTTTTTACCTGGAAAGGAGAAAAAGACACCATCATGACACCGAAAGATTCCATTATCTATTACAAACATTTTTTACAAACGGGAGTAATGGCAATGGAACCGCAAACCGGTTATGTTAAAGTATGGGTAGGAGGAATCAACTACAAACACTTCCAGTATGATCACGTAGGTCAGGGAGCCAGACAAGTAGGTTCTACCTTTAAACCGTTTGTATATGCAACAGCAATCGAACAGTTAAAAATGTCACCTTGTGATTCGATTTACGATTCACCGTTTACAATGCCAAAAGGACGTTATGGTATTGATGCCGACTGGACACCGAAAAACTCCAGCGGAAATTACAGAGGATTGGTAACGTTAAAATCGGCGTTGGCCAATTCGATCAATACGGTTTCGGCTAAATTAATGGATAAAGTAGGACCGCATGCTGTAGTCGATCTGACTAAAAAATTAGGTGTAAGCTCTAATATTCCGGAAAGACCGGCGATTGCATTGGGAGCTGTAGAAATTACCGTAAGTGATATGGTGGCGGCTTACAGTACTTTTGCGAATCAAGGTGTTTATATGAAACCACAGGTAATCACAAAGATTGAAGATAAAAACGGAGTGGTACTATATGAATCGGTACCGGAATCCAAAGATGTATTGAGTAAAGACGTTTCCTATGCGATTATAAAATTACTGGAAGGTGTAACAGAATCCGGTTCCGGAGCGCGTTTGCGTTACGGATCGGGAGGACCAACCTATAAGCGTGTAACCGGACTACCTTATGCATTCCTTAATCCGATAGCGGGTAAAACAGGAACGAGTCAGAACAATAGTGACGGATGGTTTATCGGAATGGTACCGAATCTGGCTATGGGTGTCTGGGTCGGAAATGAAGACCGATCGGCCCACTTCAAAAGTACGCAAATGGGACAAGGTGCAACAATGGCACTACCGATTTGGGGATTATTTATGAAGAAATGTTATGCTGATGATAAGTTGAATGTTTCTCAGAAACCATTCGAACGACCGACGAATCTTTCGATAAAAGTAGATTGTTGGGCACCGAAAAAAGTAGTCGACAGTTTAGCGGTCGAAGAACCGACAACAGAAGAATTTGATTTCTAAATACGAAACGCCTTTTTATAAAGGCGTTTTTTTTATATTTTTAACCAAAATTAAACAACCACAATATGATTAATAAAAAAGTGAGTAACGTGAAGGAAGCGTTACACGATATAAAAGACGGACAGACCATTATGTTGGGCGGTTTCGGACTTTGCGGAATTCCGGAAAACAGTATTGCGGAACTAGTGGAAATGAACGTTAAGGAATTAACTTGTATTTCGAATAATGCCGGAGTTGATGATTTCGGTTTAGGATTATTATTGCAAAAACGTCAGATCAAAAAAATGATCTCTTCATATGTTGGTGAAAATGCCGAGTTTGAACGTCAGATGCTAAGCGGAGAACTTGAAGTGGAATTAACACCACAGGGAACTTTGGCTGAAAAATGTCGTGCAGCACAAGCGGGTATTCCGGCTTTCTTTACACCGGCAGGTTATGGAACTGAAGTAGCCGAAGGAAAAGAAGTACGTGAATTTAACGGAAAAATGCATATAATGGAAGAAGCTTATAAAGCTGATTTTGCCATCGTAAAAGCATGGAAAGGGGATGAAGCCGGTAACCTTATTTTTAAAGGAACATCACGAAATTTCAATTCGTGTATGGCCGGAGCTGCAAAAATTACAATTGCTGAGGTTGAAGAATTGGTGCCGGCAGGAACTTTAGATCCGAACCAGATTCATATTCCGGGAATATTTGTAAAAAGAATCTTCCAGGGTGAGAAATATGAAAAAAGAATCGAACAACGCACAGTAAGACAAAGACAGTAATCATGGCATTAGATAAAATAGGAATTGCAAAAAGAATTGCACAGGAATTAAAAGACGGTTATTTTGTTAATCTTGGTATCGGAATCCCGACATTAGTTGCGAATTATATTCCGGAAGGAATCAGCGTAGAATTCCAGAGTGAAAATGGTGTTCTGGGAATGGGACCGTTTCCGTTTGAAGGAGAAGAAGATGCTGATGTGATCAATGCCGGAAAACAAACCATTACAACATTACCGGGTGCATCATTTTTTGACTCAGCTACCAGTTTTGGAATGATTCGCGGACAACATGTGGATTTAACCATCTTGGGTGCTATGGAAGTTTCGGAAAACGGTGATATCGCTAACTGGAAGATTCCGGGTAAAATGGTAAAAGGAATGGGTGGCGCTATGGATTTAGTGGCTTCGGCAGAAAATATTATTGTTGCAATGATGCACGTAAATAAAGCCGGTGAATCCAAAATCTTAAAAGAATGTACATTGCCGTTAACCGGAGTAAAATGTGTGAAAAAAGTGGTAACCGAATTAGCTGTAATCGAAATTACACCTAACGGATTTAAACTATTGGAAAGAGCACCGGGAGTTACAGTTGATGAAATTATTAAAGCAACGGAAGCCAACCTTATTGTAGAAGGTGATATTCCGGAGATGAAAATCGACTAATACAACCCCGTATTTTATAAAAAAGCCTGTTCGGTAAATCGAACAGGCTTTTTTATACCTGACAGGTTTTAAAACCTGTCAGGTATAAAAACTAGCTGCTAGTTTCCTTTTGGAATAGCAGCAATCA
Source organism: Flavobacterium cerinum (assembly GCF_024496085.1). Lineage (NCBI taxonomy): Bacteria > Pseudomonadati > Bacteroidota > Flavobacteriia > Flavobacteriales > Flavobacteriaceae > Flavobacterium > Flavobacterium cerinum. Next base: position 691,293 of record NZ_CP101751.1, on the reverse strand, counting down.
GTTTTTTAGTGTATTCTTTTTGCGGATGTGCATACAATTCGTCTGCATCACCGATTTCTTCGATTTGCCCTTTATTCATCACCAAAACCTGATCGGACATATATTTGACAACGGCAAGATCATGCGAAATAAAAATATATGTAAAACCGAAATTCTCTTTTAGTTCGTTCAATAAATTTAAAACCTGTGCCTGAACGGAAATATCCAATGCCGAAACCGATTCGTCACAAACAATAATCTTTGGTTGTAAAGCAATAGTACGGGCAATTCCGATCCGTTGTCGTTGACCGCCGGAAAATTCATGCGGGTAACGGTTAAAATAGTCTTCGCCTAGTCCGACTCTTTCCAGTATTTCAATTGTTTTTTGTTTGCGCTCAGCATCATTTTTATATAAACCATGAACCTGCATCGGTTCCATAATGGCTTTTCCTACCGGAATTCTCGGATTTAAGGAAGAATACGGATCCTGAAAAATAATCTGTATCTCTTTTCGAAGATTTCGTATTTCAGAAGAGGAAAGACGGGTAATATCCTGTCCTTTATAAAGTATATGACCGGCAGTTGCTTTATCTAACTGTAAAATAGCATTTCCTAAAGTTGATTTTCCGCAACCGCTTTCGCCGACAAGCCCCAGTGTCTCACCTTCATATATTTTAAAACTGACATCGTTTACCGCTTTAAAGGACGTTTTTTTTCCGAATAATCCGGCTGTAGAAAAATATTCTTTTTCTACATTCTGTACTTCCAGTAAAGGTTGTTGTGCGTATAGTTTTTTATGATTTTCGGCACGGATTTCATCCGTAATAATGGTGCTGTCGATTGTATTATTTAAAAAATCCTGAATCGTAGGCAGTTTTTTTACACGAAATTCCAATGACGGCCGGGAAGCAATCAAAGCTTTAGTATAATTGTGCTGCGGATTTTTAAAAATTTGTTGGGCATCACCCTGTTCTACAATTTCACCTTTATACATCACCAGTACGCGGTTTGCAATATCGGAAACCAATGAGAGATCATGTGAAATAAAGATAATACTCATTTTGGTTTGTTGCTGTAGTTCTTTTAACAGCTGTATAATTTCTTTTTGAACCGTCACATCTAAAGCGGTTGTGGGCTCATCAGCAATTAAAATTTTAGGCTTACAGGCGATAGCCATGGCAATCATTACGCGTTGCTTTTGGCCACCTGAAATTTGGTGCGGGTATTTGTCAAATATAATTTCAGGATTGGGTAATTTGACTTTTTCGAATAACGAAAGGACTTCCTGTTGGATTTCTTTTTGCGATAAATCGGTATGTTGCATCAAAATTTCGGCTACCTGAAAACCACATTTTAAGGAAGGATTCAGTGAACTCATCGGCTCCTGAAAAATCATTGCAATATCGTTACCTTTTAATTTTTGCCATTCTTTTTCTGATAAAGCAGCGATGTTTTTTCCGTTCAGTATAATTTCACCTTCACTTACTTTGGAAATCATTTTTGGGAGTAATCCCATAATAGCCAGTGACGTTACCGATTTTCCGGATCCGGATTCTCCGACAATCCCCAGTATTTCATTTTCATAAAGATCAAATTGACTGTTTTTCACAATCGGAGTCCAGTTTCCTTCTTTCCGGAACGAAACGGTTACATTTTTTATTTGTAAAAGAGGCTCTTTCATTACAGCAAAGGTAATTAAACAAAGATGATTTCATCTTCAATCAGCAAATCCTCACGACGAAATCGTAATAGAATCTGGGCAACGGCTATCACGTCTTTTTCACAATAATGAATAATCCGGTCAATATCTTTTTCAACATAATAAACGTGTCCGACCTGACTGCCGTCGATATCGTCTTTTGGCGACGGAATATGAAGAATATTCGTTAGTAATTTTAAAGAAGTAAAATGTTTGAAATCACCGAACTTCCATAATTCTAACGTATCCAAATGCGGGACTTCCCATGGTTTTTTTCCGAAAAGGTTTAATTTGGGAGGAATCGCAATTCCGTTAATAATCATTCGCCGGGCGATAAACGGGAAATCAAATTCCTTGGCATTGTGTCCACATAAAATATGTTGCGGTTGATTAAAATGATTAGCGAGTAAATTGCTGAAATCTTTTAGAATTTTAATTTCATCCCCAAAAAAGGAAGTAACTCTAAAGTGACGAACATCACTGCGTAAGGTAAAATAACCTACGGAAATACAGACAATTTTTCCGAATTCAGCCCAAATACCGGCCCGGTCGTAAAATTCTTCCGGAGTGAAATCGTCTTTTCGCTGATATTGTGTTTTCAGGCTGTAAAGTTCTTGTTTGATTTCGTCTAAGGCATTGAAATTTTCTTCTTCCGGAACAGTTTCAATATCCAGAAAAAGAATGTTCTCCAATCTGATTTTTTCTAACATGGCTTATATAATGTATTCAATTATTTTCTTTTATCAAGCATTTTATAGGCTTCGCCCACATAAACGTAAAAATCATTACTATGCGGATCGGTTTTGGTTTGCAGTCCTTTAAGATGACCCAATCGCACAATAATAACATTGTCTTCCGGAACCACAATAACAAACTGACCTAAATGGCCTCGCATATAGTACATTTTTTTTCCGAGATACTGATGTAGCCACCAACCATATCCGTATTCCGGAGATTCAGGAAAACGCGGCGTGATGGATTTGGTTACAAAAGTACTGTCCAGTAATTGTTTTCCGTTCCATTTTCCGTTCTGTTTGTATAACTTTCCGAAGCGGGCAAAATCCCGGGCATTGCTGGCAATACAACAATAGGCTTTTTCAATTCCATCCGGAGCATGATCCAGTTGCCATAGTGCTTCATTTTCTGCGCCCATCGGTTGCCAGAAACTTTCAGACATATAATCCGAAAGATATTTTCCGGTTGCTTTTTCGATAACCATTGCGAGTAATTCCGTAGCACCGCTAAGGTATTTGAATTTTTTTCCGGGTTCTTCATTAACGTCTAACCCGAGAATAACTTTTTTCAGATCACTGTCGAAGTAAGCGCGGGTAACAATGGAAAACGGACTGTAATAACGTTCATCCCAGCTTAACCCGGAAGCCATTGAAGACAGGTCGCCAACCGTAACATCTTTTGCATATTTTCCTTTTAATTCCGGAAAGAAATCCGATACTTTCTGATCTAAACTTTTAATTTTTCCATCCATTATTGCTTTGCCCAAACAAGCGGAAACAATACTTTTTGCCATCGAAAAAGAATTGGATTTCGAATCTTTTCCGTAGCCGTCAAAATAACTTTCGTGCCATATACTGTCATTTTTAATGATCAGGTAAGCAACGGTTTGTAATTCTTTATGGGTTTTATTCAGTGTTTCAGTAGCCGGGATACTGTTATAATCTTTGGCGATAGCCCAGGGTTGTGCAATTCCTTTTTTGATTTCCCGATTTGGAAAATCTTTATAGTCATCCAGGAAAGCGGTGGTATAGCCTTTAAAATAAATAGTTCTGACAGCACGAAGCAAATAATCGACATCGAAAATATACATCAGGATAATAATACCGGTCAGGATAATAATAAACCATAAAAGGAATTTTTTCAGGAATTTCATAAGCACGGAATTTGTAACGTATCTTACGAATTTAAGGAAATTATTGTTTGTTTTTTCGGTTTAGATGCGGATTTAAAAGAGGGTTTCTTGTTTTACCGGATTTTCGTGTTCCAGTAGCCATTTTTTGCGCCATAAGCCACCGGCATAACCGGTCAGTGAACCATCAGATCCGATTACTCTGTGGCAGGGAACGACAATCCATATCGGATTTTTTCCATTGGCTGCCGCAACTGCCCGAATGGCCTTTACATCACCCAGTTTTTTGGACAATTCAAGATAGGACATTGTTTTTCCGTATGGGATTTCAAGAAGTGCCTGCCATACTTTTTGTTGAAAGTCGGTTCCTTTTGGCGATAGCTTGAAAGTAAAGTCTTTTCGCTTCCCGTCGAAATAGTCATTTAGTTGCGAAACAACTTCCGAAAGATGCTCCGGAATGGTTTCCGAAATTTGTCCGTCGTTTTGTACTGATATGACCGCAACACCCGTTATGTCGCCTTCAATTTTAGCAATACCAAGGGGTGTTTTTATAAAAATAGTGTCCATGAGGTAAAGATACCGGTTTCGATTTTGGATTGCAAATCAAAAGATTATATTAAAAAACCGGCCTTTAGAACCGGTTTTTTTAAATTATTTTGCGTGACTTAAAATATACGCTTCCAATGCCACTAATTCTTCTTCCGGAAGATTTTTAGTGATGGCAAAATTGGTTTTCATCACGGAATATTGTGACGGATCAACAATCGGATCTCCTTTTTCTTTTAAGAAGTCTACGATACTGGCGCCTTTTTCTTTATAGATTTTAGCGATTTCCCGGATACTCGGTCCAATCACTTTCTGATCCGGTTTATGACAGGAATAACACATTCCTTTACCGTCAAAAACTTCTCGACCTAATTCCAGTGTTAGTTCGGCTTCCGTTTTTTTGACTTCCGGATATAATGCTTCTTTTTTTTCTTCTTTTTTGTTGCAAGCGGTCAGCATTGTAATGCAGCCCAAAATCAGTAGTGATTTTCTCATGGTATTATTGCATTAATTTAGCTGCTTCTTTGGCAAAATAGGTTGAAATAATATTAGCTCCGGCTCTTTTGATGCAATATAATTGTTCCATCATGATTTTATCGTGGTCTAACCAGCCTTTTTCGGCAGCTGCTTTAACCATTGCATATTCTCCTGAAACCTGATAAACGGCTACCGGTACGTTTACGGTGTTTTTTATTTCACGAACGATGTCCAGATAAGCGATTCCCGGTTTAACCATTACGATATCAGCTCCTTCTTCCACGTCATCCAAAGCTTCTTTAATGGCTTCAATACGGTTAGCATAGTCCATCTGATATGTTTTTTTATCGCCAAATCCGGGAGCACTGTCTAATGCATCGCGGAAAGGGCCATAGAAAGAAGAGGCATATTTAGCACTATAACTCATGATTCCGACATCGTGAAAGCCGCTTTGTTCCAAAGCCTGACGAATAGCAAGAACCCTTCCGTCCATCATATCGCTTGGCGCTACGAAATCAGCACCGGCTTCAGCATGACTCACACTCATAAGCGTAAGTGCATCCACAGTAGCATCATTCAGAATTTGCCCGTTTTCAACGATTCCGTCATGACCATAAATAGAATAAGGATCCAGTGCAACATCCGGCATTACAATCATTCCCGGAACAGCATCTTTGATGGCTTTGATGGTTTGTTGCATCAGTCCGTCTTTATTCCAGGCTTCTTTACCGGTATTGTCTTTTAAGTTATCGCTTACTTTTACATAGATATTAACGGCCTTAATACCCAAATCCCATAATTCTTTTACTTCTTTAACGGTAAGATCTAAAGAGCGACGATAGATTCCCGGCATTGACGGGATTTCGATTTTAACGTCTTTTCCTTCTGCCACAAACATCGGGAACATAAAATCATTAGGGCTTAATGAAGTTTCACGAACTAATGAACGAATAGCATCATTGGTTCTAAGGCGTCTATTTCTGTGTAATGGAAACATAATAACGTGTTTTTAGTGTGTTGCAAATTTAGGCATTTCAACCGGCATGTTGTATGTTGTAAATTGCATTACAATAAGTTTAACACATAGTCAAAAAAAAGAGCCTCAATTGAGGCTCTTAGTATACTAATCAGGTCTTGTGGGATGTGTTGTCGGACACAGTAAGGAATAGATTCCGCTTCGGTCCGGATCGGTAATATTATTACCGCCTTTTATTTTGGAACAGTCGCTTTTTGATAGTTCAACAATTGATGTTTTTTTGAACTTCAGTAAATTGTTTTTTGTAGTTTTCATGGTCTGTGGGTTTTTATTGTTGATTCAAAACTAGATCTAATTGCCTGATTATCAAAGTGAAGATTCCCTAAATTTATAAAAAAAACACACCTTTTGACTTTTGTAAACAATTGCGAGTCAGTTTGTTATAAAAAAAAATTCTAATTAAAAAAAACACTATTTTTGTTATATAAAAACCTGTTAAAATATGTTGCTTTCCTTATCAAAAAGAGTTTTTCTTTGTGCTTTTCTATTGGCTTTTCAGTCGGTTTTAGCTACAGATACAAAGAATCAGTTAAAAGACTCTATTCAGAAATATATTTATAACAACCCGGCACTTGCTAAAAAATACATTCATCGTTATCTTTCGATCAGTGAGAAACAAAAAGAAGACAACGATGTAATTATTGCTTATAATTATTTGGGCTATGTATGTATGACGCTATCGGAAACGGATAGCGCATTTTATTTTTGCGATAAGGCGATTATCAAGGCTTATGGAGCTAATAACCAAAATCTGGTATTGCGGGCTAAGATTAATAAGGCAAGTTTATTGTATCAGACGTATAATTTTGAGCAGGCATTACTATTATATAACGAGGCATTACAACTGGCTAATAAATTAAAAGATTCGTATAGTGTAAGGAGTATCAGTATCAGCATTGCGAATATAAAGTATGAGATCGGGAAGCACAGTGAGGCCCTGGCTGTTTTTAAAAGATACCTGAATAGTGATATTTCAAAACCTGAACTTGCCTCACTTGAGCTTAAAATTGCAAAGGCCTATCTGAAAATGAACCAACCGGATTCCTCTATGATTTATATCAAAAAAGGATTGGAATATTGTAAGCAGGCTAATGATAAGGAATTAGAAGTTTATTTTCTGAATGTAAAAGGATTGAGTTATCTGAAGAAAAAAAATTATAACCAGACCGAACAAATACTAAATGATGCCTTGCAAAAATCGGTGAAGATTAAAAACAAACGGATTGAAGCAACGGTTATGTTAAGTCTTGCCGGATTAATGAGTGAGCAAAAAGAATATAATAAATCAAACCAGATACTCAAATCAGGACTTTCTAAACAGGATAAATCAGAATTTGCACCGGAAGAACTTACGGACTATTATAAACTACTGGCAGAGAATTATAAGGCTGTAGACAGTATCGGGCAATCGAACTTTTATTATCAGAAGTTTATTGATGAAAATTCTAAAAAATCGGCTAAAAAGATCGGAACGATTGAAGATTTGCATAAAATTGATCTAGAAAAGATAGACCAGGAAAAAACGGATGAGGTCAAACAAAAAAATATTCTGATTGTTGCGGTTTTATTATTGATCGGCTTTTTAGGGTTCTTTTATTTTAGAAGTAAAAGGAATGACAGAGTTAATCAGGAGAAATTTGATATTCTAATCGGTAAGATTAATGATTTTGAAGCAAAAAAATTATTAGAAGAACAAGAGAAACCGGAAAAAAGTCCGTCCAAAGAAGAAATATTGGAAAGTCAACTGATTCCGAATATAACAATCAGTAAAGAAGAGGATATCATTGAACCGGAAGAAGCGGATAAGATGTCGGAAATGCCTGAAATTAAGGAAGTAGCCTTTGAATCAGAAGAAGGAGAAGAGCTTATTGAAGATGTTGTCCCAGCTGACGGAACATTTATTATAAAAGATGAAAGGGTTAATGATATTCTCGAAAAATTAGAAAAGCTTCAGGAAAAGAAATACTTTTTAAGACAAGATTGTACACTTCATAGTGTAGCCAAAAAATTAAAAACCAATACGGCCTATCTGTCCAAGATTGTAAATAATGAATTGGGTAAAAGTTTCAGTACCTATATTAATGAGCTTCGTATTAACTATGTTATATTGGAATTAAAAAATAATTCTAAACTTAGAGCTTACTCGGTAAGTTCGATTGCAGATGAGATCGGATATAAAAGTTCGGACTCTTTTACCAAATATTTTAAGGCTGCAACCGGTATTACACCCTCCATTTACATCAAAAAAATAGAAGAAATGAAGCATAAGGAAGAAAGTGTTTTATAAAATTATATTTTTTATAACAAACTGATTATTAGTATTTTAAACCTTAAAATGATGCCTGTTTTTTTATAAAAATAGGCATTGTTTGTTTGTGGGAGAGAAAAAATAGTCCTTACTTTGTCCTGTTGATGAATGAGAAATGAATGATATTTGATCATAGCATTTCAAAAACATTAACGGATGGGTTTTTAGGTAGCGAAAGTATTTCTAATATGAGTAGCTACTCAAAAAACACAAAAAAATAAAACAGAGCGTGGAAGGCCCTGTTTTATAGAATGAATTACAAAACGAAATCCAACAAATTATAGGTTGGAGTATCTTTACAAAGATAACTTTTTATTTATTAAAGCCAAATTTTGATAAAAAAAGTTCCCTCCTTTATAGAGACCCACTCACTCCCTTCTTTCGTTGGTACATTTTAAACCCTTAACCGGGAATGGTCTGATTCCGATACTATTTGGAATCGGAATGAACAAAATTTATTCAGGCATTACACACGTCTTAAAGGTTTCGAAATAAGCAACCGAAAAACAGCGCTATTGTAAGCCGAAAATAAATGGTACACCATGAAGAAATGAAAATTACTTCATTCCTGTGGATGTAAAAAGAATGCAATTTAAAATAAGCCATGAAAACGAAAAAAATGATCAGCCCTTCTCGATTTAAAAGAAATACAATCGTAGAGCTGAATGACGAGACAGTACAAGAATCCCGATTTTATGCTTCTATGAAGCGATTTTTTAGCGCTGTGGCCCAATTTTTTACAGCCAAGCCTAAGAAAAAGCAATAACAGGCAAATCCGATTCCTCGTGGTTATGTTTTTATTCAAAAGTATTTTGAACAGACTATCTATTAACTAAATAAAACGAGAATTATGAAAAATCAAAGAACTACTATGCTGTTCTTCTATAAAAGTTCCCTGGTTGAACTTAACGGTGAAGAATTACAAGGTGTTAACGGCGGTACAAGTGTACTGCAAAACAACAGTCCAATAAGTTGCACTTTCTGTGTCAACTCCAGTAAAGGTCATTATGTAGATGAATTTAGCCCTATGGCCGGACCGCTATAATAGCAAAACAAACATGCAAATCAATTTTTAATCAACCTTAATACTTAAATCATGAAAAAAGAAAACAAAAGCGTACTTACTTTTAAGAAAAGTTCAGTTGCAGAATTAGATCAAACAGCAATGAGAAATATTGCAGGTGGTGGAACAACCATTATTCAAGATCAAACTACAATTATCTGCGGCGACTGTATTCCGGTTCCGGGACCAATCAGAACGATTATTAAACTAGCACAATAATAGTACTTTAAGTATAAGGGAAAATCAGGACATACTGGAAATATAATCAGATACGACTGGTTTTTCCTTTACAAAACAAAATCTAACCTAAAAAAATAAACAATATGAAAACGACAAAAAACACCAACCGTTTAGCTTTTGCTAAAAATGCAATTGTAGAATTAAACGACAGTCAGTTACTAAATGTAAACGGCGGATCAATGGATGCAATTATTAACTATATCGGCGATAAAATCAAAGATATGATGAAACCACAAGTATAAAACTGCAATAGTATGAAAACGACAAAAAACACCAACCGTTTGGCTTTTGCTAAAAATGCAATTGCTGAATTAAACGACAGCCAGTTACTAAATGTAAACGGCGGATCAATGGACGCGATTATCAATTATATCGGCGACAAGATCAAAGACATGATGAAGCCGCAGGTATAAAACGGGATTGTCATGAAAACACACAACAAAATCAACAAATTGGTATTTGCGAAAAATGATATCGCAGAACTAAATCATCTCGAAATGCTGGAAATAAATGGCGGATCCACTATTATGGGTGGTGAAACCTGTACCGGATGTGTCTGTTTATCAGCTATCCGTACCATAATGCAGATTGAGGCATTGTAATAAAATCCCCTTTTCTTAACTGTTTTTTCCGAATGTGAGCAGCAATACGCTGTTTGGCAACAGGATAATTATGGCCGGAAATGAGGAAACCGAAAAAACAACAAAATAAAAAAGGAATCCGTGATAAGGAACGATTCAACCTGAAATAAGATGGAATCACCGTTGCTATAATGCGGAAACCATAACCTAAACTAAAAAAACACAAGTATCATGAAAACACAAGAAACAAATAAACTGGTATTTAAAACAAATTCAGTAGTAACATTAGACAACGCTGTAATGCAAAACGTAATTGGTGGTGCTACAACTTTCGTATGCGGAGAGTGTGTGGTTGTGACAACCCGCATCAACAATGCGATCAACTAAAAAAACAGCTGTAATCCCGTAAGATTACCTGTTTACTTCCTACAGATCTTTAAAAAGAACGGTAGAAAACGGATTAACCTTAAAAAAAGCAGTTATGAAAAAACAAAATGTAACAAAGCTGGAATTTCAGAAAATGGCCCTGGTTGAGTTAAACGAACCCAAAATGGCAGCCATTATCGGAGGGACGGTAACGCTTGTAGGCGGAACATCGCTGGTGTTAATCACGATGCACACGGCTATCAATAAAGTAGCGCAATAATAGTCAAAAAGCGACTTATGAAAACAGCAAAAAACAACAAACTTTCATTTGAAAGAAACGTTATAGCAGAATTGGATTTAAATGCCATGAAATCGATCATGGGCGGTGCTGATACAAACGACGGACCCACAACTTTTATCTGTGGTGATTGTGTAGTCGTAACACGTCAGCTAGGACATCTGAATCATTTGTAATCATCAGAGAGCGATAGCAAACGGGCTTACAACCCGATGATAAGAAGGGAATAAAAGGTTGCAATGAAGCAACGCGAACCATCATGTCCGTTTGCCGGAAGCTCTGGAGATTGTATAACATAATCCTGCGATTAAAAAGTTTTAACCTTAAAAATATAGAATCATGAAAAAACAAATGAACACAACACTACAGTTCAGCAAAAATTCATTGGTTGAACTAAATGAGCAAAAAATGAGCGCTATCGCCGGCGGAACCGGAAGTACCATCTTTGTAGGGACAACTTCACTGATCGTCTTGACCACCGGATCAGGATATGATATGACATTATTGTAATCGGGATTATGAAAAAAGAAACTAGCAACCGACTTGCGTTTGATAAACGATCGATAACCGAGTTAAATGATCAAACTATGACCGCTATTGCAGGAGGAACATTGACACCGTCAAGTACTTCCCTGATTACGATGACATTCCAAACGATTACTGAAAAATTTGAAAACTAAAAAAACAGAATAGTATGAAAACAACTACATCAGATAAATTGTCTTTTAAAAGACAGTCCGTAATAGAGTTAAGCGAAACAACATTAGCTGCAATTAACGGAGGAGGTGAATCAATTGCTGATTTTATGCCGATATCCACTTGTTTATGTCCAATGATTACAAGAATAACCCGACAGCTTTAATTATGAAAAACGCAAACAACAATACACTTCATTTTAAGAAAAATGATGTTACGGAACTGGACATGGAATTCATGTATCATATCGCAGGTGGCGGTGATACAAATAATGAACAAACCACATTGATCTGCGGAGACTGTATACTGCTTCCCGGACCGATACGCAATATCACAAAATTTCAACCTTAAAACTATAAAAACGATGAAATCACAAAACGCAAACAGTAAATTGGCTTTTGCCAAAAATTCAGTAGCAGAATTAAACCCTGCTGAAATGATGACAGTTAACGGAGGATCAACAATTGTTGGCGGGGAAACTTGTTCCGGATGTGTATGCCTTCCGATTCTAACTGTAGTAAGAGATTTGGCGGTATTAGCCTAATTCGCTTCCGGCTCTTTCTTTCCTGTCCGGAGGAGTAATAATCACATTTAACATATTATCCAGATAATAGGTAATGGAAATTGTTTTTTCCACTTGCACAGGAACCGCTATGCCCAATAGTAACCAATAAAAAAGAAAAATATGAAAGCAACAAATCTACAAGAAAAACTGGCTTTTACTAAAAGTGTATTAGTAGAGCTTAATGATGTTCATCTAAATGAAATCAATGGCGGAACATCCACTTATGTACCGATATCCATTTTTACAAGAATGATAGCAGACGTAATTCTTTAACCTTTAAAACTATACCCTATGAAAACGCAAAACACCAACAAACTGACTTTCTCTAAAAATGCTTTAGCGGAGTTAAACGACAATCAGTTAAACGAAGTACAAGGTGGTTCTTCGGCAGTTCTTACAGGAACAATCGCAATTTCTGTTGCTATGGCCATTTACTATGAGTGGATCTAAAAATTAATAACTAAAAAAACAAATATCATGAAAACGCAAAACGCAAACAAATTAGGTTTTAACAAAAACACTTTAGTGGAATTGAACGACAACCAATTACAGGATGTAAACGGAGGTTCATTATTAATATCGATCGCGGTAGCAGCAGGTGGTGCCTTAATCGGAGCCGGAATTGCTTACCTGGTACATAAATAAAAAGCTATGACAAGCAATTTTACCGACGATATATGGATGATTCTTGTTTTTCTGATAGCACTTTACGTCGGATATCAGATCACCCGGGACATTTTGACCCGAAAAAAACAAGGAAAAACAATTGAAAAATAATCCGGAATTCAATTCAGACACAGGTTTGAGTTGATGAACTGATCGATGGTAAACGGGACGATCTTTTGAGTTGAGATTATCCTGTAAAAATTGAAATAGCAACGGAGTTTCCTGAAAATCCGGAATAGAGTAAGGGTAAATCAATAAATCAAGTACAATTATGAAAACGCAAACTGCAAACAAATTAGGCTTTGACAAAAGCACATTAGTAGAGTTAAACGATTCTCAACTACAGGATGTAAACGGTGGATCCTTATTAATATCAATTGCTGTAGCAGCAGGAGGAGCTTTAATCGGAGCCGGAATCGCATATCTGGTACATGCTAAATAATTAAATAATAGCGCTATGGAAAAATATTCTTTTAAAAAACTGGCAGTGATTTTTGTTTTTCTGTTATCCGTTTACACCGGATATACGATAACAAAAGATGTTATCACTAAAGAGAAGCAAAATCATGAAAGCACCAGCACAAAATAAACTGGACTTTAAAGCTTCTACAGTAACCGTGTTGAACAATTCACAAATGATGAATGCAGACGGTGCTATACTGGTACCATGCCTGGGATTTGCAATGTATGTGATTGCATTAGGCTATCATACGACTAAAAATATTCTCCAGGCTGGATAATACTATAATAAAACAGGAGTCTCCCGAAAATCCGGAACAGAGTAGGGATAAATCAATAAATCAAATAAATCATGAAAACACAAAACGCAAACAAATTAGGTTTTAACAAAAACACATTAGTAGAGTTAAACGATTCTCAATTACAAGATGTAAACGGTGGATCCTTATTAATATCCATTGCTGTAGCAGCAGGAGGTGCTTTAGTAGGAGCCGGAATCGCTTATCTATTATCATAATTACTTAACCTTAAACTATAACCAACATGAAAACGCAAACTGCAAACAAATTAGGCTTTGACAAAAGCACATTAGTAGAATTAAACGATTCTCAATTACAAGACGTAAACGGTGGATCCTTATTAATATCAATCGCTGTAGCGGCTGGAGGAGCTTTAGTAGGAGCCGGAATCGCATATCTATTATCATAATTACTAACCTTAAATCATAATCAACATGAAAACGCAAACTGCAAACAAATTAGGCTTTGACAAAAGCACATTAGTAGAATTAAACGATTCTCAATTACAAGACGTAAACGGTGGATCCTTATTAATATCAATCGCTGTAGCGGCTGGAGGAGCTTTAGTAGGAGCCGGAATCGCATATCTATTATCATAATTACTAACCTTAAATCATAATCAACATGAAAACGCAAACTGCAAACAAATTAGGCTTTGACAAAAGCACATTAGTAGAGTTAAACGATTCTCAATTACAAGAAGTAAACGGTGGATCCTTATTAATATCGATTGCTGTAGCAGCAGGAGGAGCTTTAGTAGGAGCCGGAATCGCTTATCTATTATCATAATTACTTAACCTTAAACCATAATCAACATGAAAACGCAAACTGCAAACAAATTAGGCTTTGACAAAAGCACATTAGTAGAGTTAAACGATTCTCAATTACAAGAAGTAAACGGTGGATCCTTATTAATATCCATTGCTGTAGCGGCTGGAGGAGCTTTAGTAGGAGCCGGAATCGCTTATCTATTATCATAATTACTTAACCTTAAACTATAACCAACATGAAAACGCAAACTGCAAACAAATTAGGCTTTGACAAAAGCACATTAGTAGAATTAAACGATTCTCAATTACAAGATGTAAACGGTGGATCCTTATTAATATCGATTGCTGTAGCAGCAGGAGGAGCTTTAGTAGGCGCCGGAATCGCTTATCTATTATCATAATTACTTAACCTTAAACTATAACCAACATGAAAACGCAAACTGCAAACAAATTAGGCTTTGACAAAAGCACATTAGTAGAATTAAACGATTCTCAATTACAAGATGTAAACGGTGGATCCTTATTAATATCGATTGCTGTAGCAGCAGGAGGAGCTTTAGTAGGCGCCGGAATCGCTTATCTATTATCATAATTACTTAACCTTAAACTATAACCAACATGAAAACGCAAACTGCAAACAAATTAGGCTTTGACAAAAGCACATTAGTAGAATTAAACGATTCTCAATTACAAGACGTAAACGGTGGATCCTTATTAATATCAATCGCTGTAGCAGCAGGAGGAGCTTTAGTAGGCGCCGGAATCGCTTATCTATTATCATAATTACTTAACCTTAAACTATAACCAACATGAAAACGCAAACTGCAAACAAATTAGGCTTTGACAAAAGCACATTAGTAGAATTAAATGATTCTCAATTACAAGATGTAAACGGTGGGTCTTTATTAATATCGATTGCTGTAGCAGCAGGAGGAGCTTTAGTAGGAGCCGGAATCGCTTATCTATTATCATAATTACTTAACCTTAAACCATAATCAACATGAAAACACAAAACGCAAACAACAAATTAGCTTTTAATGCTTCAACTGTAACCGAGTTAACCGATTCACAAATGATGAATGTAGACGGAGCAACAACAGTACCATGTGTAGGAGTTGCCGTAGCCTCAATTGCATTAAGCTATAACATTTCGAAAGCAATCTTTGCTGCTGACTAATAATTCAAATCGGGAGTAATCCGAAAATCCATAACAGAGTAGGAATCAATTAATCAAACCATTTATTATGAAAACACAAAATGCAAACAACAAATTAGCTTTTAATGCTTCAACTGTAACCGAGTTAACCGATTCACAAATGATGAATGTAGACGGAGCAACAACAGTACCATGTGTAGGAGTTGCCGTAGCCTCAATTGCATTAAGCTACAACATTTCGAAAGCAATCTTTGCTGCGAACTAATAAGTTATCTGGGAGTGATCCGAAAATCCATAACAGAGTAGGAACCAATTAATCAAACCATTTATTATGAAAACGCAAAACGCAAACAACAAATTAGCCTTTAATGCTTCAACTGTAACGGAATTAACCGATTCACAAATGATGAATGTAGACGGAGCAACAACAGTACCATGTGTAGGAGTTGCCGTAGCCTCAATTGCATTAAGCTACAACATTTCGAAAGCAATCTTTGCTGCGAACTAATAAGCTAACCGGGAGTAATCCGAAAATCCCAGATAGAGTAGGAACCAATTAATCAAACCATTTATTATGAAAACGCAAAACGCAAACAACAAATTGAATTTTACAGCATCAACTGTAACGGAATTAACGGATTCACAAATGATGAACGTTGACGGAGCTACTTCAGTACCATGTGTAGCTGTATCTATCGCTTCTATCAAGTTGAGCTACGATATCTCTAAAGATATTTTTGCAGCAAACTAATTAGCTGTGAACCGGGAGTAATCCGAAAATCCTTAATAGAGTAAGAACCAATTAATCAAACCATTTATTATGAAAACGCAAAACGCAAACAACAAATTGAATTTTACAGCATCAACTGTAACGGAATTAACAGATTCACAAATGATGAACGTTGACGGAGCTACATCAGTACCATGTGTTGCAATCTCAATCGCTTCTATCAAGTTGAGCTACGATATCTCTAAAGATATTTTCCAACAGGCTGAGTAATCGGATTGCCGATTCAAAGGGGAGTAATCCGAAAATCCATAACAGAGTAGGAACAATTCAACCAAACCAATAATTATGAAAACACAAAACGCAAACAACAAATTAGCCTTTAATGCTTCTACCGTAACCGAATTAACGGATTCACAAATGATGAATGTAGACGGAGCGACTACTGTACCATGTGTAGCTGTAGGTGTAGCATCAATTGCACTTAGCTATAATATCAGTAAAGATATTTTTAAATAATATCCGAATTAGGGTAGATGAATAAAAGGCTGTAAAAACAGCCTTTTGTTATTTTATATGGGATTGAAAATAGAAATTAGCCGACTTATAAGCCTTTATGAAGCCCTTTTTAAGGGAATTTTTAAATTGTTTTTTTATAGTGATTTTTAAATGTAAAGTACTGGTAATTAATCTTTTTGAATTCGTAAAAAGAGTGTGTTTTTTATAAAAATAGGTATTGATCGTTTGTGTGGAATAAAAAAACGATATTTCTTTGCCCTGTTGATAAATGAGAAATATGATTGCTTATTGAAACACATTTCAAAACAACAACGAAGTGTTTTTGTCAGATACTCCGGATTCTTAATTTAAGT
This sequence comes from Flavobacterium cerinum, assembly GCF_024496085.1. Taxonomy (NCBI): domain Bacteria; kingdom Pseudomonadati; phylum Bacteroidota; class Flavobacteriia; order Flavobacteriales; family Flavobacteriaceae; genus Flavobacterium; species Flavobacterium cerinum. The sequence continues at coordinate 674,626 of NZ_CP101751.1, read as the reverse complement.
CGTAACGAACAATAATTAAAATCGGAAATGATAATCAACACGATACAAACTTCCCTCTTAATAAAGTAATTCCTCCTTCAATTATTGCTTAGTAGTCTAGCTATTAGTGTGTAAACTTAGTTTCAAAATAGCGGTATATAGTAAGCAATAGACTTTATTAACAATTACGACTGCCCTTTTAAATTTTTGTACGATTTAAATACGGCGATTTGTAAAGTTTAAGCCCCCTTTATTACGACACAAAGGTTATATACTGAATAGTGTAAACTTTTTAAAATAATATGGACAAGCGCGCGTAAAGTTCAGGCAGGAGTAACCCGAAAATCCTTAAAAGAGTAGGACAGTTTTAAATATAATTTATCATGAAAAAGCAAAATGTAAATAAATTGGCTTTCCAAAAATCGTCTTTAGTAGAATTAAATGACAATCAATTAAACGCTGTAAGCGGAGGGACATTGTTTACTCTTATAACACTTGCAACAACAGTTCTGGCTCCGGCAACTATTACGCTTGCAGGAAAACACTAATAATCCATCAAAAATACTTTAGGATAATCTCAAAATAAGTTTAGCATTATAGTAAAACTGTAGATAGATTATTCTAAAATATTCTGAAAAATGTTCTGCCGTTTTTTGAAAAGACGGTAGGGCATTTTTGTTTTTAAACGGGATAAATACCGAAAGAATGAGTTGTGTTCGAATTATAATGAATTACCGTACCAGTAGAAATACAGCCCAATAAAAAAGCTGACCCAGAAATGAGTCAGCTTTTTTATATACGGAAGAAACGTTTTAGGAATACATAAAAGAAACTTTACCGAATTTATCTCCGTTATTATTATACGTTTTGTCCAGGAAGTCTTTAATCGGATCATTATCCGTAAAAATACTGTCGATTACTAAAGGATTTTTTTCAAATTTTTGTAATCCGTTTCGTAAATCGTCGCTATTTCCTAAACAATTTCCGATTAACTGAACATTTCGGGTCATTAAACCGGCAATTAAAAGAGTAAGATTGATTTTTTCAACCGATTTAATCTTCTCTACTGATTGATTGTAAATGCCGCAGGTTAAATATCGTGCATTAAGATTCAAATATCCGGATAACGGAACAAGGTAAGTATCCGAAAAAGCATCTAATACAACATCAAAATATAAGTTTTGCGGTAGCTGATTGTCTTTAAAACTAAAAACATCTTTTATAAAAGGAAAATGAGCCTTTACACTTTCTACATTTTTACCGGAATACGACAAACCGTATACCGTACAATCCAAATCTCTTAACAGATTTAAAAAGAAAAAAGCAGTATTAGAGGTGATGGATGTTACCAAAACATTGTCTCCCGGTTTAATATCGGCTCTTCGAATCATAGACATGGCCGTTTGTGTACCAATACCGATTCCGCCGGCCTGCTCAGCCGTAATTCCCTGTGGAATTTTAATTAGTTTGCCCTGATTGTAAATTTCAAACTCTCTGCTGGCATGGTTAGATGGAATTCCGGGAACAGCATTGTTTTCGGGAAACGGATAAAAGCTGTTACTGACTACCCGATCACCCACAGCAAATGTGGTAACATTTTTTCCGATTTTTTCAACAGTACCGCAAAAATCAGAACCAATCGGATAATAGGTTTCCTGATCGAGCGATTCGATTCTTCTCCAGGCATTTTCAATAACACCCAAATCGCGATAGTTAAGTGAAAAACTAAGTTTTCGGACTAATACGGAGTTTTGATGATCATCGGATTGTTCGTCAAAATCAGGTTTATTGGCGGTTATAAGGCCAATAGGTATCTGAAGATTATCGATGGAAAACAGATGCCTTTTTCGGGCATCCGTTTTTTCAAATAATGAAGGGCTTAATACGGCTAAAGATCTCATAGCTTATAGGATTTCAACTTGTTTGGACTCGGCTTTGGCTTTTGATGTATACAATTGTTTGCTGTAATAACGGTACAGATAATCGTAAACAACCATTTCATGTACCCGTTGTTTGGCAATAAATACCCGATTACAAATCATATGCAGGTAACTTAGCGCTATGGAACCGAAAGATGTCGGCAACTGTTGTGTTTGCGCCAATTCCTGAAGGTGTTTGGCAACGGTACTGTTTTTAACGGAACGTTCTTTTAGGACGTCCCATATCGGAGCATACATTTCATCCGTTAATGATTCATCCATAAACAATTCGATATCACGTTCGTTTTTAGCAAACATTTCATTGATCTGCTTGTTTAGTTCGCCGGAACCGGAACGGTTAAACTCATTTCCAAAACTGGTTTTTGCTACTTTTAGCATTTCGATTCGGTCTTTTAAGCTAAAGCCAAGATCTTCCAATAAGAAATGCATGGATAATAAACAGAATTTCCATCTGATCTTTTCGCCCTGATCACCTTCGATCATATCGGAAAAACGTAATGTACATTCGCTGTCAAAATGGAATAAGCTTTCGGTTTCGGCAATAGCCAGATGTCCGTAGCGTTGTAATTCTCTCAGATAGGTATCCGTTTGTGTTTTCCAGATAATGTTATTTTTTTCAAACGGCTGAATATGCTGTTTAATAATGTTGATGCACTCTGTAAAATGTTGTTTGTCGTTTAACAATACGCGGAAACGTAAATGATGTCCTAATGCATCCTGATAACGGATAAAGAACCATTTCTGAATCAGATTCCGGGCTTCCAGTTCGGCAACAATAGGATTGATTGCTCTGTTTAAAAGCTCTTCACCGGCTCTTTCGCCGCAATAGAATTTATAGTACAACCATTCTTCACCAATAGAAAAAGAAGGTGTTACGGCACTGTTGTGAACAGGTGTGCCTTCCTGAAGTGATTTGGCTTTATAAGCTGATACTACTTCAGTGTGTTTATTATTGGTTTCTTTTTTTACTTCAACATTTCTGAAAGCGGAAACAATAAACTCGTTGCAATAGTTTTCGGTTACGGTGTCTTCTTTAAACAAAAACTCTTTCAGTTGGATAAAACGCTCGCCTTTTAGCATTAAGGTAAAGACTTTACAGCTCAAATCATTGGTGAAGTTAACGACAACTTCATTATCACCCTGAACAAAAGCTACAATATCCGGTATTTTTCGCTCGCTTTGGAAAGCGCGTACCGTATCAATAATCGCTTCCTCTTTTAAGGAAGTCAGAAACTTAATGTCTTTTTCGGATAAATTCCAAGTGGCTCTCGATAATAGAATATCGTTGTACGATAATCTCGGAAGGAAGTCAAAGTCGTTTTGTAATTCACCCCATGAAAATCCGATACCGGACGAATCCTGATTTTGAAGATCGCAAAGGAAATGATAAATCGGTAAGGCATTGGCACTATAATTATGAGCATTTCCCAGTCGGGGAATAATTTCTTTGTTTAATCTTTTTGAACGTAAAACGATACGGTTGTTTTTTACTGAAACATAAAGATCATCTACTGAAATCTGATGCTCCAGGTCTAACGAAGAACTACCCAAATACGGAATTTCATATTCTCTCTGGAACCCGCGATATAAGATGTTTCCGGTACGGGCTTGTGGTAAGTGAATGATTTCCGCAATGATTTTATCCGGGTGTAATGCTTTTTCTCTTTCGGAAATTTCATCACAAAGCGCCATAATATTTTCATTTAAGTGTCCGAATCGACCGATAAGACCATTGGCAGAAGGACCGGCAACAGAAGTCAACGCAATTTTTTCCTCATTATTTTCATGAAACATATTAAAGAAAACGGAGAAACTGTCGGTATACAAACGCTCTTTTTCTTCAAATTGATTGATTTCATCATCCGTCAGAGCAATAGCAGTAGCACCGGTTTGAGTCGATTGAACCAATTTACGGAATAGAAAAGCTCTTTCCGGGCTGATATTTACTTGTTTGTAATTGGAAAAATTCGGGATAATGTTAAGTTCATCCACTAAAGGTGTTTTAGCACCGGATTGTTTTCCGTAGCCAATTCCTACATCGGGATCTAATACTTTGATTAAAGGCTGTTCGTATTCTTCATAACGTTCTGAAAATTTTCGTTTAAATTCTTTCAGATTGCTTTTTTCATGTAAAGGCTGTAGCTTGTTTAAAGCAGTTACACCATTACGTAGTTTTTTTAGGATTCTATTGCTCAGACTGGCATCCGGTAATGTTCTGTAGCCGTCAACCTGGAATAATTTGGATTCATCAACTTCATCCAGCTCCTGGTTTAGTAAGCTGTAAATTTCCTGATATTTTTCAGGATCATTGTAAACATTCTCATCCAGCGAGCGGATTTTATCTTTTAAGCTTACAATCAGTTCACGGATTACTTGAGCTTCGTGAAAATTAAAGCGATCCTCACTGAATTTCGCAATTAGTTTTTCGAAATAATCTTCACCGGTTAATGTGAATTCCAGTTCACTTACCAGAAACTGACTGTCGATGATGGTATTGATAAATGCAAGTGCATCTTTTTCCGTGATTTCATCGGAAATCAGGTATTGGGTTAATTCCGAAATTGTAGTGCCGTTAGCGGCATTTTTCAGGATAATATCCAGGTATTCAGTAGCCAGTACTTCAGAAATCTTGTGAAGTCTTGCGTTCTTTTTAAAATAATATTCAACATAGCGGTATTTGTCGAAAACCGTATAAACAGATGTGTTCGGGAAATACTGTAATACCGATCGTATCGCATTGTCTTTGGTAATAATAGGCATAAAACTACCTAAAAAGTACATGTCGTATTTCGTATACCGACTAATTGCTGCTTTTTCGAAATTGATTTTTGTCTCCGATCCCATATCAATAGCTGATACATGGGCAAACATCCCGAAAGGCGTACATCGGTTGGACATTCTCGAAGTATATTTATATAAGGAACCTTTTAAATTTCGTAAGTCGCTTTCTTCCTGGAAAGCTTCTCCTTTTTCCCATAACTCAAAAGCCTTATAGATACTCGGTGATCCGATAAATAACGCTTCACGGTTTTTAGGATTTTTAAAAATATCCTGGATCATTTCCCAGGTAATGTTCATTTTTTTCGGTTCAAGCGGCGTTCTTACGATCGCTTTATTGGCAAAAGAATAATTTTTCATAATATAGTTGGTTGGGGTTTTTAGTTTAAATTGTTTTGCCACATTTTATAGTAGTAGCCTTTTTGGTTTAGCAAATCGTCATGTGTTCCGTTCTCAATTAATTCACCCTTTTTAAAAGCCATAATAATATCGGCATTTTTTATGGAATGTAATTTATGAGCGATCACAATAATTGTTTTTCCTTGTTGGGATAATTCCTGAATTAAATCTTTGATAACCAGTTCTGATTCCGAATCCAATGCTGATGTTGCCTCGTCCAGAATAATCACTTCCGGATCTTTGTATAGCGCTCTGGCAAAAGCGATTCGTTGCCGTTCTCCACCGGATAAATTGGCTCCGAACTCACCGAGATACGTATCGAACCCATTCGGTAATGATTCAATAAAATCATAGGCTCCTACTTTTTTGCTGACATCAATGATGCGCTCCATATCCGGATTCTGATCTCCGATCGCAATATTGGAAATAATAGAACCGTCGAAAAGCTCAACATTTTGCGGAACAGTAGTAATCAATTTGTTGATGCTGTCTTTTGAAATATATTTCAGATCGTAATTTCCAACCGAAATCTTACCGTCTGTCGGGTTGTAAATACTTTGGATTAAAGAAGCAATGGTACTTTTTCCGCTTCCGCTTTCGCCTACAATAGCGGTGAATTTACCTTTCGGAATCGTAAGATTAAGTTCTTTAAAAGTATTTCTACCGATTTCATACGAAAAGTCCACATTTTTGAATTCAATATCACCCAAATTGTTTTTGTTGAGGTTAATAGTTGCTTCTGTTTTTTCGTTATCCAAATCCATAATACCAAATAAACGGTCGGCTGCAATCATCGCATTCTGAATCTGAACATTGGTTCCGATTAGCTGAGAAGCCGGTCCGGTAAAATAGCCGATAACAGAATAAAAAGAGAATAATTCCCCGGGTGTAATCTGACCGTCGATAGCATAATGAGTACCGGCCCACAATAGGATTACAGTAAAAATACGAGAAACGAATTCGGTTGAAACTCTCGAAAAAATACTGTTAATACCGGAAGCATAAATACTTTTCAATAAGTCAATAAAACGCAGTTCGGTTTTGTTTTTGGAAAATTCTTCCAGTGATAAACGTTTTACGGTCCCGATATTTTTAATAGATTCGACCAATTGCGCTTCCAGTATCGCATTTTTTTCCATTACCTGACGTTCTGCTTTCTTATTCAGATTGTTCACGATAAAATAGATGATCACGTATACCGGAATAATTAGCGATACAATCAATGCCAGTTTCCAGTAATAGGTATACATAAAGATAAAAGAGAATATCACGATTAGGATGTTTACTGAAACGGTCAGTGCTGTTTCATTGATCAATAATCGGATTTTAACAGCATCTCCGATACGGGACATGATTTCACCGATACGCATGGTATCGAAAAATTTCTGTGGCATGGTAAACAAATGTTTATAATAACCCAGAATTAAACGGGAATCCAATTGCTGACTTGTTTTGAGAAGGAAAAAATCCTTTAAAGCACCAAAAGTAAATTGGAGTAAAATACAACCCAAAACAATAACGCTCATCAGATTCAAAAGGCTTTTGTTTCCGCTAACCAATACAAAATCGGTAATTTTTTCGACATAAATGGACATAGAAAAACCCAGGAGCGTGTAAATAACGGCACCGATAAAAGCCTGAATCAAAATGTATTTATGTGGCTTTAACAGGAATGCAATACGTTTTAGATTCGAAACTTTCTCATTTCTTTCTTTGAAAATATCTTCATCCGGAATCAGAATCAGAAAATATTCGGTAGACATGCTTTTGAATTCCTCATGTGATTTTTTTTCTATTTTACCGGAAGCCGGATCCATAATCTGGATATACTTATCGGTTACTTTATAGATCACTACATAGTGCGGAAACTCATGATCATCTTGACGGATAATAACATGGGCAATTGCAGGAAGCGGAATATCTTTAATACTGTCCAAAGAAGCTTTTACGCCTTTTGCAAGGAATCCCAGTTTGATAGCGGCTTCCCGTAAACCTAAAAGTGTAGTTCCTTTTTGACTCGTACTGGCATATTGTCGGATTCGGGCAATAGGAAGGCTCAGGTTATAATGTTCGGCAACCGATGCCAGACAAGTGGCTCCACAGTCGCTGTAGTCGTGTTGTTTTATGGCGATTTTACTCATTTTTAATGCTGTTATAAGGGTTTAACCAATCTTCAATTTCATCAAATAATAACTGGAACATACTTCTTTTGGTAAGAAAGAAGCGACTGGTAAGTGTCATTCCTTTTTTCAATTTTCCTTCAGAACCGTTTTTTAAATACAAACTCTTTTTGGAAATGGAGCTTCTGATTTTGTATACCGGTAAATCCCCGATAAAAACAACATCTTTTCCGATATCGATAATTCGCCCGGTAGCAAATCCCCATTGATTGGAATTATAAGCATCAATCTGATATTTTACATTTTCACCTTCTTTGATATAACCGATATCAGACGGAGAAACATAAGTTTCCACAATGATATCACGATCCGGAGAGATCTCAGCAATTACACTACCGGGTGTTACGGTACTTCCTTTGCTAATCCCTTGAACATTTAATAGTTCGCCGCTTATCGGAGCAATCAATACATAGGTTTTTTCTTCTTCGCGTAACTGATTGGAGTTGGAATGAATATTGGTAACGGATTGTAAATAGTCGGTCAATTGTTTTTGCCAACCTAATTCAGCCTGTTTGATAATGTTAACTCTGTCGTTTTTAAGCTTGTTTAATTCTAACAAAGTCTTTTCATATTCTGCTTTGGCGATGATCTGTTTGTTATAAAGACGATCAGCACGGTCGAATTCTGTTTGTGAAGTTTTGATCACTACATCAATGTTATATAACTCCTGAGCATGTTTCAGATATTCTTTTTTGTATTGCTCGGTTTTAAGTGCGTTGTAATTCCTTTTTAAAAGATGACGCAGATCGGAGATATAATCACTGTATTCACTGGTTTGAATATTGTTCAGACGCCCTTTTTCTTCAATTATTTTATGATCAATGATTAATAAGGTATCTCCGGCCTGTACTTTTTTATTCTCTTCCAATCCGGATAAAACAACACGACCGCTCGCCGGTGCATATAGTGATGCTTTTTTCTCCTGTGGAATTATCTGTCCTCTGCTGGTTGTATACAAATCAACATAGATAAAAGGAGTGGCAATAATGATGCTAAACAAGGTGACAAAAATAGCCCAGAAAATAATGTTGGTTTTTTTGCTGTGTTTAGCAATATGATATTCTACGGTACTCTTTAGAATATCTTCCGGAAAAATGTTTTGGTCGTTCATAGCGCTATTAAGTTTTGAGTTGGACTTAACTGACCTTTTCGCTTAAAAATTTCAGTATTCATATTCGTGTGGGTTTTGATTCAAAACAACGAAGAATATATAGCGTGTACAAGTGAAGGAACCCGAAATTTATAAAAAATGACAGGTTTTTACGGGTGTAAAATGTTGATAATTAGATGCTTGATTGGCTTGGGTGTAGTTGGAGTAGCCTTTTGCTGTATAGGACAAAAAAGGTATAAAAAAAGCCATTTTTGGACTTTATGCCATTACAAACGGTAGTAAGAAAAGAATAAAAAGTGGGTTGAAAACGGACTTATATCGGAAGTCTGTCCAATTGTTTTTCGATTTTTTCAAAAACTTTTTTAATCGGTTTTGACTCTTTAAACCGATATCCGATAAAAAAATCGATGCCGATACGGGTATTGATAAACTCGGTATTCAATTCATTAATGTAATTGAAATTCCGATAATTTGCTTTGACGCCCGAAAAGAAATTGCTGTTGTTAAAGCCTAAAGCAAGATTGGCATCAATATTAAAATTGATTCCCTGAGATTTTTGTTCGAGTTCCAGATTACTTTGATTGTTCTGGTAAAAGTTTTTGGAATGGTTATAACCGATACCGGGATGAAATCCTGCGGTGGCAAACCATTTTTTATCTAAAACGAGATTATACATATAACCCGCCTGAAGGATAAGATCATAGGAATAAATCTTATCAATAAACAGTTTAGTGGTGTTTTCGGCATTGGTTTCGAGCGTATTGTATGCGTAATAGACACTTGGAATAAAGGAACCGACACTTCTCATTTGGCGTTCCGTTTGCGATTCGTAAGCCCGATACGAGAAATTGCGATTAACAATAAAGAATGTTTTTCCGCCATAAGTATTCACTTTCATATGCGGATAAGCTTCAATCAATTCATCATTTTCAGGGGAAACCAGGTAGTAACCCTGTACATTTTTATAGATAATTTCCTGTCGGAGGCGATCAGAATAGAAAAACTTAAAGCCCAGATCGAGAATAAGGGTATTTCCTTTAATGCTGTTGTCATTATTACCTGGAAAAAAACTAGGAGAAAAAGAAACGGTTATCCCGAGAAACCGGTAATCGAACGAAAAACGTAGTTTAAAAATCTCATTCGGGATAAATTTATTTTCTGATTTTTCACGGACTTTACGGATGTAAATGTTATTGATATCGGAATCAATATTCAGTTTACAGATCATCTTATTTGCATAATTGACGCGATACGTTGTGTCGTACTTTTGCGTGACTTCCTGATACAAGGTATCATTTTGAGAAAAAGCAAAAGTCGACAGAAGTATACAGAATCCGATGAAAAAATTTTTTTTAAAATCCATCGGTTACAGGAGGATAATTAATGTATCGGTCATGAATCGATTTAAGGCCGCAAGTTACGAAAAACTATTTTAGCCAGTCAACGGGTGTTTCTAAAACAGCAATCAATTGTTCTTCCGGACTGTCTTTTTCCGGATGATGATCGTAGACCCATTGTACATGTGGCGGTAAACTCATTAGAATACTTTCAATACGTCCGTTGGTTTTTAATCCGAACAGTGTTCCTTTGTCGTGTACCAGATTGAATTCCACATAACGTCCTCTGCGGATTTCCTGCCAGTTTCTGTTTTCCGGTGTGTAGGTAAGCTCTTTTCGTTTTTCGACAATCGGAAGGTAGGCATCAATAAAACTATTTCCTACTTCGGTTACAAAAGCATACCAGTTTTCCATTGTCATTTTTTCGGTTGCCTTACAATGATCAAAGAAAAGCCCACCAATTCCCCGTGCTTCATTACGATGTGCATTCCAAAAATAGGCATCGCATTGTTTTTTAAATTGCGAATAGAAGTCCGGATCGTGTTTATCACAGGCTGTCTTACAGATCTGATGAAAGTGACGGGCATCTTCTTCAAATAAATAATAAGGAGTCAAATCTTGTCCGCCGCCAAACCACTGGTTTATAATATTTCCTTCTTTGTCATACATTTCAAAATAACGCCAGTTGGCATGTACAGTTGGTACCATCGGATTTTTAGGATGGATGACTAAACTCAGTCCACAGGCAAAAAAATCGACATCGCCTACATTAAAATAGGATTGCATTGCTTTCGGTAACGGTCCGTGAACAGCCGAAATATTAACGCCTCCTTTTTCAAATACATTACCGTTTTCGATAACACGGGTTCTTCCGCCGCCACCTTCCGGGCGTTCCCAGATATCCTGACGAAAAACGGCTTTACCATCGGCTTTTTCCAATGCGGATGTAATTGTATCCTGTAAATTTTGTATGTATGCGTAAAATGTCTCTTTCATTGTTATAATTTATAAACCAACATCAAACCTCCGCGATAAGGAAGGAATTCGCTACTCTTATTGTATCTGTCGGCACCGTCAACCCGTTCCCCGGTCGACATTGTATAGCCTTTATAAAAACCCTGATGTGATCCTCCGCCTAAAAATAATTCTACACTAAAGTGATCATTTATAGGGTACAGATAACCTACAGTAGCTCCTATCATCACACCAATACCTTCCTGGTAATAATCGGAATCCCAGTAATTCCATTTTTGAATTTTATAACGGCTTCCGCCAATATGGCCACCGACAAAAAAGCCTTTGTTAGTATCCTTCGTATAATACCGGACTTCGGCAAAAGCCAATGTAAATTCCATCGGACCGCTTTTAAATGATTTCCAAAACGAAGCGGTTGCATCGAATTGAAAGGTAAGTTTTTCACCGATTTTGGTTTCTACGCCAAAATTCGGAATAGCGGCTATAGCCGTAGCGATGTTTCCTTTAATACGGGTTTGACTAAATGCAACTGTTGTGATCAAACATGCTAAAAGACAAATCTTAATTTTATTTATCACGGTGTGGATATTATAATTATTGCCGTTTTATTTTTGATACTCTTTTACAGCTTCGATAAATGCTTTTGCATGATCAACCGGAATGTTCGGTAAAATTCCATGGCCTAAATTCACAATATATTTGTCTTTTCCGAAAGCATCGATCATTTCGTGTACCATTTTTTTAATGGTCGGAATTGGTGATAACAAACGGGAAGGATCAAAATTTCCTTGTAATGTAATATTTCCTCCGGTTAGATAACGTGCATTCTGAGGCGAACAAGTCCAGTCTACACCCAAAGCCGAAGCTTTACTTTTTGCCATATCATTTAAGGCAAACCAACAACCTTTTCCGAAGACAATTACTTCGGTATGTGGAGCCAATGCTTCTACAATCTGGTTAATGTATTTCCATGAAAACTCCTGATAATCAACCGGAGAAAGCATTCCGCCCCAACTGTCGAAAATCTGAACGGCATTCACACCGGTTTTTACTTTTTCGATCAGGTAAGCAATCGTAGTATCGGTAATTTTTTGTAGTAATACATGCGCTGCTTCCGGTTGTGAAAAACAGAAACCTTTAGCGGTATCAAAGCTTTTGGAACCTTTTCCTTCCACGGCATAACAAAAGATTGTCCATGGTGAACCGGCAAAACCGATTAGCGGTACTTCGTTATTTAGCATTTCTTTGGTTAGTTTAATAGCATCCATTACATAACCTAAAGATTCCTGAACATCGGGAATATATACTTTTTCCACATCAGCTGCCGAACGAATCGGGTTTGGAATAATCGGGCCGATATTGTCTTTCAACTCCACATCAATTCCCATTGCTTGCGGTACAACCAGAATGTCCGAAAAAAGGATAGCAGCATCCGGTTTTACAATACGTATCGGTTGAACGGTTATTTCAGCAGCCAACTCGGGAGTTTTACAACGGGTGAAAAAGTCATACTTGTCCCGTAATGCACGGAATTCCGGTAAATAACGTCCGGCCTGACGCATCATCCATACAGGAGGTCTTTCTACAGTTTCTCCTTTTAAAGCTCTTAAAAATAAATCGTTCTGTATCATAATCTTTTGTTTTGAGCAATTCCGAAAAGAATTGCTTATTGCTTTATTTTAAATATATTAACAATGGTATGGTTTTCAATATCAGTATCTTCCCATTCCATACCTATTTTGGTGTAAACATCTTCCCGTTCCTGATCAGACGGACTTGCAAATGCTATAAGGGATTTTATTTTCATCGTTTTAAAAGCTGCAGTAATACACTGTTGTAAGGCTTCTTCTTCATATCCTTTCCCTCTGAATTTCGGAAGCAAGGCATAGCGAATAACGATTTTACGTTTATCTTCCGTATCGGGTTCTAATCCGCATTGACCGATTACGGCTTTACTTTTTTTATCAATCAGGACATTCATACCTCCCGATTGTTGTTCGTATTTTGAAAATTGTTCTTCAAACCATTTCCTGCAAGCTTCTTCCGGAGTTTTGCCGGCGTTATAGAATTCGATTGCATCAAAATCTTTATGATAGGGTAGCCAGCTTTCAAAATCACCCGGAGTAAGTTTTCGGAATACTAACCGGTTGGTTTCCTGATTTTCTAAAAGATAATTCATGACGCTAACGATTTAAAGTGATTCAGACATTGAATTATCGTATTCTCAATAGTAGGCTGGTTCGCTATTACTATATTTTTAGTGACATTCAGTAATGCTTCGGCTGTTGTTGTTCCTATACAAAAACAAATTTCATCGGTTATCGGGTTATCCTTTAAATAGCTAACAACACCGGAAGGACTGTAAAATAACAAACCGTTAGCTTTGGCTTCTATTTTATGCGGAGTCAGTGACGTTGTATATACTGTGATTTCGTTAAAAACAATTCCGGCTTCCTGAAAAGTATCCGGTAATGTGTCCCGACGTAAGTTTCCGCTAAAAAAAGTATACGTTCTTTTCGGATAGACTAATGTGATGATTTCCGCCAGATCCGCCGCATACCCGGTATAGGCAATGACGTTAAAGCCGTTTGCTTCCAGTAAGGCTTTGGTTTTTAAACCGACACAAAATACTTCTTTTTGCTGTAAAATTTTCAAATCGGGATGCTTTAGTACACTATGGACCGCATTTTGACTAGTAAAAATCAAGGAATCATGGAGAATTTTCGTAGAAAAATCGAGATCCTCCGTTTTAATAAAATCGGATTCGATAACAGAAAAACCAGCATTAAGCAGATATTGCTTCTGATTAGACAGTAGTATTTTGGTACTGATTATACGAATCGCTTCCTGCATTATTTCTGTAGTGTTTTTCTAATTTGAACCATTAGGTCATTTCCGCCGTTTTCCAGAATTTCACGCGCTGCTTTTTGTCCCAGTTCGCTATATTCTTCCATCGGAACGGATTTTTGTATTTCATGTTTTTCCTTTCCGTCAAGCGAAAACAAAACTCCGGTAAAGGATATTGTATTATCGGAAACCGTCGCCAATGCTCCGATCGGAGCTGTACAACCGCCTTCCAGTTCTCTAAGGAACTGACGTTCGATATAGGTGCAGATTTCAGTTTCTTTATGGTTTAATTTAGCTATAGCCTCACGACAAAAAGTGTCATTTTCCATGGCTACTACAACCATTGCGCCTTGAGCAGGAGCAGGAGTCATCCAGTCCAGATCGATATAAGTATCGGGTTTCAGGTTAATACGTTCCAGTCCGGCAGCGGCAAAAACGGCACCGTTCCAATTATTATCCTGTAGTTTTTGCATACGGGTATTGACATTTCCGCGTAAATCAACCACTTCATGTGACGGATATTTATTGAGCCATTGTGCTTTGCGACGCAGACTTCCGGTAGCGATAATTCCGTTTCCGTTTAAAAAGTCAAGGTTTCCTTTGTGAACCAGAATATCAACAGTATTGGCTCTTTCGAGTACGGCTGCCTGAACAATTCCGTTGGGAAGTGCAGTCGGAACATCTTTCATAGAATGAACAGCAATATCCACCTCACCTTGAATCATGGCAATGTCAAGTGTTTTGGTGAAAATGCCGGTGATGCCTAATTCATACAAAGGTTTATCCAAAATAATGTCGCCTGTAGATTTTACGGCGACAATTTCTGTTTGATATCCTAAGTCGTTTAATTGTTTTGCTACAGTGTGGGCTTGCCATAATGCCAATTCGCTGTCGCGGGTTCCAATTCGTATTGTTTTATTCATTTTTAGCAGTTTCTATCTGAAAAATTTTCTCAATCCATTCGATACTTTCATCGACCATGGTATTGTTGTCTTTCAGATGATTGGCAAAATGGGTGGTAATTTTCTGGATAATTCGGGTACTGATGATTTCGGCTTGCTCTTCATCGAAGTTACTGAATTTTTTACGTTGAAAATTCAACTCACTTTCTTTAATAGTGTTCAGTTTTTCTTTTAAGGCATGAATTGTCGGAGCGAATTTACGGGCTTTGGTCCAGCTGATAAATTCTTCTTTAACTTCTTCAATTATAGCTTCGGCAGCCGGGATATGTTTTTTTCGGTTTTCCAGTGTCTCATCCGTCATTTGGGATAGATGATCCATATGGACAAGTGTAACATCAGATAGCTCCTTTACATTTTCATGTACATTTTTCGGAACCGACAGATCCAGAATCAATATTGGTTTCTTTAAATTGAGAATCGCTTTGTCGATAGTCGGATTTTGAGCTCCGGTCGCTACAACCAAAACATCGGCTTTTTGAACTTCCAGTTGTAAGTCGGCATAATCTTTTACAATAAGATTAAACTTTCCGGCAATTTTCTCCGCTTTGTCTTTGGTTCTGTTGATCAATGTAATATGATCATTTTTGGTGTGTTTTACCAGATTTTCGCAGGTATTACGACCTATTTTTCCGGTTCCGAACAGCAAAATGCTTTTATTGCTGATGTCCGGAACGTTATTCATAATATATTGTACAGCGGCAAAAGAAACGGAAGTGGCGCCGGAACTGATTTCGGTTTCGTTTTTAATCCGTTTGCTTGATTGAATCACGGCATTAACCAGACGCTCCAAAAAGTTATTCACCAGGCTATGACTTTTGGATTCGATAAAAGCGTTTTTAAGCTGACTAATAATTTCGAAGTCACCTAAAATCTGGCTGTCCAAACCGGTTCCGACACGGAACATATGGTTGATGGCTTCGTTATTTTTATATACATAGGCTACTTTTTGAAAATCTTCAATAGTACCCAGACTGTTTTCACAAAGTAATTTTATTAATTGAAAAGGATGCTGTGCAAAACCGTAAATTTCGGTTCGGTTACAAGTTGAGGTAACGATTAAGGTGCCAAGACCATCGTTTTTAGCTTGTGCCAGTAAGTTATCTTTCGCCTGAAAATCAAGGCTGAATTTTCCTCTCATCTCGGCATCCGCTTTCTTGTAACTCAATCCAACGGCATAAAAAGTGGGATGCTTCAATATAGTATTGTTTTCCATTTTCTTCACTTTATTCTAAAGTTAAACAAAAGTATCACTATCTGATTTATAAAAATAACGCTCAAAGGTCTTTTTGTATCGCTCTGAGATATTTTAAACTAAAATAGGGTTGTCTGCTCAAAATCTTTTAAATTTGTAGAGAAATCAACACCTTACGTAATTTTTATTTGGAATTATTCTAAATAAAGAAAATCACAAGGGTTTTACTTATATACGAAAAAATACCGCTATGGGTTCTCAGGAAGAAATAAAAATTGAAGAAGACTTTTTTTTGATTCGTTTTCAGAATGATACGAACGATGTTGTCCGGTTTGAACGCCCTGTTAGTATGGGGCTTATTCAGTTTCATTTCGGATTAAAGGGGAAAGCAAAATTTCTGTTTAATCAGGGAAGTTATGCTCTGGATCTTGTTGAAGAAAAGTCGCTATTGTTATATAATCCGCAAAAAGAATTGCCGTTGCATTTAACAATCGAACCGCATTCCTGGGTTGTCTCGGTATTGATTTCGATTAAAAAATTTCACGCTTTATTTTCTTCCGAAGCCGAATATATTCCGTTTCTTAGCGATGAAAACCGGGATAAAAAATATTATAAGGAGGAAAATATAAGTCCGTCGATGGCCATTGTACTCAATCAGATTTTCAATTATAACCTGAATCCTTCAATTAAAAAGTTATATTATAAAGGTAAAGGATATGAATTGCTAAGTTTGTTTTTTAATAGAAACGAGGATCCGGATGCGGAACAATGCCCGTTTTTGATTGATGAAGAAAATGTATTAAAAATACGAAAAGCAAAAGATATCGTTTTGGCAAATATGGCTGAACCGCCCGGATTACAGGAACTGGCTGATCAGGTTGGATTAAATCTGAAAAAACTCAAAATGGGATTCAAGCAGATTTACGGAGATTCGGTTTATAGTTTTTTGTTCGATTATAAAATGGAGTATGCCCGAAAATTATTGGACAGCGGATCGTATAATGTGAATGAAGTGGGATTGAAAATAGGTTATAGTACAGCAAGCCATTTTATTTCGGCATTTAAAAAGAAATTTGGAACGACACCTAAAAAATACCTGATGTCGATCAATATCAGCTCATAAGCACGATATAATTTATTTATAGGAATATTCAAAAAAGAGATTAATAGAAACCATAAAATAATTTGCAAGCTGATAATTTTGCAAAAAAAAGATTTATGAAAGGAGTATTGTTAGTAAACCTGGGGTCTCCGGAAAGCCCGGAACCGAAAGATGTAAAGCCTTATCTGGATGAATTTTTAATGGATAAATACGTAATTGATGTACCTTTTTTATTGCGTGCCTTATTAGTAAGAGGTATTATCCTGAGAAAACGTCCGGAACGATCTTCAGAAGCCTATAAAAAAATATGGTGGGAAGAAGGTTCTCCTTTAATAGTGATTTCAAAACGTGCTCATAAAAAAGTACAGGAAAGAGTTGAAGTTCCGGTTGCGTTGGCTATGCGCTACGGAAATCCGTCTATTTTAAGCGGATTACAGGAATTGGCGGATCAGGGTGTAACGGAAGTTATGTTGTTCCCATTGTATCCGCAACATGCTATGGCATCTACAACAACAATTCTTGTGCTGGCTGAGGAACTGCGTCAAAAGCATTTCCCGCAAATGAAATTTACTACTGTACCGGCTTTTTATAATAAAAAAGACTATATCCAAAATCTGGCCGATTCAATTCAGAAACACTTACAAGGATTTGAATACGATCATTTGTTATTTTCGTACCACGGTATACCGGAACGTCATATCCGCAAAACAGATGTAACACGTTCACATTGTAAAATTGACGGATCGTGTTGTAGTACACCGTCACCGGCTCATGAGTTTTGCTACCGTCATCAATGTTTTGAAACGACAAGACAAGTAGTGGAATTATTGAATATTCCGAAAGAAAAATACAGTCAGACGTTTCAATCGCGACTGTCCGGAGATAAATGGTTGGAACCGTATACCGATATTGAAATCAATAAAATGCCGGATCAGGGAATAAAAAATCTGGCCGTAGTTACACCGGCATTCGTAGCAGACTGTCTGGAAACATTGGAGGAAATCGCAATGGAAGCCAACCATCAGTTTAAAGAACACGGAGGTGAAAACTTTTTAGCCATTCCTTGTTTGAACGACGATGATAACTGGATTGATACCATGAGTAGCTGGATTAAAGACTGGTCTAAAAACTAACGTCATTTTTGATGGAAGAATATTATAATTATATAAAATCCCTGCATCTGATCTTTGTGATCACCTGGTTTGCAGGGCTTTTTTATATCGTTCGGTTGTTTGTTTATCACGCTGAAGCAAAAGATAAACCTTCGCCGGAAAAAGAAATATTGATTAAGCAATATCAACTCATGACCTATCGGTTATGGTATATCATTACCTGGCCATCGGCGATACTAGCCAGTATTTTTGCCTATTGGATGTTGTTTTTTACCACATTGGGTAATGCCTGGTTGAAAATGCCCTGGATGCATGTTAAGCTTGCTTTTGTTTTTTTGTTATACCTGTATCATCTGAAATGCCATCAGATATTCCGACAATTACAGCGGAACGAGGTGCGCCATACTTCAGCGTTTTTCCGAATCTGGAACGAAGGAGCAACTCTTATTCTGTTTGCAGTGGTATTTTTGGTAATATTAAAAGATGCGCTAAATTGGATTTATGGCGTAATCGGAATTTTTGTATTTTCGATTCTGCTTATGTTGGGCTATAAATTATATAAGCGAATCCGGGAAAGAAACCAGTCATAAATGTTCAAAGATTTCAAAATAACGCAGTTATCATTACAGGTCAGGATCTTTTTCTCGATGATCGTCCTGACATTAATTGCGTCGGTTTTGATTGCAACCGTGTCAATTTACCAGTTTCGAAAGGAAGCTCGTATTTATCATCAGGATCGTCTGGAGCGAAAAGAAGATGCGATTACCCAACACATCAATTATATCCTTTCTACAACTACTTATCCCTTAACGACGGAAAATCTGCCGTTGATTTTTAAAGATAAAATCCAGGAATTGGCAAATATCCATGCACTGGAAATTAATATTCACGATCTGAAAGGAAACCTGTTGATTTCTTCGAAAGGAAACTTTTCGATCGACAGTCTGGCTCGCCCTATCTCACCGATTATTCTAAAAATTATACAATCCTCTACCAGTAAGCGTTTTGTTGATTTACGCCAAATAGACGGTCAGCGATACCGATCTTCTTATAGTTATTTGAAAGATACAAAGTTCAAGCCGTTAGGAATTCTGAATTTACCGTATCGGGAAGAAACCAGTTTTTATGAGAATGAAGTCAAAAACTTCCTGATTCGTTTTGGTCAGGTGTATTTTTTCATGTTGTTGACTTCGATTATGTTGGCCTATTTCCTGTCGAGTTATATTACAAAATCGTTGCAAACAATCAGTGAAAGGATTTACGATACCCGATTCAATAAGAAAAACGAAAAAATACCGATTGAAGCATCCAGTAGTAAGGAGATTATTTCCTTGATTACGGCTTATAATGGAATGGTGGATAAACTGGAAGAAAGTGCTGAAAAACTGGCGCAAAGCGAAAGGGAACAAGCCTGGAGAGAAATGGCCAAGCAAGTAGCGCACGAGATCAAAAATCCGCTGACACCAATGCGACTTACGGTACAGAGTTTTCAACGTAAGTTCGATCCGAATGATCCGAATGTCAACCAAAAAGTAGATGATTATTCCAAAACGTTGATTCAGCAAATCGATACGATGAGTTCTGTAGCCTCGGCTTTTTCCAATTTTGCAACGATGCCGGCGCAACAAAATGAAACACTCGATGTGGTAAAAGTGGTACAACTGGCACTGGATATTTTTAATGAATATTATATCTATTTTGAAGCGGAACAGCAAGAGATCATTACCAAAATTGATCGGACGCAATTAATACGCATCATTACCAATCTGGTTAAAAATG
This sequence comes from Flavobacterium cerinum, assembly GCF_024496085.1. Classification (NCBI taxonomy): domain Bacteria; kingdom Pseudomonadati; phylum Bacteroidota; class Flavobacteriia; order Flavobacteriales; family Flavobacteriaceae; genus Flavobacterium; species Flavobacterium cerinum. Next base: position 654,933 of record NZ_CP101751.1, on the reverse strand, counting down.
CCATTCAGGCCATTCCGGATACCGAACCGGCGCCAAAAATTGAAGTAAAAGTTTACAAAGAGAATAACAATGCCAAAATTATTGTTAAAGACAATGGGATTGGTATTAGTATGGAGCATAAAAATCGTATTTTCGAACCAAAATTCACGACAAAAACCAGTGGAATGGGATTAGGTTTGGGAATTATTAAGAATATTGTAGAAAATTATAACGGAACCATTACATTTCAAAGTGAGAATGGAAAGGGAACCGAATTTTTGGTAACACTACCGATCATCAACACATAAAAATTAGATCATGAACTACGAAAACATTTTAATTGAAAAAGAAAATGGCGTAGCGGTTATCACAATTAACCGTCCAACCAAACTGAATGCGCTTAACAAGGCAACAATAGAAGAATTACATAAAGCTTTTAAAGCAGAGAATGAAGACCGATCGACGAAAGTAATTATTATAACCGGTAGCGGAGAGAAAGCTTTTGTAGCCGGAGCAGATATTTCAGAGTTTGCTAACTTTTCAGTTAAAGAGGGAGGACGTCTGGCTGCTCAGGGGCAAGAAATGCTTTTTGATTTTGTTCAGAATATGGAAACACCGGTGATCGCTGCAATTAATGGATTTGCTTTGGGAGGCGGATTGGAACTGGCCATGTCGGCTCATTTCCGTGTTGCTTCGGATAATGCTAAAATGGGACTTCCGGAAGTATCATTAGGGGTTATCCCGGGATATGGCGGAACACAACGTTTACCGCAATTAGTTGGAAAAGGTCGTGCAATGGAAATGATTATGACGGCCGGAATGATCGATGCAGCAACAGCATTAAATTACGGATTGGTGAATCATGTAGTACCACAGGCTGAATTGATGGATCTGGCTAAAAATATTGCCGGAAAAATTACTAAAAATTCAAGTGTAGCTATCGGAAAAGCCATTCAGGCGGTAAACGCCAGCTTCGAAGAAGGGGTTAACGGTTATCATACCGAAATTCGTGCTTTCGGAGAATGTTTCGGAACTGAAGATTTTAAAGAAGGAACAACCGCTTTCTTAGAAAAAAGAAAAGCCGAATTTCCGGGGAAATAGTTAAGAGAATAAAGAATAAAGAATAAAGAATAAAGAATAAAGAATAAAGAATAAAGAATAAAGAATAAAGAATAAAGAATAAAGAATAAAGAATAAAGAATAAAGAATAAAGAATAAAGAATAAAGAATAAAGAATAAAGAATAAAGAATAAAGAATAAAGAATAAAGAATAAAGAATAAAGAATAAAGAATAAAGAATAAAGAATAAAGAGAAGCTCTTATCAATACTGGTAAGAGCTTTTATTTTTTACGAACATACTCTTTTATCGGAGTATTTTTAATGATCACATCTGATAACACCGCTTTTCCGTCTTTTACATGTACAAGAGCGTAAGTCGGATAAGAAGAAGTTGTGTCGCGAACCTGCTCGCGATAGGCTGTTTCTGCATCATAAGCCTTACTTTCCTCCATATAATAGGTGTTAAACGGAAATATAAAATGAACTACTCCGTCAAAATTATAATTGACTTTAGCAATCACATAATCATCCGGGTTATCTTTTTCTTTGTTTTTTACTGCTTTTTTCAGCGTAGCAAATCCATCGGTGTCTTTACCCAGATAAATAAAAACAGGATCGCCGCTTTCCCAAATTGAATCTTTTGACGGAAAGGATTCTAAAGCATACTGTAAGGCAATATATTTCCCGATAAAAGGATCATTAGGATCAATAGGTGCTGTTTTGAATTTATATACGGTTCCGTTTTCAATTGTCTTTTGATTCTCCCATATCATGGAAGTAGGAACGGCAAGCTGTATCAGCGCCACAATGCTAAAAAGCAGTACGAATTGTTTTGTTTTCATGGCCTGTTATTTTTTTTGTCTTTTTAATAGAATATAATTCGCGTAGAAAAAACCAACGCCAACCGCAATAAATAACAATCCCCGGATCACAAAGGAAATATTGGTATCGAAAAAACGACAAATGATCAAGATTGAAATCAGAAGTAATCCGTAATTCAGGACAGTAAAATCGGCCTGTTGCGAACCGTTTTTTATCATTAGAACACCCAGTAATAAAACAATGATATTGGTTAAAACCATACCTATGATGGAATTGGTTATTCCCAACAGAAAGATGACATCAAAAACAAGGAATAAAATCTGAAACGCAGTAAATTGTTTGATGTCTTTCTTCTTTTGAAAATAGGACCACATCAAGAACAAAGAAACGAACTGTAATAAAAAGAGCAGAATAAGATCGGTAAAGTTGGAATGAACAGAGTTGTAAAATTCCAGCCAGAACCATTTCGAACTTAAGATAATTGCTAGAATACTGGTTCCGAGAATGCCGATTATCTGATAGCCGTTTCTTATAAATCGATGCTCTTCAAAATAGGTGAGTTTACCGATATTGTAAAATAATCCGAAAAGAGAAATGTAGATCAGGAAGCCCAATCGGGATGTTCCGCTTAAAAAGGCACCCAACATAATAGTAATGCTAAACGGGAGAAGCCAATGGAAAACGGAAGTAATATTTCCTTTCGGATGCGCTTTGTATAACCGGTAATAATGAGGAAGAAAGAGCACAATCAAAACGAGATATAGCCACGGATAACCGGTTCTGCCATAGCCTGCTTCTACACCATAATAAGTGGCGAAAATAAGATGAAGCAATGCCAGTGAATTCGATTTTAAAATGTAAAGAATCGGTACGGACAATACTATCCAGGTAAGTAGAAAATTACCTAAATTTCCCGGAATATGATAAATCTGACTGATCAACGCAATTGTAGCTCCGATGGCGAAAAACAATAGCGTTCCGGAAACTTCCTTCCAAACGGAATTTTTCTGTTTGATGATGGTATAACCGGTTAAAAACTGAGAACCGATAAGCGGCAAAAAGGCCAGCAAAACTTTTGTGGTTTTTGAAAGATCATCCCAGTTATGTGCAAAAATCAGGATAATGCCCAAGCCGATTAAAATAGCACCCAATACTCCGAAAATAGTCAGAAGACTATTGGATTTTGTACTCGGGCTATTGCGATAGTACTGCTCGATGGCCGCTGCCGTTTCCGGAGTGATAATCTGAGCATCGACTAATTTGGGTAATTCTTTGATGATTTTTGCACTCATAACGGTATGTTTTACCACTAAAATACGGTTTTTAATCTAAAATAAAGAGTGGTTTAATTATTAGAATCGGCCATTTTTATGTCACGAGTGTTTTTCTGAACAGTAATAGCAGCAAACAAGCTTAAGACAAACGCCATACCGAAAAACCCTTTTTCGCTCAATGCCAGATCAGCATTCCATAAACCAATCGTTAGGAGTGTAATGGAGGCTATCATCGAAAACCAACTGATTCCGTAATAAATTTCGGTTACCGGTATGCCTTCCATTTTATCACGTACACTTTTTTGAACGGAAATAACAGAAAACAGACCAAATAGTAATAAAGTAAAGTAATAGCCTTTTTCATTTAATTGCATTGCTGCATTCGTTAAACCAATACAATACGCCGATACGCCTATAAGAAGTACGCTCCAGGAAGCACCCACGAACGCATTGCTGGGTTTTTGTATATTGTTTTTAGGAGTTCCCTGATTTTTTGAAACGGTTTCTACAGTTTCTGATGGTTTGAAATTTTCCATAATGATTTTGTTTTTTGTTAGGTTAAAATTCTTATAAAAAAAAGAGTATTTAAAATTAGATTTTAATAAAAACTGACGATATAAAATGATTTATTATTTTTGTTTATATACGAAAATAAAAACTATGAATTCTGTTTCCGGAATTATAAATATATTATCAGATGCTGAAAAACAAGAATTTATTCGTTTTTTAAAACAGCAAAATAAAAGACATGATACGCAAAATATTCAACTTTTTAACTTGCTTAAATCTGATGATATAAATGAAAATAATATTGATTATAAAAACAAACCGGCTCTGTATGCACTTCGCAAACGTTTGTACGATAATCTGGTTACTTTTATAACAAATAAGCGTTTTGAAGATGAGACTTCAGAAGAGAAAGTCATCCTAAAACTGATTATAGCCGGGAAGGTGTTTTTTAAGCATAAACAGTATAAACCGGCTTTTAAAATATTGCGAAAAGCGGAAGAAAAAGCACTAAAAGAGGAGCATTTTAATCTGCTGAATGAAATTTATCACCTTCAGATTGAATATGCACATCTGGATGAAAAAATGATTTTTTCAGAATTGATAGAAAAATACCGAGAGAATCAAAAGAAGTTTTTACAGGAAGAACAACTCAATTTAGGCTATGCTTTATTGCGGAAAGAATTGTCGAAAATAAAAGAAGGAGCAGTATTCTTCGATTTTCAGATTGTGATTACCAGCACGATTGAGCAGTTTAATATCTCTCTTAAGGAAATTCTGACATTTAAATCGCTGTATCAGATTTTGTTTATCGCTAACGAATACGCCGCCTTACGGAATGATTATCATCAAATCGAGCGATTTGTACATAAAAGCTATCGTTTTATACAGGCAAAAAAAGAACTGGCAGATCAGCATTTGTTTTACCACATTCAGATATTGTATTTTATGGGCAATACGCTTTTCAGAAATAAAAAGTTTGAAGAAGCCATGCTGTATTTGGATAAGATGGAGTCGGAAATGAAAAAACAGGATAAAGTATATTACCGACAGTTTTATTATCGTCTGAAATTACTGCATTGTCTTATAGCAAATTATTCCGGGAATGCCGAATTTGCGATTACTCAGACTGAGACTATCTTAAATGACTGCAAAGGAGCTGAGATTTCTGAAGTGTTGGATCTGCAATTAAGTCTTGCCGTTTTCTATTTTCAGCAACTGAAACTGGATCAGTTAAAACAGGTTTTTAAAAATTTCGCGCATACGGATACGTGGTATGAGAAAAAACAAAGCATGGAATGGACTATTAAAAAGAATTTAATCGAAATATTACTCCACGTCGAATTGAAAAATATCGATTATGTAATGTCCCGATTAAATAGTTTTAAGAGGCGCTATAAAAAATACCTGACAACAATCAATGAAAAACGTGTCCTGATATTTCTTTCTTTAGTAGAGAAATACCTGGACACGCCTGAAAATTTTGCTTCTGAAGCTTTTCAAAAACAGGTTGAAGCATCTTTCCAATGGAAGTCTTATCGGGAAGAAGATATTTTTGTAATGAGTTTTTACGCCTGGTTAAAAGCCAAAATTGAGAAGAAAAATATCTATGAAATCACCTTAAAACTGGTTGCGGAAACCTGATTATTTTTCCCCGTCCCATTCGGCATAAAACTGAGAAAGAAAACCTTCCATATAGTTATGACGATCTAAAGCTATTTTTTTTCCTGTTTCGGTATTCATACGATCTTTAAGAAGCAATAACTTTTCGTAAAAATGATTAATAGTTGGCGCTTCCGTCTTTTTGTATTCCTCTTTAGACATACTCATATTCACCGGAATATTCGGATTGTGTAAGGTTCTGTTTTTAAAACCACCGTAATTAAAAGCTCTTGCAATACCAATAGCACCGATGGCATCCAGACGATCCGCATCCTGAACGATATCCAGTTCTTTAGAGTGGAATTTTCTTTCGAAGTTCCCGCCTTTAAACGAAATGTTTTCAATGATATTGATTACATGTTGGATGGTAGCTTCCGGAACATTTTCACTTTCAAGAAAAGTGCGGGCCACTTTCGGACCCACGGTTTCATCACCGTTATGAAACTTACTGTCGGCCACATCATGTAGTAAAGCGCCGAGTTTAACCACGGTAAGATCACACGATTCTCCCTGAGCGATTAATAAAGCATTTTTGTATACACGTTCGATATGGAACCAGTCATGTCCGCCCTCGGCATTTTCGAGTTGTTTTTTTACAAAAAGGATAGTGTTGTCAATTAGATTCATAGAGGATATAATTTAAAAATCCTTCCGGTTACGAAAGGATTTTTGATAAAGTTTCAATATTATTTTATTAGAGCCGGTTGTACCCATTTAAAAATATGAGATTCCTGAGAGACAGTCATCCTTTCAGCAATACGAGTCATTCGAGCCGGTAATTTGATTAAATAATCACGGGCTTTTTCCGCTTCATCCGTTAAACCGGTAATTTTTTCAATTTCCCATTTTTGAATCAGTTTCTGAAGGATGTCCACATAATCCATGGAAGTGTAAACACCGATACGTTGTGCCGATTCCGAGAACTGTTCGAAAGCCGTTCCGATTTTCTCTCCGGATTCACGGATAAGATTTGCCGGCATGGTAATCTTTTGTTTCATCATATAATGAAATGCCAGCATCATTTCGCTTGGATCCACTTTAAAAATACGATTTACGAATTCACTATAAGCATGGTGATGACGCATTTCGTCTCCGGCAATCATTTTACAGATTTTAGAAAGTTTGTGGTCTCCGAATTTTTTAGCAATTTGTGCCACACGATTATGCGATACATAAGTTGCTAATTCCTGAAAACTGGTAAATACAAAGTTTTTGTACGGATCGCGATCGGTTCCCGGGTCGAAACCATCGGTGATTAAATGTTGTGTCGTAATTTCTACCTCGCGCATGTTAACACGTCCGGAAAGATAAAGGTATTTGTTTAATAAATCCCCGTGACGATTTTCTTCACCGGTCCATTGACGAATCCATTTCGACCATCCGTTGTCCGGGTGTTGTGATACGCCTTCTACATCCATTAACCAGGATTCATAAGTAGGAAGTGCTTCTTCAGTAATGGTGTCGCCTACAAGAACTACCCAAAAATCATAAGGCAGGTCTTTTGCGATTTCTCTTAATTCTTTAACGTCTTCAAGAAATGTTTCTTGTTCGGAATTCGGCAGTAAATCTGTCGGTTGCCAGATTTTTTCTATTGGCAACAGATATTGCTCGACAAAATGGTCGATGTTTTTTTCCAGAAACTGCATTACTTCCAGACGTACGTTTTTTATTGACATAATCTTAGTATTTTATTCCCTGTACCACTGCATTTTCTGTCTTTTCCATAATTTCCGTAAAGGAATAGTCTTTCACTGCAAAGGGTTCGTGAATAGTGAATTTTAAATTATTACCCAGTCCAACCGGGAAAAGTCCGTAACGAGCCATTTTCCAGGAATTGTTAATGGATATCGGAACAATATAAGCCGATGGGGCATATTTGCACAAAATTTTCAAACCGTTTTCGGAGAATTTTTTCGGAGCACCGGTTTTGCTTCGGGTGCCTTCCGGGAAAATTACAGCTGAACGATTGTATTTTTCAATATAATCAGCCAAACCTTTGATGGTTGGCAATGCTTGTTTCGGATCTTTTCTGTCTATAAGAACGGAACCGCCATGTCTTAAATTGTATGAAACACTGGGAATTCCTTTTCCTAATTCTTTTTTACTGACAAACTTCGGATGGGAACGACGTAAGTACCATATAATACCTATAATGTCGTACATACTCTGATGATTGGCTACGAAAATTACCGGAACATTTTGCGGAATTCGGTCTTTGTGTTCGAATGTATAGGTTGTTCCGAGAAGATTAGTACACTTGGTTAGTAAAAAATTCAGATAATCCACACTTTTTTTATGAGCCTGATAACCGAAAACGTTTAGGCAGATCCATTGTATAGGGTGAAAAATCACTAAACATAATCCGAAAAACAGGTAGTAAATAACGGATAACGGATAAGAAACTATTTTTTGCATTATGTGGATATTTGGCGCAAAGATACAGAAATCAATAAATAAAAAAACCACGTTTTAACGTGGTTTTCATTATTTTGTAAAACAAAATTAACAGTATTCGTTATAAGCATCTTTCAGATTGTCCGCAATCATTTCAGCAGGACGACCCTCAATATGATGACGCTCTAACATATGAACCAATTCTCCGTTTTTAAACAAAGCCATACTTGGCGATGAAGGAGGGAACGGGAACATGTGTTGACGGGCAGCATCAACTGCATCTTTATCTACTCCGGCGAAAACCGTAATTAACTGATCCGGTTTTTTACCGTTATCAAGACTCATTCGAGCTCCCGGACGTGCATTTCTTGCAGCACAACCACAAACCGAGTTTACAACCACTAAAGTAGTTCCTTCTTTTGAAAGGGCGTTTTCTACTTCTTCGGCACTATATAATTCCTGAAAACCAACGTCTGATAATTCAGCGCGCATTGGTTTTACCATTTCTTCTGGATACATAACAATTCTTTTTATGATGTTTAGTGTACAAAGTTACAAAGTTTTATCCTATCTGAGAATTGTCAGATTCATAAAGATTTGTTATTGTATCCCGATTCCGGTATCAATAAAAAAAGACCCTTTTTCGGGGTCTTTGTTATAAGGTTTCAGAATTAAAAACGGTACGTAAGCATACCGGAAATATTTCTCGGATCGGTTTGATTAATAAAAGAGGTACGGTAGGCATTATATCCGATCTCATTAAAGATGTTGTTAATAAACAAACGAACTCCCCAATGCTGATCAAATTTGTAGGCAGCCTGAACATTCACATTCATATACGCATCAATGTCGAAAGGTTTTTGACCGGGAACAATTCCTTCGTGAGTTACGGCTCCTGCCGACCAGTCGTTCATTGGTCTTTTTCCGGTATAATATGCTCCGGCACCTAACGATAACCCTTTTAAAGTACCGGTAAACGTATAATTAGCCCAGGCATTAAAAGTATGTTTCGGTGTATTTAACGGCGACGAGTTATACACATAAGCTGTATGTTCTTTGTATTGCGCATCGATATACGAATAACCGGTAATCACTTCAAGATTTTCCAGAATTCTACCGGATAATTCCACTTCAATCCCCTTACGCTCGTCATTACCTCCTTTTTGATAATAGCCGGTAGCTACCCAGTTTTCATCGTAAACCGGAAGGTTCATATCTCTGTTGTTAATTTTAAATAAAGTCAGGTTAAAACGCAGTCGGTCGTTAATCCAGGTGGTTTTAAAACCGGCTTCAAACTGATCCCATCTTTCGTTACCCAATTCTTCTCCATCCTTACTTAATAAAGTGGCGCTTCTTGGATTAGAACTGTTTGTATAGGAACCGAAAAGGTTAATATTTTGCGTAGGAGAAACAATTACACCGGCCAAAGGGTTCCAGGCATCATTGCGTTGTGTTCCCACGACACTTGATTTAGTGATTTCTACACTGCTGTAACGCAATCCGACAAATGTTTTTAACCATTTATTCCACGTCATCATATCCTGAACCAATAAGCCCATTGCTCTTGTTTTGGAATCCTCGGAACTACCAAATGGTAAGGCATTATTTGGTGTCGGATAATTATTAGGGATAGATCCGAAAACATTAATAGTGTCAATTACAACCGATTTGGAATTGGTTGTCGAAACGTTACTACTGGAATAATCCATACCGGCCTGAAAAGTATGTTTTACAAAACCGGTTTGTACATCCTGTCCGATTAAATCCAATTGCAATACATCGTTTACATCTTTTCGCGTGCTATTGCTGATCGAACGTTTGCGCTCGTTAAAGCTTGAAGCCAGTTGCGACAGGCTTGCTCCGGTATCGTCAAGAGCGAGATCCGATTTAAAATAAGCCGCGCGCAATGAGAAAGTATCGTTTAATTTTCGGTCTACACGAATCGTATAGGTTGCATTTTTAGTCGAAACACGGTCCGATTTAAAGCCTAAAAATTTATCATGCGGTAAATCGTAGATAGCATTTACATCATTTCCGGCCAGATTAACGGTTCCTAAATCCGGAGTCCGGCTATCGTCCAGATAATCCATCTCTACGGTAATCGTGGTTTTATCGTTGGCTTTCCATTGTAATGACGGATTAAAATAAAGTCGTTCACTGGAAATCATACTTCTGTAGCTATCGCTTCTTTCGTAGGCACCATTTACACGGAAAGCGATTTTCTCGTTATCGTCTATTGGGCCGTACACATCGAAAGTAGGACGGAATAATCCCCAGCTACCGCCACGTAGTGATACTTCTCCACCGGATTGAAACTTAGGGGTTTTGGTTACAATATTAATTACACCTCCGGGGCTTCCGATGTCGGTAGCAACACCCTGAGTAATGGCAGCCGTTCCTTTTAAAACCTGGATATTGTCGATTCCGCTGGCATCCGTTAAAATTCCGACACCGCGGAAATCCGAATTAACCCGCACACCGTTTTTTAAAATCGGAATACCTCTGAATCCACGGGAAGACATACTTTCACGTTTGTTTCCGTAAGTAGCAAAAGTATAAACACCCGGTACATTTTTAGTAGCATCCGAAATGGTAAGGTTACCTTGCTGCTCGATCAGTTTGGACGAAATGATAGAGATACTCTGTATTTGCTCACTTGGCTTTAAAGGTAAACGTGTTAAGGCCTGAAGTTTTTCCGGCTGTTTGTTTCTTTTACCGAATACTTCTACTTCGTCCAGCATCTGTTCGTTTACTTTTAATTTGAAATTTACTGAGGTATTCGGTTTGTCAATAGTAATGACAACAGATTCAGTCTTGTATGAAAGACTGGTTACTTTAAGAGTGTATTTTCCGTAAACCAGATTTGAAAATTCATAATTTCCGGAAGCATCGGTAATTGTTGTCTGATTTGACTCTGCGATAATAACGCTTGCATGAGCTACCAGATTGTTATTTTCATCGGTAATAGTCCCTTTTAATGAACCGTTTTGTGCTAGTGTGGTCAGACTGAAAAAAAGAGAAAGGAGTAGAAATGATAAAAAACGCATTATTGTATTATTTAGACTTAATAAAAGTAATGCAAATGTATAGTTTTCAGAAAAATTAAAAAAGGGAATGTGAATGTATTTTTATAGTGCTGAAAATCAATTTGTTTGATTTTTTTGATGAAATATTTAATCCGGGTTTGGGTTGTTGTATTGTATTTTTTTTAACATTTATTTGATGTATACATAGTTTTTGATTTGAAATTAATGTCGGGTTATGAAATTTAAAGCGCAATAATTATAAGAAATGTAATTTTTGGAAAAAGAAAATAAAAAAATATTTTTCCGACACTTTGTATCGAAAAATGAACTTCTGGGTTAAATAAGTATAGAAATTTAATTTCTCATCACTTGAGATAGTATAACTTTTAAAGATTTAACGTTAAGGAAATTAACGTGTTGATAAAGGATTTCCGTTTCCGGGTTTAGTAACGTGATTGTCGGAAATGAGAGTTGACCGTTCACCATAGCGAGTTGATAGGCCAGTTCATGGTAACCGGTGTTGGTTCCTGTAGGATGAAAATAAAAAGTGTGTTCCCGAAATCGAACCGGATTTTGATTTTCGGCATCAAACGAAATAAAATAAAAATTGTCGTTTAAGATGGAAATGACTTCCGGATTTTGAAAAGTTGTTTTCTCCATCATCTTACAATATTTGCACCAGGATGTGTGGACAAAAACAAAATATGGTTTCGGATGTTGTTTGGAAAGTAGCTCGGCTTCTTCAAAGGTATAGGTTTTCAATTGGGCAAATCCCGGAGGAATCACCCAAAAGAAGAACACTAAAAACAAGACGACTTTTTTCATTATTTTAAAGTATAGCGCAATCCTAAAAATCCGCGAATGCCTTGATTCGGACCATAAACATAACTTGGATCAAAAGTCAATGCATAGGGATTATCGGGCGTTGCGATTACATTTCCGTTATTGTCATGTTGTACATTTTGGTCAAAAGGATCGTTTGCCCGGGCAATAATAAAAGGGTTTCCTTTATTTGGAGTCCAGTTCAACAAGTTTTTTACACCACCATAAATTTCGAAATTTTTCAGTTTGTTAAAAGTTAACTGAATATTTTGAATGCTCCAGGTAGGAGAATATTCTTTACGCGGATCCAATGGACCAAGCAATGGTAATCGCATCGGACCGTACAAATTTCCGGTATAATCAATATCCAGGAAAAGTTTCGGAATCCGATATGAAACCGCCCAGGTTCCCGAAAAACGTTCTGTTAGCATCTGACGAGTGGTAACGCCGTTTTCGGTTTTGTTTACATCCATATATGTCGCGCCTAAAATGACTTTTATACCGTTATTAAAAACCATGTCGATATTGGCGCTGATCCCTTTGGTAATAGCATGTCCGTCAAGATTTTTGTATATGATCTGATTCGGGTTGGTGTCATAATCCGGAATAATCGAATTGGTAAAATAAGTATACCATGCACTGGTTTCAATACCGATAAAGTTCCCGTTTTGACTATAGAATTTCTTCAAATAATTCAAATTGACATTATAGGAACGCTCCGGTTTTAAATCGCCTACGACAATTACTTCACGCGAGCCGGTAAGAGCTGCGTGTTCTTCGGTAAACAGATTTACAATACGGAAACCGGTTCCGGCATTTAAACGAATAATATTATTGTCGTTTACTTTCCATTTGTAAGCAAAACGGGGCGTAAAAATAGAACCGTGATTGCTGTTATAATCGTAACGCGCTCCTAAGAGAATACTGTGTTTTTTTGCAAAAGAGATCTCATCCTGTACAAAAAGACTCGGAATCCAGGTTTCATCGGCGGTATTGGTTGCCGGAGTATTGTCGTTGTACAATTGATAACGCAATGCCGTACCGAATAATAAATCGTGATTTTTAATTTTTTTATCCCAGGTCAACTGTCCGAAACCGATTCGCTGTACAGCCATAAAAGGAGAATTACCATATACGGAATTCTGATCGTGGTCCGTATAAGAAAATGAAAAAAGCATTTTTTCAGCTATCGGTAATTCATAGGCGCCGATTAATTCCCATCGTTTGGTATAAATACTCTCGCCGTAAACTTGATCACCGCCACGGTATTTCTTCTCCCATTGCATTTCACCGCCCCAACGATCTTCATAAAAATATCGCCCGGCTATAGAAAACAGTTTGTTGCTTTTTCGGTTAAAATTCCATTTTTGGAAAACAGAAACCCGATCTTGTAGTGTTACATCGGTGAAATTATCATTGTTTTTATCGATCGGATTGCTATAGTTGAAATAATTTACACCGGTTAAAAAAGATACCGATTTTCCGATATTCGATTTAAAACCCAGATCGGCATTGAATTCGCCCCAACTGGTTCCGAAAGCATCTGCTGAAAATACCGGAGCCGTTTTCGGGCTTTTGGTGATAATGTTAATTAATCCGCCAACGGCCTCACTTCCGTATAAGGACGAAGCCGGACCTTTAACGATTTCAACACGTTCAAGCAAAGAATTTGGAATCCCCGATAATCCATAAACAGTTGATAAGCCGCTTACAATCGGCATTCCGTCAATCAAAACCAGAGTATAAGGACCTTCCAGTCCGTTAATATGGATATCGCCGGTATTACACACATTACAGTTTAATTGCGGGCGTACTCCGTTTACGTTTTGTAAAGCTTCAAAGATGTTGGAAGTTGGATTCTTTTTAAAAAAAGTAGGCTTGTACACTTCAACGGGAACAGGGCTTTCGAGTCTGTTCACCGCTTTCAGTGTACCGGTAACAACGACTTCATCCAATGATTGATTTTCTTTTAAATCGAAATTAACCACAAGTGTTGTCGTGTCACCAATTGTAATATTTTTTTTCTGAGAACGGAAACCGGTAAAGGTAACCTGGATTTCATAAGTGCCGGGAGCAACATTTTCGATACTAAAATTTCCGTCGGCATCGGTCGCACTTCCTTTTTGAAGTTTTCCGATAACAACATTAGCATATTGTAACGGCAGACCATCGGTAGCGACTTTTCCCTTTACGGTCGTTTGAGCCGAAACAGTATAACCCGTTAACAGGCAGGTAAAAAAGAGTAAAATTAGATTTCTCACAATATTATTTTTGATTTGATTTAAATTAAAATTTAGACAAAACTAAAAATAATTTTTGAATCAAAAAAATTTGTATTTTTGAAAACGTAAAAATTATCCCCATGACGCATTCAGAAGAAAACTATTTAAAAGTTATATATCATTTATCCGTTGTCTCTCCGCGAGGTGTTAATACGAATGCTATAGCCGGAATGATCGAAAGTAAAGCTTCATCGGTTACCGATATGGTCAAAAAGCTGGCGGAAAAAGAATTGGTATTGTATCAGAAATATCAAGGGGTAACCTTAACGGAGAAAGGATTGCTAGCGGCTAAAATGATTGTGCGAAAACACCGTTTATGGGAAGTATTTCTAGTGGAAAAGCTAGATTTTACATGGGATGAGGTACATGATGTAGCGGAAGAACTGGAACATATTAAATCGGAAAAACTGATTAATAAACTGGATGCTTATTTAGGATTTCCGACAGAGGATCCGCATGGTGATCCGATTCCGAATGCGAAAGGTGAAATTAAAAAAATTGATAAACAATTGTTATCGGATCTTGAAACCGGGCAAAAAGGAATCTGTGTCGGTGTCAAAGATTCGTCCTCTTCTTTTCTGCAATACCTCGATAAGCAACAAATCGCATTGGGTTCTAAAATTGAAATTGTCGGAAAAGAAACTTTTGATATGTCACTTACAATTATTGTAGAAGGAAAAGAAATGATTATTTCCAATAAGATTGCGAATAATCTTTTTGTGAAATTAGCTCCTTGATTATGACGCGTAAAACAACAAATTCACTGGAAGAAGTACACGAATCGGTTGCGATAGTACAAAATACTTCAGTATGGAAAAAAATTCTGGCCTTTTTCGGTCCGGCCTATATGGTCAGTGTCGGTTATATGGATCCGGGAAATTGGGCTACGGATATTGCCGGAGGAAGTCAGTTCGGCTATAAACTGATTTGGGTATTACTGATGTCCAACATTATGGCTTTGTTATTACAGAGTCTTAGTGCGCGATTGGGAATTGTTCGCCAACGGGATTTGGCACAGGCATCCCGCGATACTTATTCACGTCCGGTAAATATGGTGTTGTATATTTTGGCAGAGATAGCTATTGCAGCTTGCGATCTTGCTGAGGTACTCGGGATGGCAATCGGATTACAGTTGTTATTTGATATTCCGTTGCTTTGGGGAGTGAGTATTACCATGCTGGATACCTTTCTATTGTTGTTTTTACTGAATAAAGGTATTCGGAAAATGGAAGCCTTTATTATTGCATTAATCGCAATTATCGGACTGTCATTTTTGGTTGAATTATTTCTGGCCAAACCCGATGTTACCGAAATTGCAAAAGGATTGATCCCATCCATACCGGATAGTACAGCATTGTATATTGCGATCGGAATTATCGGAGCGACGGTTATGCCGCATAATCTCTATTTGCATTCCTCATTGGTACAAACCCGGAAATTTGACCGAAGTGAAAAAGGAATCCGACAAGCGATTCGGTATAATTTCTTTGATTCTTTATTGGCACTCAATATGGCCTTTTTTGTCAATGCGGCTATTTTAATTTTGGCCGCTGCCGCCTTTTATACAAACGGAATGCATGAAGTTGCCGAAATACAAGATGCGCATCGTTTGCTGGAACCGTTATTGGGAACCCATTGGGCTTCGGTTTTATTTGCATTGGCACTAATCGCGGCAGGTCAAAGTTCGACAATAACCGGAACACTTGCGGGGCAGATTGTAATGGAAGGTTACCTGAATTTACGTATTCAGCCATGGGTACGCCGAATTATAACCCGTTTGATTGCTATTGTACCGGCTTTAATTGCGATTATTTATTTCGGAGAAGAAGCAACCGGGAAATTACTCTTATTAAGTCAGGTCGTTCTGAGTTTACAATTGGGATTTGCTATTATACCGCTAATCCATTTTGTGAGTGATAATACAAAAATGCAGGGCTTTGCAATTGGTAAACGGACCAAAATTGCGTCCTGGTTTGTTGCCTTGATTATTGTCGCTTTAAATGCAAAACTGGTTTTTGATGAAATTAGTACCTGGATTACAACATCGGAACATCCGCTTTATATTTGGTTGTTTGTAGTGCCAATCGCTATACTTGCGACTTTTTTACTACTCTATATCATTGTAAAACCGTTTATCGAAAAAAGTAGAACGATTCCGAAACTGGTGCCGCATATCAATGAGATTGTGGTGAGTGAATCGGATAAACCTATCGTATATTCCAGAATTGCGATTGCATTGGATTTTTCAAAAACCGATCAGAAAAGCATTGCCAGTGCGTTACAATTAGGTGGGAAAACGGCGCATTATACCATTATTCACGTTGTTGAAACAGTAGGAGCTATGGTTCATGGAAATGAAACACATGACTATGAAACAACAAGTGACCATTATTACCTTGAAGAATACAAAAAAGTGTTAGAAGCCAAAGGGTATCAGGTGAGCAGTATATTGGATTTCGGAAGTCCGAAAAAGAGTATCGCCAAAGTAGTCAATGAAAATGATTTTGACATTCTGGTTTTAGGAGCTCACGGGCACAATTGGTTTAAAGACTTGTTGTTCGGAACCACAGTTGATGCCGTTCGTCATAAAATAAAGATTCCGTTATTAGTGGTAAAAGACCATTAACTACAACCACAATCCGGGCCACCGCAATTTTTCTTTTTCTTTTTCCAGAAATACTTTCGGATTAAGAATAAGACCGCAGCAGCGAGGATTACATAAACGGCTATTTGCTGAAAATCGATCATATTATTGTAAAATTTGATACGCTACAAGTGAAACGATATAGGCAAACCCACTCATAAAAACCAACTGAATTGCCGGCCATTTCCAGGAATTGGTTTCCTTTTTGGTGATGGCCAATGTTGAAATACACTGCATGGCAAAAGCATAGAATAATAAGAGCGATACACCGGAAGCGAAGTTAAACACTTTCTGACCGGTAATCGGGTTAATCTCAGCATTCATACGGTTTTTAATGGTAGTTTCTTCTTCAGAATGACTTCCTACACTGTAAATCGTTGCCAGTGTTCCTACAAAAACTTCACGAGCGGCAAAGGAAGTCACCACAGCGATACCGATTTTCCAGTCATATCCCAATGGACGAATCACCGGTTCGATCGATTTTCCGATTATTCCGATATAGGAGTTTTCTAATTTATACGAAGCAACCAAATCTTCTTTTTCACCGCTGATTTTATTTTGAACCAATTCCTGTTCGATAATCTGCTCGGCATTTTTAAAATTAGTACCCGGACCATGTGAACCCAGGAACCACAAAATAACAGACAGTGACAGGATAATTTTACCGGCTCCAAAAACAAAGGCTTTGGTTTTTTCGATAACGTTTAATGCTACGTTTTTAAATAACGGCACTTTATAACCCGGCATTTCAATTACGAAATACGATTTCCCTTTTACTTTCAGGATTTTGTTTAGAATATAAGCCGATAAAATCGCCATACCAAAACCTAACAGATATAAGGTCATTAAAGTTAATCCTTGTAAATTAAAGACTCCCAATATATGTTTTTCCGGAATGATCAACGAAATAAGGATGGCATATACCGGTAAACGGGCAGAACAAGTGGTAAATGGGGTCACTAATATGGTAATCAAACGTTCTTTCCAGTTTTCAATATTACGGGCAGCCATAATTGCCGGGATGGCACAGGCGGTACCGGAAATCAACGGCACGACGCTTTTTCCGCTTAATCCGAAACGACGCATAATTTTGTCCATCAGGAATACAACCCGACTCATATAACCGCTTTCCTCCAATATGGAGATGAACAGGAACAGGAATGCGATTTGCGGAATAAAAATGATGATACCGCCAAGACCCGGGATAATCCCTTCAGAAATCAGATCGGTTAATAATCCGGGCGGTAAATTTTCTGCGGCATAAGCGCTAAGCGAAGCAAAACTCTCATCGATAAAATCCATCGGGATACTCGACCAGCTAAAGATCGACTGAAAAATCAGTAATAATATGCCGAAAAAGATAATATAACCGAAAAATTTATGCGTTAAAACACGATCCAGTCGGGCGCGAATGTCTTTTGCTTCTTTCTGGTTTACTGTATAACCAACTTTAAGAACATCGTTGATAAACTGATATCGTTTTATTGTTTCTTTTTGTTGTAATCGTTTCAGATCGGCATCCGATTTAACAAAGGATTGAATCGAAACTTCATTGCGATGCAGGTTTCCGAAGTTGACATCTTGTGTAATCACCAGCCATAATTTGTATAAAAGCTGATTTGGGAAAGCATGTCGAAGACTATTAAAATAATCCGCATCAATACCGGAAGCATTCAAACAAGGTTCTGTTGAAAGCTCCTTATAATTAATAATAAGATTTTTCAGGTTTTCAATACCGGTTTTTTTACGGGAACTCACCAATGCAATTTTGGTTTTCAGTTCCTTCTCCAAATACGGAATGTCTAGCGTAATCCCTTTATGTTCCATTCGGTCGGACATATTGATCACTAGAATGGTCGGGATTTCCAGATCTTTAATCTGAGTAAACAGGAGTAAATTACGTTTTAAGTTTTCCACTTCGGTAACCACAACCGCAACATCCGGAAAATCCTTGTCGTTTTTGTTCATCAACAATTCAATAACGACATTTTCATCAAGTGAACTCGCATTTAAACTATAGGTTCCCGGTAAATCAAGAATAGTTGCTTTTACCGATGGGGATAATTTAGAGACTCCTTGTTTTTTGTCGACAGTAATACCCGGGTAGTTCCCTACTTTCTGATTCAGACCGGTTAGTTGATTGAAAACGGATGTTTTTCCTGTGTTTGGATTACCTATTAAGGCTACTTTTAACGTGCTTGTACTCATGAACTTATTCCTTTATAATCTCAACCTCAATTTGTCTGGCGGTTTCAAGGCGAATCGCTACATGGCTGTCATTAACATTAATATAAAGCGGATCGCCTAATGGAGCTACTTGTAATAGTTCTACAGTGTTGCCCGGAAGGCACCCCATTTCCAGTAATTTAAGTGGGATAACGTCAACATCGAAGTCGTTAATCAATGCTTTTTGCCCTTTTTTTATTTGCGCTAACGTAATTTTCACCTTATTTAGATTGAATTAAAATAGAACTACAAAAGTAAACATTTAAAACGGATACGCCATGTTAAAACCGACTTTCACATTTTTTTATGAATCCACGAAGCAGGAAGAAGAATTTATTTTTCCTGAGCAGACAACCAGTTGATATCCTCCAGTAAACGCTGTACATCTTCTATTTTTGTACCATCGTAAAATCCGCGAACGCGACGTTTGGAATCAACCAAAACAAAATTTTCTGTATGAACCATGTCATATAATTCCTCCGGTTTTCCGGTTTTTACAGCCAGGTATGATTTACGGGCGATGTAGTAGATGTCTTTTTTGTCTCCGGTAACCAGATTCCATTTGCTGTCAATAACACCTTTGTCCAGCGCATATTTTTTTAACACCGGTACACTGTCAATATCCGGTGTAACCGAATGTGAAAGCAACATCACTTTAGGATTGTTTTTGATTTTGTCCTGAAGCCATACCATATTGGTCGTCATAATTGGACAAATAGTCGGACAAGTGGTGAAAAAGAAATCGGCTACATAAATTTTTCCTTCATAATCCTTTTGCGTGATCATTTTTCCGTTTTGATTGAGAAAAGCAAAGTCGGCAATTTTATGATGATTGGCCACATGTTGTATAGTAGTGTCTACTAATTCTGGATTAACCATCGAAGGCGTATAGATCGGTAAGTGTTTTTTAGGGGTGAGTGCGTTGTAAAAAAGCGTAATAATGATAGCAGAAAGAACAAAAAGGACAATAAAAAACAACCGGTATTTTTTGAAAAAGCTAAGCATGATATAATTTTTTGCAAAAGTAAAAAGAAGTTCGCTATTAGGCGGTTAAATATTGCCTAAATCACACGCGGTTTAATTTTAACAAATAAAAAAATCAATTCGGCTCTGAATTGTTATTTTTGTTATCCGAAACACAAATAGCAACCAAACTTAACAATATGGAAATAAAAATGAATAAAGGTGTATTGCTTGGCGCAACAGCTTCGTTAGTTCTTTTTTCTTGTAAATCAGGACAAACGACAGCAACTGCTGAAAAACAAGCTACGCATCCGGGGATTAACCTGAGTTATATGGATAAATCGGTAAAACCGGGTGATGATTTCTTCCGTTATGTAAACGGAACCTGGTTTGACAAAACCGAAATCCCAAGTGATAAAACCCGTTGGGGAAGTTTTGACGAATTACGTCAGAATACCGATAAAGATGCTTTGGCTATTTTAAAGAAAGCGGCAGCGGATAAAAACCTGGATCCGAAATCCGATCAGGCTAAAGCAGTAAACGTATATAAAACGTTTATGGACACGATTGCACGTAACAAACGTGGAATTGACCCGATCAAACCGGCTTTGGCTAAAATCAATGCGGTTAAAAACGTACAGGATCTGAATACCCTTTTACTGGAAGCCGAATCAGAAGGCGGTTTAGGTTTTTATGGAATGGGAATCGGAGCCGATGCGAAAAACAGTAATAGAAATGTAGTATACGTTGGTTTGGGAAGTCTTGGATTACCGGATCGTGACTATTATATTTCGGATGATGCCGATTCAAAAGAAAAAAGAGAAAAATATGTGGCTCACGTAGCCCGAATGTTACAGTTTTTAGGAGAAGGACCAACTCAGGCTAAAGACGATGCAGCAAAAGTACTGGCATTGGAAACGGCTATGGCTAAACCGAGACTGGATCGTGTGGAGCGTCGCGACAGAAGAAAAACATACAACCCGATGCGTGTAGCGGATTTACAAAAATTAACACCATCGGTAAACTGGAAAAACTATTTTGATGGTTTGGGTGTGCAAAATCTGGATTCGTTGGTGGTTTCTCAACCGCGTTATATGACCGCTTTAGAAGACATCTTCAAACAAGGTGATGTAGAAAGTTGGAAAGCGTATTTACGTTGGACATTGATCAACAAATCAACAGGTGTTTTGACAACCGATATTGAAAACGCAAACTGGGATTTCTATAGTAAAACACTTCAGGGAGCGATTAAACAACGTCCGAGAGAAGAAAGAGCTTTACAAGTAGTAAACGGAACTGTAGGTGAAGCATTAGGTAAATTATATGTTGCTGAAAAATTCCCGGCTGAAGCTAAAGCGAAAGCCAAAGCGATGATCGAAAACGTATTTCTTGCCTTCGAAAACCGTATCAATCGTTTACCGTGGATGACACCGGCAACCAAACAGGGCGCGATTGCGAAACTAAGAAAGTCGACTGTAAAAATCGGTTACCCAGATAAATGGAAAGATTATTCCAAATTGGAAATCACCGGACCGGCTAACGGTGGTGCGTACTACGAAAACATGAAAAATGTTGCGCGTTGGGGATTCCAGGAAAACATAGACGATTTGAAAAAACCGGTGGACAAAACCCGTTGGGGAATGTCACCGCAAACGGTAAATGCTTATTTTAATCCTTCATACAACGAAATCGTATTCCCGGCTGCCATCTTACAACCGCCGTTTTACGATTATAAAGCAGATGAAGCGGTTAACTATGGTGGTATCGGTGCTGTAATCGGTCACGAAATTTCACACGGATTCGATGATTCCGGAGCGCGCTATAATGCGGACGGAAACTTAGTAAACTGGTGGACAGATGAAGATTTAAAACAATTCACCGGTTTAGGAGGTGCTTTGGCTGCTCAATATAGCGCTTTAGAACCGCTACCGGGTACTTTTGTTGACGGTAAATTTACGTTGGGAGAAAACATCGGAGACTTAGGTGGTGTAAATGCTGCTTATGACGGATTGCAATTGTTCCTTAAGAAAAACGGAAATCCGGGCTTAATCGACGGATTCACACCGGAACAACGTTTCTTTATTTCATGGGCGACAATCTGGCGTTCGAAAATGAGAGATGAAGCGGTTAAAAATCAAGTTAAAACGGATCCGCATTCACCGGGAATGTACCGTGCTTATGTGCCGCTACAAAATGTGGACGCTTTCTATGAAGCATTCGACATTAAACCAAGTGATAAATTATATGTAAAACCGGAAGACAGAGTTAAAATCTGGTAAAAAAGTAAGCCCCGATATAATCGGGGCTTTTTTATTTTAGGGTTCGCCCTAATTAATGCGTTTATTTTTTATTAACCACAATCTTCTGTGTAATTAACGGTTGGTTTTCCGAATGAATTCGGATAATATACATGCCGCCGGATAATTGCTGTAAGGACAGCGAATTGTTTTGTCCGGTTAACGGTTGTTCTACTACGATTTTTCCGGTAATATCAACAATTTCAACATAAGCCTGTTTTACTTCCAGATTGTTAAAGTCGATATTTAGAAGGTCGTTCGTCGGATTCGGATAGATCAACATATTGTCGTTTACAGAAATTGCCGATGGTTTTTCGAAATTCAGTATCGGTTCGGCTTCTTTCATGTTTTTAGTTGGTAATTCCCTGCGGTACATTGCTGCCAGATTGGCTTCATACCATTCTCTATACCAAAACCACCATCCGGAGCTGCGTTTAATATATTGGATATTAAAAATCTGATCCGGAGCTGTTGGAGCTGCTTTTACCAGAAATTGTCGGGAAGGTTGATTCAGATACCAGTCGCTATAAAACGAACTACCGCCGTTACTCCAGTTAAAAGACATGCCCGGTCCGCCGTTACTATAATCATAACTACCGATCCAGTTGTTACTTATCGCCAGATATTCGCTATAACCGTCATTGTCCAGATTACCGGTCATCATTTTATAACTCGAATGAGCAGGAGTTACATTGGTTGTGGTAAAACTGGTTCCTAATCCTTGTCCGCCGGTTAGCGTCCATCCACTTCCGGTGAAACGCATAATAGCCGAGAAACTACTGGACGAATTGGATACAAAAGCATATAACTCATCACGGGTAGTGGTCCGCATTTTTCCTTTTAAGTAGCGCTGAATCTGTGAAATCTGTAAGCCACCGATCCATCCGGAACCATTGTTGCTCCAAATGGTTTGCGGTGTATACCATCCGCCGCCTGTGGAATTGAATTTAACCAGATGCGACCATCCGTTTGGATTGACACACAGTAATTCGTCTTTTCCGTCACCATCGAAATCACCGACAATAAGTGTATCCTGTGGTCCCATATACCAATAAGCAATAGGGGTATTATTTCCGTTATTGCTCCAGCGTTCTTTCCATGACCAGGTTGCCGGAAGATATTCTTTGATTTGCGCCCAACTTCCGGTATCGGTTCGCGATAAAATTTCATCTTTTCCGTCACCGTCAAAGTCACCCGAATAATAACGATCGCCATAATTGCGGTACCAGCATCCGAACGTACGGTTTCCGCCATTACCCCAAAGATGATACCAGTCGGTTCCCTGATCGCAGGAGAAATCCATAATTCCGACCCAGTTTCGATCCGGATTGGCGAAGAAAATTTCCTCGTCGTTATTTTCGCCGTCAAAATTTCCGGTCAGCATATAATCACCTAACTGCATATACCAGGTTGCGATCCATTTCAGGTTTCGGTTATTGGTCCAGGATTTTACCATTTCGTTGGCATTGTTAACATTGGCATAGTCGTTTAAGCAATACGCATGACTGTTAATCGAATTCAGGATGATGCTTCGGGTATGCGGACTAAAGTACAGCGGTGTATGTGAAGACGTATACATACACATAATCGGGATGTTGCTTCCGGTACAAGGAGCCGATCCGTAGTGTTCATCATCGTGAAGGGAGCCAAAAATATGACCTATTTCGTGCGAAATAATACGTGTTCGTGTCGGGTCTTTACCAATAACGGCATAGGCCCAATTGGTGTTACAAAGAGAATTGGTGAAGGCAATACCTACGGTTCCGCTATCCGGTCGCCTTCCGGTAAACAATAAAGCCAGATCGCGATCTTTATTGGTATGGTTGGCATTCCAGTTGTCCCGGAATTTATACAGTAAATCGGATGCGTTATTGGTGTTGTACAGTGAACCGTTATTCGGTAACAGATTGATGTGTTTTACGATAAAGGAGATGTTGAAATAATGGGTGTAAACACATTCTACTAAAAACAAACTTTGCAGGATATTGGAAGCCGAATTACTACCGTTCTGATCGCACCAGGGTTTATCGCCTTCAGCAGCTATAGTTAGAAATCGAGGAGTACACTCGTTAAAATAACCTTTTTGCCCTGTTGAGGTTTGTTGAAGCGCATCTTGTATCTGCACACAACGCGAGTTTTGCGTACTGATGATATTGCTGAGATTAAAAACCAATAACGGATTTTCATCGGTTACAAAATCGTCGCCGTTTAGCTTGATAAAATCCTGAAGTGACGTATAATACAAAACTTCGTTGCCTTCGGTATTCCATTTTATGCCGACAAGATTGTCGTTAAAAACGGCCAGACGTGTCAGGATGGTCGGATTATTATCGGCAATCCCTTTTATCGTCGGAACATTATAGTTGAGGTCGGTTTCGGCAGTACGCTGGAATGTAATCTGACTTTCACCACCTTCATGAGTAATCCCTTCGGTATAATCGAGGGCGCGCATGTCGTGGCGTTGCATTGTGAACTTGGTTGTACCGGCATCGGATTTCAGAATAAATTCCAGCGCATACGGATTTTTGAGCAGGTAATCGTTTAGGGCGGCATAATCAAAACGATAGGCCGAAAAACCTTCCACACGACCGTGGAGGTATTCCTGAATTTCAGGACTTAATTGCGTCGGGTTTAACTCATACACCGGCGTCTGGTTTTCCTGAGGTTGGGTGTAACTTGGTGGGTCGTCCGGGCTGCTGGTTTCCGGAACCTGTGCCATTGCTGCAAATGAAGCGAGCAAAGCGGACAGTAGGAGTAAGCTTTTTTTCATAATTTATTGTTTTTGGTGTTAAAATTCGACTTGAAAAAGTATGTGGAATGCTGTAATACCTTGAAAACAAATGCGTAAAATTATGAGGCTTGTAAAAAATGATCAGGACTCTTTTTGGTGCAAATAGTACTATTTTTAATTGTAATTACAAGTTAAAAATAGTTAAATATGTACCAAATATATAAAATAATTAAATGTTTGTTATGATTTTTTTAAAAAAATACAAAACAAAAAATTTGTGATAAAATAGCGGAAATTGCAGTGATGTGTAAAGGGGTAGAATAAAAAAACCGGATACTATCCGGTTAAAATAAAAGAGTAAAACGAATTATTTCCGTTTGGATCGCATTGCTTTTACCTGTGTTAGCGACGGATCATTTACTAGTTTTTGATAGTCTTCCGATGCGATGGCATAAAGAGCGACTTTACCATCGGAATTATGATGTGTACCCCAACCATAGCGTTTTGAAAGCGGAGAGCAACGCAAACAAGCCTGACTCTTTGAAAAAAAGAGTTCCCTTTCGTGATCCGATTTTGGGATGTGATTTTTGAGTGCATGAACAAGGAATAGTATATCATCGGAAGTGTACTGATACGGATTTTCGATGATGGTTTCGAATTGCAGATTTACAGCCGATTTTGCCGCACCGTGTAAAGATGGAACTTCCGCTTGTGTTACCGGGCAATCCTCGGCAACGGCTATAAACGTGTTGTAATAGTTTGTTGTTTTCATGCGGATTCGATTAAGTCCCAAAGATTGCCGTACAGATCGGCGAAAATGGCTACTTTTCCCCAGGGTTCATCTACAATTTCTCTTGTAATCGTTACCTGCTGTTGTCTGAAATGATTCAGATCGCGTTCGATATTATCGGTGTTCAGAAAAAAGGAAACACCGCCTCCGGTTTGATTTCCGACTCTCTCTTTTTGTGCCGGAGTTTCCGCTTTTATCAAAGCTAAGGCGCTACCAGGATTGCCTTTCGGAGCAAGTGTGACCCATCGTCTTCCGTCTTCGCCATGAATGTTTTCCAATATCGAAAATTGAAGTTGTTGGGTATAAAAAGCAATGGTTTCATCATAATCGTTTACCAAAAGCGTAATATGTGCTATGTTTTGTTTCATGAGTGATATTGAATAGTAGTTTCTTTATTTAAAAAAACGCCGAATTGACGTATTTTGTTTTCTAAAGGTTCTTTTAAGGATTCGGTAAAGGTGCTAAAAGGATAAATGTCGACCATAACGGTTTGTTTTTTAATCAAACGTTTCCATATTCCTACGGCAATTCCGTTATGGAGTATAACCGGATGAAAAATGCCGTTTTTCGTAATGGCTTTTTTATGATGATCCAATGTAAGGGTAGCACTTCGATCTTTATAGCTGATGATAAATTCATCAAAAGCAGGTAATAAATGAAGACTTTCTTTAATTATCGGAACACTATTGTTGTTAAAAAACCAATAGGTTTCAGTCCCGATAACTTCTGATAGTAAATCCGGTTTAACCAGTTCGAGTGCTTTTCTGACTTCTGATAATGATAAACCGGACCACCACTGAAAATCCGGTAAAGTTGCCGGACCATGACTGAAAAAATAAGTCCGGGCTAGTTTCTCCAGTGCTTCTTCTTTTGAAAAGCTCTTTTTTTGCGGAACCCATTCCGGGAGTAAAGCATAAGTGGTTTTTCCCTGTTTGATTTTGCCGCTACAAATAAGACCGTCTTGTTCCGCCTGAACTAAAATATGAGAAACCCGATTGTCATAGTTGGCAATGTTATGCTGTTCAAACAACGATACGAGTTCATCTCGCGTTTGATGATTATTTCCGAGAAGTGTTTTTTCTAATAAAGCATAACAACGGGAAAGTACTTCCGGAGTTAATTCCAGTTCTTTTAAACGGCCATTGGAACTACCTTTAATCCTTTTAGCAGATAAATCCAGCATCCAGTAAATATCGGAAGCGGGTATGATATGCCAGGTCGGACGTAATATGTGAGTGCGGATAATGGAACCGGAATCAATGGCTGCTTCAACGGAGCTTTCTGTAGCTTCTGGTTTTCGAATGCCTAAAGCCCATTTAGACATTGCAAAATCCTGTGCTTGTATCGCTCCCATATGGGATACAATTTCCGGAATTGTAGCGGCCGGACTTTTCTCTAACCATTGATTAGACAACCGTAAGATAGCAATATCATAAAAGTTCATCGGAGCTGTTTTTAGTAACTATAAAATTACATTTTTTCTGGTAACCGGGAGAGTGATCAAAGTTCGGAAATCTGAAATTTATATTCTAAAATACGTTGTAATTTGTCAGAACGGATGATTTTTTGCGATGACGGGTTTTGATGATTGAATTTTGGGATTGGCAGTCCGTATTCAATCGCTTTTTGGGTATAATAATTTTCACGGGTCGGATGAAACGGGGTAACCGCATTAAAAGTTTCGTTCCATATTTCTTTCTCAATAACGGCGCTTATAATGCCAATGCAGTCGTCTTGATGAATAAAATTGATCGGACTATCCGGGTTTTCAATGTTTTCTTTTCCGGCAAGATATTTTACCGGATTTCTGTCTTTTCCGATTAAACCGCCAAATCGTATTATAGTCGTTTTGAAATTCGTATTATCCTTTAAAAGGGTTTCAGCTTCCAGAAGTTGTCTGCCGTTTTCTGCATCCGGTTGTAAAAAAGTTTCTTCTGTTATTTCCGAATCGGTGTCCGGATAAACCGAAGTAGAGCTGATAAAAATAACGTTAGTGATAGTGGTTTTGACGATACAGGAAATCAAAGTCTGTATTTTAGCAACAAAATTTTCACGATGTTCCCCTCGTAGTTTGGGCGGAATATCGATAATCAGGAT